>NZ_CP065997.1:6329090-6658181 GCF_016127315.1 Achromobacter deleyi
GGGAAAGCGCGAGAGCGTCATGCCCCGATCACAAAGACGCCTGGAACATTTGCCGCCGCCTCCGGTCACATCCCCTCGCGCCACGACCGGCCTCGCCCCAGGAGACACCCTTGACCCAAGAAATGCCCCGCGCCAAGCCGCCACGGCCCGACAATGCGCTCGTCGCCACGCCCGCCGCCCCGGAGATGACGCCGCTGGCCCACATGAAGAAAGCCCTGGCCCAATTGCAGGCCGGCCGCCAGACGCCGGAACGGGTCCAGGCCGCGGGACTGCTGGCCAGCGCCATCGCCTGGATCAATATCCTGACCTGCAGCTAGCGTCCTCCCTTCACGGGACGGGACCAGCTCACCTCAGTTCAGTTCGGCTCGCCGCGCCACGACGCAAAGCGCCACGCCACGACACGCCGCCGTCAGTGCTGCGCGGGCTCCGGCATCTTCGCGCGCAGCATCTCCAGGAACCGCGGACTGCCGCGCCCGCCCGCCTGCCGCGCCTTGGCGACCATGGTCCAGGCATCCGCGTACTGGCCGTTCCAGTAATACGCCGTGGCCCACGAGTTGTAGAGATAGGCCTTGTCCGGCTCCACCCGCTCGCCATTGCGGTACAGGGCGTCCGAGCGCGCGATCATGGCCGCGCGCTCGGGGCCGGTCAGCGTCGTGTCCTGCGCCGCGCAGCGCGCGGCGATGCGTCCGGCATCGGCATAAATGCCCTGGAACGATGGCGGCTTCAGGGTCAGCGCCTTCTCCATCATTTTCATCGCGTCGCAGAATTTGTTCTGGTCGTGCAGCACCGCCGCGAATCCCGTGTAGACGCCGGGGTTGTCCGGGTTCATCAGCCAGGCCTGGTTGAAGCGCCGCGTGGCCGTGCCCAGCTGGTCCGCCTGGTAGAACCGGAAGCCCTGCTCCACCCACGCCTGCGCCGCATTGGCGCGCGAGCCGAAGGCGCTCGTCGCGTCCGCGATCAGCTTGTCGTCCGCCGCCTTCACCGCCGGCGCCGAACGATCAACGCCGCCATACATCGGAATCTCGTCCGCTCGCGACTGCTGCGCGACCGGCGCGGTGGCCAGGCATCCCGCCAGCGACAGGCAGGCGCTCACGACGGCAAGCTTGAACAGTAAGACGCGCATTGATTCTCCCAGGTGAGGCCCAAGACTATCACCGAAACCGGAGCGCGCGGATCGAGCCTGATATGCTCTAGTCATCTAGATGTCACCAAGGAGCGATATCGTCGCGGTCGGTCCCTGTCCACGAAGGCATCCCATGCTCACCCTGCCCACAATCGAGAACCTGTTCGCCCACCACGGCGCCGCCTACTACGGCGGCGAGGCCATCAGCCAGACCCAGCACGCGCTGCAATGCGCGCAACTGGCCGAGCAGGCCGGGGAATCGGAAGCCGTGATCGTCGCCGCGCTGCTGCACGACATCGGCCACCTCATGCTCGCCGAAAGCATCACCACCGACATGCGCCACCAGGAAGTCGCCGCCGACGCCCTGGCCCAGCTGTTCAACGACGACGTCACCACCCCGGTGCGCCTGCACGTGGCCGCCAAGCGCTACCTGGGCGCCATCGAACCGGCCTACCTGGACACGTTGTCACCGGCATCGGTGCAGAGCCTGGAACTGCAAGGCGGCGTCTTCACGCCGGCCCAGGCCGACGCCTTCGCCACCCAGTCGCACGCCCTGGCCGCCGTGCGGCTGCGCCGCTACGACGACCTGGCCAAGGTGGTCGGTTTGTCGACGCCGACGCTGGGACACTACATGCAAATGGCGGAGCGCTGTTTGCGGGCGGGCTGACCTGGAAGACGCCGGGACGACGGCCAACCCGGCGCGCCTGTTATCCGCGGATTGTCTGCAAGTCTGAAATATGGCCACCACGTCTGGCAGGTCTTCGAGAAAGAACCAATCATTTGACGCGGCGTGATTCAAAAGTCACGCCGACTCAAAACCGGCCGCTGATGGCCGGCCTCAGGTTCTTCCCGGAGATAACGTGAACAGTCCCGCCATGCAAACCATGATGTACGACGCCAATCGCAAAAGCGTCGGCGTGGCCTATCTATTATGGTTTTTCCTGGGCGGCTTGGGCGGCCACCGCTTCTACAGCGGCAAAAGCGCCAGCGCCGCCGCCATGGTGATCCTGACGGTGCTGGGAATCGCGCTCAGCGGCATCGGCGTGGGTTTCCTCATTCTGTTCGCCGTGGCCGCCTGGGTCATCGTGGACGCCTTCCTGGTTCCGGGGTGGATCCGCAATGCCAATATGATCCTGGCGGCGAAGCTCTCGAGCGGGATCTAGCGCAATGGAAATCGGGCGAAAAAGCAAAAAGCCGCGAAAGTCTCAGACTGTCGCGGCTTTTCAGGGTGGCGCTTGACTAGCTCGATCAAGCACTCACTTTGCAGGAATTTGGTAGGCGGTATTGGAATCGAACCAACGACCTCCACGATGTCAACGTGGCGCTCTAACCAGCTGAGCTAACCGCCTGCAAAGAAGAAGAATTATATAGTGCTTTTTTAAACTCTGCAAATCGTCTTTTCAGATTTTTTGCTGTTTTTATTGCGCCCCGAAAAATATCGCGAGCTTTCACTCACATTATTCTTCATACGCACACTACAACCTTCCCTATCTCTTCGCGTCTGCGGCATGCACCGCAGCAACGAAGACCGAGATTCTATCAGAACTTTTTATTCCTTGCTCGACCTCGACGCCGCTGCTCACATCGACCGCCCACGGCCGCACCGACTGCACCGCGCCGGCGACGTTGTCGGGGGTCAGCCCCCCGGACAGGATCAGCGGACGCGAGACGGAATCGGCCTTCACGTCGGCGAGCAAGGTGTAGTCGAAACCATGGCCGCTGCCGCCGTAGCCCGCGCTGTAGCTGTCGAACAGCCAGCCAGCGGCTTCACCATAGGCGCGGCAATACGACGCCAGGTCTTCGGCCGTCGCCAGGCCCGGCGCGCCCGCGCGAAACGCGCGCAGGTAGCGGCGGCCATAGCGCGCGCACTCCTGCGGCGTCTCGTCGCCGTGGAACTGCAGCAGTTCGGGACCGGCCTCGTCCAGCACGGCCTGCACGTCGGCCGGGTCGGGATTCACGAACAGCGCCACCACGTCGACGAAGGCCGGCACCGCGCGGCGCAGTTGCGCGGCGCGGGTCGGCGTGACATAGCGCTTGCTCTTGGGATAGAAGACGAAGCCGATCGCGTCGACGCCGGCCGAGACGGCGGCGTCGATGTCTTCTTCGCGGGTCAGGCCGCAGATCTTGATGCGTGTGCGCATGGAATTCATCGCTTGCGTCGCCCAGCGCGACGGATGCGGTCAGTATAAGGCGAGCGTGCCCCACGCCCCGGCGCCTGTCGGGCCCAGGCAACAGGCCCGGCTCAAGCCGCCGGCTGCCCCAGGTTGGCCATGAGCGAATCGAATCCGCCTTCGGCCACGCGGAACCAGGGAATTTCCTTGTCGCGAAAGGCGGTCATGCTCTCGTACAGCTTCTTGAACATGGGGTCCCTGGCGCTCAATTCCTGGTAGAGCTTGAGCGCGGCCTCGTGCGCGGCCTGCAGCATCGGCTTGGGAAAGGCCTTGAGTTGCGCGCCCCGCTGCACCAGCCGGCGCAGCGCGTCGGGGTTGCCGGCATCGTACTTGGCGATCATGTTGGCGGTGGCCATCCGCGAGGCCAGCCCGAGCGCCGCCTGGTAGGACTTGGGCAACTCGTCGTGCGCGGCCTGGTTCACATAGAGCGACAGCTGCAACGTGCCCGCCCACCAGCCGGGAAAGTAGTAGTTGCGCGCGACCTTGTAGAGCGCCAGGCTCTCGTCGTCGTGCGGGCCGATCCAGGCCACCGCGTCGACGCCGCCCTGCTCCAGCGCCGCGTAGGTGTCGGCAATGGGCAGGTCGACGGGCTCGGCGCCCATGCGGGCCAGCACCTGGCGGGCGAAGCCGCCGGCCTTGATCTTCAGGCCGCGCAGATCGTCCAGCGTCTTGACCTCGCCCCGGAACCAGCCGCCCATCTGCGCGCCCGTGAAGCCGCAGGGAAAGTTCAGGATGCCGTATTTGTCGAACAGCACGCGCGTCAGCGCCAGCCCTTCGCCCTGCAGCATCCAGGCATTCATCTGCCGGGTGTTCAGGCCGAACGGCACGCCGGCATCGAAGCACAGCGCGGGATCGGTATCGAAATAGCGCGTCGATGCGGTGTGGCCGCAATCGACGATGCGTTGCTGGACCGCGTCCAGCACCTGGCCGGCATCGACCAGGTCGCCGGCCGAGAAGATCTCGATGCGGAACTTGCCGTCGGTGACGTCGCTGACGTAGCGCGCCACGTCCTCGGCGCCGGCGAACAGGGTCGGCGATTCGTTCGGAAAACTGGAGGCCAGCCGCCACGAGACGGCCGGCGCGTCCTGCGCGTAGACCGGCGCGGCGATCGCGGCGCCGCTCGCGGCCCCCAGGGCGGTTCGTTTCAAAAACGCACGGCGTTGCATGAGACAGTCCTCCAGTGGGCGCCCGCGGGCGTCCGGCTAGGACGGGCTGCCCGGCGCTTGGGTAAAGGGCGCCAGCAGCACGGCCCCGCCATCCAATTCGTCCAGGCCGAATTCGTCCGGATACTCGATGGCCGACAGATACAGGCCATCGGGAGAAAACGTGGGCGCGCCGCGCCGGCGGTCGCGCCATGACAGCAACTGCGCCATCCAGTCCACCGACTCGCGGCCCTGCCCGACCTGCAGCAGCGCCCCCATGATGTTGCGCACCATGTGATGCAGGAACGCGTTGGCGCGCAGCGTGAACACCAGGAACGGGCCGCGCTCTTCGATATCGAGCCGGTGCATCACGCGCACCGGATGCTTGGCCTGGCACTGCGAGGAACGGAAACTGGAAAAATCGTGTTCGCCCAGCAAGGCGCCCGCGGCCGCGCGCATCGCCTCGACATCCAGCGGGTGATGGCACCAGCCGGCGCGGCCGGCCCACAGCGCGGGACGCACGCGCCCGCGCCACAGCAGGTAGACGTAGGTGCGGGCACGGGCAGAGAAACGGGCGTGAAAATCGTCCGGCACCGCCTTGGCCCATTGTACGGAAATGCTCGGCGGCAGGAACGCGTTGGCGCCGCGTACCCACGACTCCATGCGGCGCTCGAGGGGAGTATCGAGATGAACCACCTGCATCGCGCCATGCACGCCGGTATCCGTGCGGCCGGCGCAGATAGTGGGTACCGCGTCCTTCACGCCGCAGAACTGCGCCAGCGCGGCTTCCAATGTGTCCTGCACCGTCTGCCGGTGCGGCTGGGTCTGCCAACCCTGCCAGGCGGAGCCGTCGTACGCCAGCCCCAATGCAACTCTAGACATCGTTCAAACCCGAGGACCGCTGGCCGGGCGCGGTTCGTTCGTGGGCGGCTCATCCAGGTCGAGGCTGATGGAATCGAGCTTGCGGTTCAGCGCCGCCGTGTCCAGCGCCGGCTCGTTGTAGGCATAGGTTTCCTCGTCATCGTCGCCGCGCCGCGCGCCCGCGCGCCGCAGCACCCAGGCGATGGCGAAGGCGATCAGCGCCAGGACGGCGGTGACGATGACGAGAAGATTGTCGGCCAGCCAGGCCGGCATGGAAGAAGTCAAATCCTTATCCTTGGTGTTGCTGGCCGCCGCATCCGCGGCGGCCTTGTCTTGTTGCGTGGCGGCCGTCGATGCGCCGGCGGCGCCGCTGGCGCCTGGAGCGCCCGAGGCGCCGGGCGTGCCCGCAGCTCCCGGGGCGCCTGCCGCGCCTGTGGCACCGGTTGCGCCCGTGGCCCCCGTGGTTCCCGTGGCGCCAGCAGCCCCTGCGGCGCCGGTCGCGCCCGCTGCACCCGCTGCACCCGCAGGACCCGCAGCGCCCGTTGCGCCGGTCGCGCCCGCTGCACCCGCTGCACCCGCAGGACCCGCAGCGCCCGTTGCGCCGGTCGTGCCCGCTGCGCCCGGAGCGCCTGCCGTCCCGCTCGCGCCAGTCGAACCGGAAGCGCCTGTTGCACCACTTGCACCTGTCGCCCCCGGCGCACCAGCGGCACCCGTCGCGCCCGGCGTGCCGGTCGCTCCCGCTGCGCCTGTTGCACCCGCTGCACCCGGCGAACCCGCAGCGCCAGCCGCTCCGGAGCCACCCGTGGCCCCAGAAGCACCGGCCGCCCCGGCGGCGCCCGATGCACCCGCAGCACCCGCGGCGCCAGAGGCGCCGGCAACACCGGCGCCCGACCCGGACGCGCCCTGCCCGCCCACGGCCTTGTTCAATTCATCGACGTTGCTTTGCAACTGGTTCACGCGCCCTTCGGCATCCGCCATGGCGCGCTCGTTGGAGGTGCGCTGGTCCGCCTGCGCGTCGGCCTGCGCCGCCGCGCCCCCCTGGGCCTGGCCCGAGGACAACCGCACCCGGTCCTGCGGCTGCGAAGCGCTCGCCACGCCGCTGTCGCCAGGCTTGGCCACGGTGCCGGACGCCGCGTCCTGGCCCTTGACCACCGACGGATTGGCGCCGGCCGCCGCGCCGATGCGCGCGCGGTAGCGGGCGAACGCCTCGGCATGTTCATTGAAGATGCGGCGCGCCTCGGCCGGATCCACCGCGCGCACCGTGGCCGCATCGGGAATCACCAGCTTCTGCCCCGAGCGCACCAGATTCATGTTGTTCTGGATGAAGGCCTCGGGGTTGGCGCGCCACAACGCCACCAGCATCTGGTAGATCGAGGCCTTGGGCACGGCGTTGCGCTGGGCGATGGCGTACAGCGTATCGCCCGACTTGACGTTGACCGCCCCTGCCGTGCCGCCCGCGCGGCCGGGCGTGCCCACCGCGGCCGGCGTGACGTCGGCGCCCGCGCCGCGCAGCGGCACCAGGATGCTGACCTGCACCTGCCGCTGGCCCGAACTGGAACTGATATCGAGCAACAGGTCGACCGCGCCGCCGGCCGGCGCCTGCGTCGATCGCACCCGCAGGTTCTTGCGGGTCGGATCCATGCCGTCCTCGACCCGCACCACCAGGCTGGCCAACGGCGCCGGCGGCTTCAGGCCCGCGCGCTGCCAGGCCGCCTCGTCGGCCACCGACACGCGCAGCGACGACACTTCGTCTGGCGTGAGTTCCTGCAGCCCGACCAGCGCCTGCAACGGCGTGCCCGGCGCCGACACCACGCGCGAATGCCCCACCCGCATCGCCAACGCCGGGCTGCAAGCGCTCGCGCCGATCGCCAGCGCGATCGCCCACTGGAGGGCCTTCAAACGGCGGGCATGCTTCACTTGGCGCGAACGCTGGGTCATAAGCTGGAATTCCGTTCTTATCGTCGATTTTCGGGCGAGGGCCTGTTCGCGGCGATCGCGTGAGAACAAGCCTCAATTCACCGGAAAAGTGTAATGGATCGAGCGCGTTTCACAAACCTGAAAGGCGCATCGGCGTTGGCTGGCGGGCACATTGGCGCCCAGTCCGACACGCTGCAAACGACAAAGGCACCCGCGGGTGCCTTTGTCGAACCTGCCTTTCGCGACCGGGCGGCAGCGCCGCCCGCCAGGCCTCAGGCTTCGGCCAGCGCGATGCGCAGCATGCGGCGCAGCGGTTCGGCGGCGCCCCACAGCAGCTGGTCACCGACGGTGAAGGCGCTGAGGTATTGCGGACCCATCGACATCTTGCGCAGGCGACCCACCGGGATGTCCAGCGTGCCCGTGACCGCGACCGGGGTCAGTTCACGGATGGTTTCTTCCTTGGTGTTGGGGATCACCTTGGCCCATTGCGTGCCCTGCGCGATCAGCGCTTCGATCTCGTCCAGCGGCAGGTCGCGCTTGAGCTTGATGGTCAGCGCCTGGCTGTGGCAGCGCATCGCGCCGATGCGCACGCACAGGCCGTCGATCGGGGTGGCGGCGGAACCGAAGGCGGCGCCACGGCCGAGGATCTTGTTGGTTTCGACCTCGCCCTTCCACTCTTCCTTGGACATGCCGTTGCCCAGGTCCTTGTCGATCCAGGGGATCAGGCTGCCGCCCAGCGGCACGCCGAAGTGCTCGTGGGGCAGCGCCGCGTCCTTCTGCTTGGCCAGGATGCCGCGGTCGATTTCCAGGATGGCCGAGGCCGGGTCGTCCAGCAGCGGCTTGACGGCGTGGTTAAGCTCGCCGAACTGGGTCAGCAGTTCGCGCATGTGCTGCGCGCCACCGCCCGAAGCGGCCTGGTAGGTCATGGTGGTCATCCACTCGACCAGGTCGTTGTTGAACAAGCCGGCCAGGCCCATCAGCATGCAGCTGACCGTGCAGTTGCCGCCGATGAAGTTGCGCACGCCGCGCTTGAGCGCCGCGTCGATCACGGGACGATTGACCGGGTCCAGCACGATGATGGCGTCATCGGCCATGCGCAGCGTGCTGGCGGCGTCGATCCAGATGCCGTTCCAGCCCGCGCCACGCAGCTTCGGGTAGACCTCGGAGGTGTAGTCGCCCCCTTGCGCCGTCACGATGATCGGCAGTTTTTTCAGAGCGTCAATGTTGTAGGCATCTTGCAGCGGGCCCGCGCCAGTCGCCCAAGTGGGGGCGGCGCCGCCAGCGTTGCTGGTGGAGAAGAACACCGGTTCGATCAGTGCGAAGTCGTTCTCGTCGCGCATGCGTTGCATGAGCACCGAGCCGACCATACCGCGCCAGCCGACAAGGCCTACTGCTTGATTCATTTCAATCGCTCTTTAAAGGTGGGGACAAGGTGTGGTGAAAAAACGTGCAAGAACCCAACAATTTATCAGAATGCACGCAGGGATGTTGCGGCGCAGCTTGAAAAAACGGGGCCGCAATAAAAGCCGCCCCGCTTTCGCGGCGCCGCGGCAACATCGGCATGAAAAAGGGCCGCCCTGCGGGCGGCCCCCTGGAAGCGGGACCGCGCCGCAAGGGCGCGTCCCTTGCAGGCATCAGGCCAGGGCTTTGAGGACGGCGTCGCCCATGCCCGAGGTGCTGACTTTGGTGGTGCCCGGTTCGAAGATGTCGGCGGTGCGCAGGCCATCGGCCAGCACCCGGCGCACGGCGGCTTCGATGCGGTCGGCCTGCGGCGCCAGGTTCAGCGAGTAGCGCAGCAGCATCGCGGCCGACAGGATGGTCGCCAGCGGATTGGCGATGCCCTGGCCCGCGATGTCGGGCGCCGAGCCGTGGCTGGGCTCGTACAGGCCCTGGCCGCCGGCGTTCAGCGAGGCCGACGGCAGCATGCCGATGGAGCCCGTCAGCATGGCGGCCTCGTCCGACAGGATGTCGCCGAACAGGTTGCCGGTGACGATCACGTCGAACTGGCGCGGGTTGCGCACCAGCTGCATGGCGGCGTTGTCGACGTACATGTGCGACAGCTCGACGTCCGGATACTCGCGCGCCACTTCGATGACGATGTCGCGCCAGAACTGCGAAGTCTCGAGCACGTTGGCCTTGTCGACGCTGCACAGCTTCTTGTTGCGCTTGCGGGCGGATTCAAAGCCGATGCGGGCGATGCGACGCACTTCCGATTCGGCGTAGCGCATCGTGTCGTAGCCTTCGCGTTCGCCGCTGAAGGCGCCGTCCGGCGACGAGCGCACGCCGCGCGGCGTGCCGAAATAGATGTCGCCGGTCAGTTCGCGGATGATCAGGATGTCCAGGCCGGACACGATCTCGGGCTTGAGCGACGAGGCGCTGGCCAGCTCGGGATAGAGGATCGCCGGACGCAGGTTGGCGAACAGGCCGAGCGCCTTGCGCAGGCCCAGGATGGCCTGCTCGGGGCGGAATTCGCGCGGCAGGCTGTCGTACTTCCAGTCGCCGACGGCGCCGAACAGCACGGCGTGCGATTCCTTGGCCAGCTTCAGCGTGGCCGGGGGCAGCGGGTGCTCGAACTCGTCGAAGGCGGCGCCGCCGACGGCCGCCTGCTTGATGTCGAACGGCACGTCCAGCGCCTTCAGGACGCGCACGGCCTGTTCGATGATTTCGGGGCCGATGCCGTCACCCGGCAAGACTGCGATGTTGTGAGTCATGGAAAAAACGGTCCTGTGGTCGATAGGAAAGGCAGGGTCAGGCGATCGGACGGCTTTCCAGCCAGGGATGGCGGGCCAGGCGTTCGGCTTCAAAGGCGCGGATCTTGTCGGCGTGGCGCAGGGTCAGGCCGATGTCGTCGAAGCCGTTGAGCAGGCAATACTTGCGGAACGGCTCGATGTCGAACTTCATGGCGCGGCCGTCGGCCGCCACCACCACCTGGCGGTCCAGGTCGATGTTGAGCTTGTAGGCCGGGAACGCCTTCACTTCGTCGAACAGGCGCGCCACTTCGAGCTCGGACAGCACGATGGGCAGCAGGCCGTTCTTGAAGCTGTTGTTGAAGAAGATGTCGGCGTACGACGGCGCGATGATGGCGCGGAAGCCGAACTGCGTCAGCGCCCAGGGCGCGTGCTCGCGGCTCGAACCGCAGCCGAAGTTCTTGCGCGCCAGCAGCACCGAGGCGCCCTGGTAACGCGGCTGGTTCAGCACGAAATCGGGGTTGAGCGGACGCTTGCTGTTGTCCATGCCCGGTTCGCCGTGGTCCAGGTAGCGCAGCTCGTCGAACAGGTTCGGGCCGAAGCCGGTGCGCTTGATGGACTTGAGGAACTGCTTGGGGATGATGAGGTCCGTGTCGACGTTTTCGCGGTCGAGCGGAGCCACCAGGCCTTCGTGAGTGGTGAATGCTTGCATGATGTCGGTACTCGGTGGGCGCTTAACGGAACGTGCGGACGTCGACGAAGTGGCCGGCCACGGCGGCGGCGGCAGCCATCGCCGGGCTCACCAGGTGGGTGCGGCCACCCTGGCCCTGGCGGCCTTCGAAGTTGCGGTTCGAGGTCGAGGCGCAACGCTCGCCCGGCTCGAGCCGGTCGGCGTTCATGGCCAGGCACATCGAGCAGCCCGGCTCGCGCCATTCGAAGCCGGCCTCGATGAAGATCTTGTCCAGGCCTTCGCGCTCGGCCTGCTGCTTGACCAGGCCGGAGCCCGGCACCACCATGGCCTGGCGCACGTTGGAGGCCACGTGCTTGCCGCGCGCCACGACGGCGGCGGCGCGCAGGTCCTCGATGCGCGAGTTGGTGCAGGAACCGATGAAGACGCGGTCCACGCGGATGTCGGTCAGCGGCGTGTTGGGCTTGAGGCCCATGTATTCCAGCGCGCGTTCCATGCCGCTGCGGCGCACGTCGTCTTTTTCGCGGTCGGGGTCCGGCACGCGCGAATCGACCGGCAGCACCATTTCAGGCGAAGTGCCCCAGGTGACCTGCGGCTTGATGTCGCGGGCATTGACTTCGACCACGGTGTCGAACTTGGCGCCTTCGTCGGTGCGCAGCGTGCGCCAGTAGGCCACGGCGTGGTCCCACAGCACGCCGGACGGCGCGAACGGGCGGCCGCGGAAGTATTCAACAGTCTTGTCGTCGACGGCGACCATGCCGGAGCGGGCGCCGGCCTCGATGGCCATGTTGCAGACCGTCATGCGGCCTTCGACCGACAGCGCGCGGATGGTGCTGCCCGCGAACTCGATGGCGTGGCCGGTGCCGCCGGCGGTGCCGATGATGCCGATGATGTGCAGGACGACGTCCTTGGCCGTACAGCCGAACGGCAGTTCGCCTTCGACCTTGATCAGCATGCTCTTGGCTTTCTTCATGAGCAGCGTCTGCGTGGCCAGCACGTGTTCGACCTCGGAGGTGCCGATGCCGAACGCCAGCGCGCCCAGCGCGCCGTGCGTGCTGGTGTGCGAGTCGCCACAGACCACGGTCATGCCCGGCAGGGTCGCGCCCTGCTCCGGCCCGATCACGTGGACGATGCCCTGGCGCAGGTCGTTCATGCGGAATTCGGTGATGCCGTACTTGTCGCAGTTGGCGTCGAGCGTGTCGACCTGCAGGCGCGAGATCGGGTCATCGATGCCCTGGGCGCGGTTCATCGTCGGCACGTTGTGGTCGGCGACGGCCAGGTTGGCGCCGTTGCGCCACGGCTTGCGCTGGGCGATGGCCAGGCCTTCGAACGCCTGCGGGCTGGTCACTTCGTGCAGCAGGTGGCGGTCGATATAGAGCAGACAGGTACCGTCTGATTCCTGGTGGACGATGTGGGCGTCCCAGAGTTTGTCGTAAAGGGTTTGGGCCATGGATGCGCTCTGCAAATAGACAATCCGGCTCGTGCCTCGCATGGGGCGAATCCATCGCTTCCACGCCGGCCGCTGCGGCATGTGAAGGATTATGCCCAGCCTCTGAACCTAGTACAACTACACCCAATATACTAGTACTAATACTACCATGGTGAACGGCTGGAATGGCCGCAAGCGGCCGCGGCATCGAGGCAGGAAGACGGCCTCAAGAAGGGAGCTGCGCCACGAACGGCAAGCGGCTGAACCCGGGGCGCCCCGCCTAGCGCGCCGCGCGGCCCTTGGATTGCTCGTACAGCGGCAGCACCTGTTGCGCCGCCGCTTGCAGGTCGGTGATGCGCGAGGCGGCCGACGGGTGGGTCGAGAGGATCTCGGGCGGCGCGTTGCCGTTGTCGGCGGCCCCCATCTTCTGCCACAGCGTGACCGCGGCGCGCGGATCGAAGCCGGCGCGCGCCGCCAGTTCGACGCCCATGCGGTCGGCCTCGGTTTCGTGGGTGCGGCTGTTGGGCAGCGTGAACATCACGTCGCTGAGCTTGCCGCCCAGGTCCGACGCGGCGCTCGAACCGGTGGCGATCGACAGCACCTGCAACCCCAGGCTGGTGGCCATCTGCTGCGAAACGCGTTCGCGCGCATGCTCGCGCAGCGCATGGGAAATCTCGTGGCCCAGCACCGCGGCCAGCTCGTCATCGGTCGGGTTGATCTTGTTGATCAGGCCGGTGTAGACGGCGATCTTGCCGCCCGGCATGCACCAGGCATTGACCTCGTCGCTGGTCAGGACGTGCACTTCCCATTTCCAGCTGGAGGCGTCGGGGCGGAACACGCCGGTCTGCGCGATCAGGCGCTGCGAAATCGTGCGCACCCGCGACACGAGCTGGGCGTCGCGGTCCAGCAGGTTCTTGGCCTGGGCCTGCTTGAGGATGTCGGCGTACTGCTGGTTCGCTTCCTGCTCCAGCGCCTGCGACGGCACCATGCTGGACATGTACTGCGTCCGGTTGACGCCGATGGCGCCGGACTGGGTGGTGTTCATCCCGGTGCAGCCCGCCAGGGCGGCCAGAGACAGCGCGGCCGCCACGCGGCGCAAGGGATAGCGATTACGGCTCATGCCAGCCTCCAACAGTCAGGAACAACGGGACGCGCGCGGGCCTCAGGCCGGATCGCCGCACTGGCCGCGGTGGCGCAGGGCGTGGTCGATCAGCACCAGGGCCAGCATGGCTTCGGCGATCGGCGTGGCGCGGATGCCGACGCAGGGATCGTGGCGGCCGAGCGTCTGCACCATCACCGGCTCGTTGGCGCGGTTCACGGAACGGCGCTCGACGCGGATGCTGGACGTGGGCTTGATGGCCAGCGACACCGTCACCGGCTGGCCGGTCGAAATGCCGCCCAGCACGCCGCCGGCGTGATTGGTGACGAAGCCGTCGGGGGTGATCTCGTCGCCGTGCTCGGAGCCGCGCTGCGCGATGCAGTCGAAACCGGCGCCGATCGACACGCCCTTGACCGCGTTCAGGCCCATCATCACGTGCGCGATGTCGGCGTCCAGGCGGTCATAGATGGGCTCGCCCCAGCCGGCCGGCAGGTTCTCGGCCACCACCTCGATGCGCGCGCCGACCGAATCGCCATCGCGGCGCAACTGGTCCATGTAGGCTTCCAGTTCGGGCACGACGTCGGCATTCGGCGCGTAGAACGGGTTGTTCGGCACCTCGTCCCACGAGACGAAGGGAATCGGGATCGGGCCCAGCTGGCTCATGTAGCCGCGCACCTTCACGCCGTACTGCTCGGCCAGCCATTTCTTGGCCACGGCGCCCGCGGCCACCGTCGGCGCGGTCAGGCGCGCCGAGGAACGGCCACCGCCGCGCGGATCGCGAAGGCCGAACTTGCGCCAGTAGGCGTAGTCGGCGTGGCCCGGCCGGAAGGTGTCGGTGATGTTGGAATAGTCCTTGCTGCGCGCATCGGTGTTGCGGATCAGCAGCCCGATGGGCGTGCCCGTCGTCAGGCCCTCGAACACGCCGGACAGGATCTCGACCTGGTCGGCTTCCTGGCGCTGGGTGACGTGACGCGAGGTGCCAGGGCGGCGGCGGTCCAGTTCGTGCTGGATGTCGGCCGCTTCCAGCGGCAGCCCGGGCGGACAGCCATCGATGACGCAACCGATGGCCGGCCCGTGGGATTCGCCAAAATTCGTGACGGTGAACAGAGTACCGAGGGTATTGCCGGGCATAGGAAGTCAACAGGTGGGGGTTTGCAAGCAACCCCGATTATGACACCGCCGACGCCAAAGCCTGAATTTCCGCGGCGGGCGCGGGACGTCCCAGCAGGAACCCCTGCATCACGCGGCACCCCAGCGACTTGAGGATCTCGCGTTGCCCTTCGGTCTCGACGCCTTCGGCCACCACCGGCAGGTGCATCGCCTGGCACAGTCCGAACAACGCCGACACCACCTCGCGGCTGCCGGCGTCGGACTCGAGGGCGGAAATGAAGCTGCGGTCGATCTTGACCCAGTCGATCGGCAGGTGCCGCAGGTGGTTCAGGCTGGAATAGCCACAGCCGAAATCGTCCAGCGCCACGCCGATGCCCTTGGCCCGCAGGGTGTTCAGGATCTTCACGTGGCGCTCGTAGTGCAGGATGAAGATCGATTCGGTAATCTCCAGCACCAGCTTGCGCGGCGCCAGCTTGGTCGAGGCCAGCACGTCGGACACCAACTGCACCAGGCCGTCTTCGTTCATCTGCTTGACCGACAGATTCACGTGCACGCGCCACGCCGCCGGCCACAGCGCCGCCTGCGAGCAGGCGCGTTCCAGGATCCAGGCGCCCAGCGGCACGATCAGCCCGCTGCGTTCGGCCAGTTCGATGGTGACGGCCGGCGACACGCTGCCCAGTTCGGGATGGTGCCAGCGCAGCAGCGCCTCGCAGCCCTGCACCACGCCCGTGCCGCTGTCGCAGACCGGCTGGTAATACAACTCGAACTGGTCCATCGACGCGGTCGTCAGCGCCAGCCGCAGATCGTTTTCCAGGCCCTGCTGGTCACGCTGGCGCGCCAGCATGCGGAAGTCGAACATGTTCCAGCCGGGGCCGCCGCGTTCCTTGAGAGGCACCATGGCGACCTGCACGCAACGTTGCAATTCCTCGACACTGCGACCGTGGTCCGGATACAACGCCGCGCCCACGCGGAACACCGCGATCAGGGGCCGGCCACCCAGTTCGTAGGGCACGGACAGGTCTTCGAGCAGCTTGGCCGAGACCTGGGCCGCGCCCTCCTCGTCGACGTCGGGAATGCACACGGTGAAGGTGTCGATGCCGGTGCGGGCGACCATGCCGCCCAGCGCGCGGGTCAGCAGGCGGAGCCGATCGGCCACCATCACCAGCAGGGTCTGGTCTTCGCCGGCCCGCAGCATCGCGCTGATCTCGGCGTACTGGTCAAAACTGACCAGGAAAAACGCGCCAATGCCGCGCGTGCCCGAGCGGGCACGCGCAATACCCAGGGATTCCTGGTTGTCCTGCACCGGTCCGCCAGGGCCGAACGCCCCCCTGCCGGACTGCCGTTCAGCCTGGATCAGCCACGCGCGCGCGCGGCGATGCAGCTCCCGCTGGCTCAGGACACCGGTCAATTCATCACGCGTCAATCGCCCGCGCAGGACGCGTTCCCGGCGGACGAAAAACAAACTTATCGCTGCAAGTGCGCCCACGAGCGTCAGGCACAGTGCGAGCAGGTAACTCTCACGCACGGAGCCCCCTATCTAGAAACCCTTGGCGTTGTGGTCCGGAAAGAAACCCAAGGGCTGTAACATTTTTTAAATTATGCATTATTTTCGCAAAAAAACGCCACACTTCAGGAGCAACGCGCTCCCTTTCCTTCGATTCCTGCCCTGATCTGGTTGCTCGTTGGGGGTCATGACGGTCCTTGGATAGCAGTCGCTGGCCGGTCCTTTGCGCCATGCCGTGCCCTTACTACGACAGCCGGAACCGGAAAATTAATACGGCCTGTCTCAATAGTTATCATCCGGGCAATTATCACGATCGAAATAATTGCACAGGTTGTCTGATATCGCAGGTGATTTCGTAATATTCTGTATGTTCTGTGACATGCGGAATTACAGCGTACGCGGCGACACTGAGGTATTAGTAACGTGTGTCACGTTTCTTATCCAGCATTTTTCCCGTCAGGGCACTTGCGCTGCCTGACGTCTCCCCTTTCACTGGCAGGCCGGCATCGCACGGCACCGGCAACGGTGCGGGCCACGAAGGGAACCTCTAATCCATGTCCACACTACGCCGGCTGATCCTCTGCACCGCTCTCCTGATTGCCTTCATCCTGCTTGGCGCACAGGCCTTGGGGATGCTGGCCGCCCACCGTTATCTGAATACCCAGCTGGCCCAGCAGGGCCAGGCCGGCGCCAGCGCGCTGGCCTGGGTCCTCTCGCACGACCCGGGCGGCGTGCAGGACAAGCGCCAGTTGGCCGACGAGCTGTTCGGGGCCGGCATGTATGCATTGGTGCGCATCTCCGGTGAAAACGGGGACACGCAAGCCGAACGCCGTGAACCCGTCCAGGACGGGCAAGCGGGCGCGTCGCGCGACTGGCGCGACGCCTGGCTGTCCATGGATGCGCCGGCCGCCACCCGCCCCTATCTGGGGCCGGATGGCCGGCGCCTGGGCACGGTCACGGTGCAGGCCGACGCGCGGCTGGCGCGCGACACCCTGTGGCAAGGCGGCGTCCGCGTCATCGGTCTGACCCTGGCCGCCGGCGTGTTCTGGACGCTGTTCGCCGCCAACCTGATGCGCTGGCTCGAGGCCAAGACCGGCTGGAACGGCCTGGGGCGCGCCCGCCCGCTGGCGCCGCACGGCGCGGATAGCCCGCGACCGCGCGAGCCGGCCAGCGTCGACGAAGCGCTGATCGATGCCCAACGCAAGGCCGCCGCCACGGTGCAGGAACAGAACGCCCGCATCGAATCGCTCGAAAGCGAAATCCAGCGCGACGCCGTCACCCGGCTGCCCAACCGCAAGTATTTCATCGACCACTTCCGCCAGGCGCTGACCGGCCAGGCGGCCGACACCGGCGGCCACATCCTGATGTTCCGGCAACGCGACCTGGCCCAGATCAACCGGCACCTGTCGCGCGCCTTCACCGACCAGTGGCTGCGCTCGTCGGCCGACCGGCTGCGCAAGCTGGTGGATGCCAACGGCGGCGCCGACATGACGCTGGCGCGCATCGGCGGTTCCGACTTCGCCCTGCTGATGCCGCGCACGTCCGCGCCGCAGGCCGGCCTGCTGGCCGAACGGGTCCGGCACGAACTGCGCTCGCTGCGCGTGCCCATGGACAAGCACGGCTGGTGCCGCTGGGCGCTGGCGATGGCGGCCTTCACGCCGGGCGACAACGTCAGCGACACGCTGGCCCGGCTCGATCACGCCCTGATGTGCGCCGAAAGCGCCGACGACGACCAGATCGCGCCGGCCAGCCAGGCGCCCGACAGTACCCGCATCGGCGAATACAGCTGGCACGACGCGCTGTCCACTGCCCTGGAACAGCACCGCTTCTCGCTGACGGTGCAGGCGCTGGCGGACGTGCGCGGAGCCCTGCTGCATTACGAAGCCAGCCTGACGCTGCACGACAGCCGCGGCGCCGATCCGGTGCCGGCCGCGATCTTCATGCCGCCCGCCGTACGCCTGGGCCTGTCCGCCGAATGCGACATCCAGGCCATCCGCCTGGGGCTGGACTGGCTCTACACCCACGACGCCGCGCTGACGGTACACGTGTCGCGCGCCTCGCTGGCGCAGGGCGCGTTCCTGTCGCGGCTGGAACGCATGCTGGCCGACCGGCCGGCCCTGCCCCCGCGCCTGATCGTCGAAATGGACGCGGCCGCGCTGGTGGAGCTTGGCGACGAATTGCGCCAGCTGTGCCGCATCGTCACCGCCGCCGGCGGCCGTGTCGGCCTGTCGCGACTGTCGCGGCAATTCGGCGCGATGGAACACCTGCACGAATACCCCCTGTCCTACGTCAAGCTGTGTGGCGGTTTCATTACCGGCATCCTGCACAGCCCGGGCAGCCAGCACCTGGCCGCGACCGTCGTGGCGACCGCCGCCTCGCTCGGCATGTCGGTGTACGCTGAGGACGTTCCCGACGACGCCACCCGCGCCACCCTTGAGAAAATCGGTGTCCACGCGATTCGCGGCGCTGTCGTAAACTTCGCCCGCGCTCACGACCACGCGCCTGACCAACAATGGGTTCCTAGTTGACGGAAGGATTGTTTCTTCGCACCCTTTGGCGCTCGCGCCAACGCCGCGCCGACCGCGCGGCCGCCCCGCGCGCGGCGCGCCCCGCGTGGCCCGGATGGCTGGCAGCCGTCCTGTTGTGGCCCGGCGCCGCACTGGCCGACGGCCTTGGCCACGCATCGGCCGATCTGCTGATGGGCCTCACGGCCGGCATCGCGCTGGCCTGTGCCGTGGCCAGCGCCATCGCCTGGTTCCACACCCGCGCCGCGATCTACGGCGCCGGCCTGGCCTTCGCGCTGGTCGAGGGCATCCTGCGCACCCAACCGACGCTGTTCCCCGCGGGCGCGCTGCAGGCGGGCTCGTACGCGGCGTTGCTGGCCCTGTCCGTTCCTCTCATCACCGCCGGCCAGCCGGCTGCCGCGCGCCTGGCCGCCGCCTGCCGCTGGGCCTGCATCGGGCTGACCGGACTGGCGGCGCTGGCGCTGATCTTCGTCTATGACACCGATGGCGGCGTGATGCCCAGGCTGATCACCGGCGCCGGCGCCACCGCCAGCGCGGTGCTGGCGGCCTGGTTCCTGGCCGCCGCCGCCCGCCCCTCGCCGCGCCGGGCCGCGACGCTGACGCTGGGCGCGGTGCATCTGTCATCGGTCTGGATCCTGGCCCACGACGCCTGGTCGGCTCCCGCCGAAGGCGGGCTGGTGATGCCGCTGGCGCGGCTGCTGCTGGCGCTGGCCACCCTGCTGCTGGCGGGACTGGACCGGCGGACGCCGGCCGAGCCCGCGCGCCAGGAAGCGGACGACGCCCAGCAACTGGTTCAGGGCGAATTGCGATTGGTGGAAATGACCGGCGCGCTGGATGCGCAACGGCAGATGAACGCGCTGATCTCGCACGAGCTGCGCGCCCCGCTCGCCACCATCAGCGCCGCGGCGCAATCACTGGACATGATCCTGTCCGGCAGCGGCGAGGCCGTCGACAACCGGCTGGCGCGGATCCACCGATCAGTGACCCGCATGACGGAGCTGATGGAACAATTGCTGAACCAGGACCGGCTCGGCGAACAGGCCTGGACCCCGCGCGGCGAACAGACCGACATGTCCGAGCTGGCCGGCGACGTGGTCGCGGCCATGCAACCCGATACCGCCCACGCGTTGCGGCTGCAGACCGGCGGCGCGGCGCTGCCGGTCTATTGCGACCGCGGGCTGACCAGCGTGGTGGTGCGCAACCTGATCCACAACGCCATCAAGTATTCGCCCGCCAGCGAACCGATCCGGATCGAAACCGGCCAGGCCGAGGACCAGGGCGTGCCGATGGCGTGGGTAGCCGTGACCGATCGCGGCCCCGGCATTGGCGTGGAGGAACAGGCGCGCATCTTCGAGCCGCGCTTTCGCCGCGCGGCCCATCGCGAAACCCAGGGCATGGGCATCGGACTGTATCTGGCGCGGCGCATCTGCCAGAGCCAGGGCGGCTCGCTGGCGATGCACAGCGAAGTGGGCGTGGGGACGCGTTTCGTCATCACTCTGCCCGCCCGGCCTCCCGGGCCGGACACGCAGGATCAAGCCGCGAACACGTAACCCTGGCCGCGCACCGACAGCACCGGCAGCTTCAGGCCCGCGCTCTGCGCCTTGGCGCGCAGCCGGCTGACCAGCACGTCGATCCGCCGCAATTCGAACCCGCCCGGGCTATCCGGCAGGAACAGTTCGGCCAGGGCCTGGCGGCTGACCGCGGAACCGGCCGCGTCCATCAACGCCATGAGGAAGGTCCGTTCCTGGGCGCTCAGGTGCAGCGATGCGCCATCCGGCGCCACCAGGATCCAGCCGCCATCCTGCAACGACCAGGAGGTGTCGGCCGCCGCCGCGCGGGTCTCGGCATCGGCCGGACGCGGCGACTTGGCCAGGCGCATGCGGCGCGCCAGGCTGCGGATGACGGAACTGAGCTCCAGCAGGTCGACGGGCTTGGTCATGTAGACATCGGCGCCGCCTTCCAGGCCGCGCACCCGGTCCTCGAGCGCGCTACGGCCCGTCAGCATGACAATCCCCACCGGGCTCAGCGCACGCAGGCGCGTCGCCACGGAAAAACCGTCCTCTCCAGGAAGATGGGCGTCGAGTATGACGATATCGCAGGGTTGTTCCTGCAAGCGGCGGTAGAACGCCGCGGCATTGTCACAGGCGAACGCCACACGGAAACCGTACCCGCCCAGGCCCAACGCCAACTCCTCCCGGAAGTCCGCATCATCCTCGAGCAGGCCGATACACAGCAAACCATCTGCGCCAGGCATATTCAGAGTGCTTTTATATTGAAAATTGTCGACAAATGCCCCAGTGACAGGCATGCCACCTGAGTGTCCCGCAGGCGACAATCTTACGACTTTTACAATGGAAACGAATGATTGCAGAGAAAAAAACCGCGATTTTTCGTCTCAATGCGCCAATTTTCCGTATTTTCCGCACTCAAAATGCCGCTTTGCCATCAATACGCGCGCGCAACGAACATCAGGACGAACAACTGACCTCGATGCCGTTGGCCCAGTCCGGGGGCAGGCTGGCGTACTTTTCGTAGCCAGTCCGGGCCGTGAACGGGTCGCGCAGCAACGTCATCAGCGTCTCGATTTCACCGGCGTCGCCGGTCTTGGCGGCGCGGATCGCCTCCTCGGCCAGGTGATTGCGCAATACATATAGGGGATTCACCCGGTTCATGGCCGCGGCCACCTCGGCCGCCGGGCGTCCGTCCTGCGCCTGGCGCGCCAGCAGGCGGTCAAGCCAGGCCGAGGCCGCCTCGCGGTCGATGAACAGGTCCTGCAACGGCGCGCGGTTGCCCGACACCGCATCGGCCAACCGCCGCCAGGTCAGGGTGAAATCGGCCTGGTTGGCGTCCATCAGCTTGAGCAGGTCGTCCAGCAGCGGCTCATCCGCCGGGCGCCAGGCCGCCAGGCCCATCTTGGCGCCCATGCGGTCGTGGAAGGCGCGCGTGAACACGCCCTCGAATTCGTCCAGCACGGCGCGCAGGCCGTCGACATCCTGCACCAGCGTGTGCAGGCTGCCGCCCAGGCGGTAGAGATTCCACAGCGCCACGGAAGGCTGGCGATTCCAGGAATAGCGGCCCTCGGAATCGGAATGGTTGCAGACATGGCCAAGCCGGAAGCCGTCCATGAAGCCGTAGGGGCCGTAATCCAGGGTCAGGCCCAGGATGGACATGTTGTCGGTGTTCATGACGCCATGGCAGAACCCCACCGCCTGCCAGTCCGCCATCAGCAGCGCGGTGCGGCGGGTGACCTCGCGCAGCAGGCGCACGTAGGGCGCGGTGTCGCTCGGCGCCTCGCCGGCGGGCACGGCCCGGCATTCGGGGTAGTAGCGGTCGATCACGTAGTCGGCCAGCGTCTTGAGCAGGTCCGGCTGGCGGCGCGAGGACCAGTGCTCGAACGAGCCGAAGCGCACGAAGCTGGGCGACATGCGCGTCACGATGGCGGCCGTTTCCACGGTTTCGCGCCACACCGGATCGTCCGAGGCCACCAGCGCCAGCGCGCGGGTGGTCGGGATGCCCAGGCCGTGCATGGCTTCGCTGGCCAGGTATTCGCGCACCGACGAGCGCAGCACCGCGCGGCCGTCGCCCATGCGCGAATACGGCGTCAGGCCGGCGCCCTTGAGCTGCAATTCCCAGGCGCCCGCCGGGCCCTGGATCTCGCCCAGCAGATGCGCCCGGCCATCGCCCAGCTGCCCGGCCCACACGCCGAACTGGTGGCCGCTGTAGACCGCGGCCAGGGTATCGCCGCCGGGCAGCGGCTGCGCCCCGGAAAACACGCGCAGGAATTCCGGCGTCCGCAGCGCGGCCGGGTCCAGCCCGATCAACGCGGCGGCCTCGGCGTTGGCATGCAGCAGCCGCGGGTGGTTCAGCGGTTGCGGCTCGAGCCGCGTATAGAACGCGGCCGGCAACGCCGCGAACGAGTTGACGGCATGCAGTTCGGACAGGGAATGGGCGCTCATGCGCGTTGGCTCCTGGCGGCCCGCTTGGCCGGCCGCACGTAGAAAATGGCGCTGACGAAGAACACCGTCGACAGCAGGATCTCGCCCCACGCCATCAGCACCGACAGCGGCGCCGGATCCGACATGGCGCGCACCACGCCCTCCATCAGGTAGAGCAGCGACAGCATCGAGGCCCACTGATACGTATAGAGGTTGCCGCGCACGATGCCGCGCAGCGGCAGGACCAGCGGCAGCGCCTTGAGCAGCATCCAGGAGCCGCCCGGGCGCAGCGGCGCCACCAGCGTTTCCCAGGTGACGCACAGCACGATCAGGGCGAACAGCGACAGCGAGGCCGCCAGGCGCAAGCGGGGGTTGAGTTCAGGGTTCATGCTGCTATTATCGCCTGATGAACCGCCCCGCCGAGCCCGCCGCCGCCGCGACGGCGGCCCCCGAGTCCCCGCCCCCGCGCGCATCGTGGGCGGTGCGGGTCGGGCGTGCCTTTGTCTTCACTGCGCAGCGCGCCGACGAAGAAAAGCTGCTGCAGGTCGCCTCCAGCCTCACCTTCACCACGGTGCTGGCGATCGTGCCGATGCTGGCGGTGGTGCTGTCGCTGTTCACCGCGTTCCCCGTCTTCCAGGAATTCCGGGTCGCGCTCGAGGACTTCCTCGCCAACAGCCTGATGCCGCCGTCCGTCTCGGACAACATCATGGAATACCTGAACCAGTTCGCCCGCCAGGCCTCGCGCCTGACCGCGATCGGCGGCGCATTCCTGCTGGTGACCTCGCTGCTGCTGATCATGACGATCGACACGGCCTTCAACGACATCTGGCATGTGACCCGGCAGCGGCCGTTGCCGCAGCGGGCGCTGGTCTACTGGGCCGTCATCACGCTGGGGCCGGTGGTGGCGGGCGCCAGCCTCTGGGCCACCTCGTTCGTGGCGCGCGAATCGCTGGGGCTGGTGCGCGACGTGCCCGAGATCGTCAGCATGGCGATCTCGTTCATTCCGCTGGTGCTGACCGCCCTGGGCTTCGCCGCCCTGTTCGTGGTGGTGCCGAACCGCCAGGTGCTGTGGCGCGATGCCCTCATCGGCGGTTGCGTCACGGCGCTCGCGCTGGAAGTCATGAAGTCGGCCTTCGCCTATTACCTGACGCGGTTCCCCACCTATACCGTCATCTACGGCGCGTTCGCCACGCTGCCGATCTTCCTCTTGTGGATCTACCTGTCCTGGCTGGCGGTGCTGCTGGGCGCCACGCTGGCCGCCAGCGCCCCGCTGATTCGCCTGGGCCGCTGGGAATTCAACCGCTACGCGGGCGCGCCCTTCGTCGACGCGGTGGAGGTCTTGCGCACGCTGCGCCGCGCCCAGTCCCGCACGCCCCCCGGCCTGCCCGCCGGCCAGTTGGCGTCGAAACTGAAACTGCACCAGGATGAATTGAACGACGTCCTGGAAACCCTGTGTGACATGAACCTCGTCACCCGCACCCCGGACGACCTCTGGGTGCTGACCTGCGATGCCCGAGAGACCTCGTTGGCGCCGGTGGTCGACCGTTTCCTGCTCGATCGCGGCCAGCCGCGGGTGCGCGACGATAGTGAAATCCTGCGGGCCGCGGCGGCCGTGATTTCCCGGGAAAATGCGCCCGTGCTGGAAGAACTCTGCGGAGAAGCGCAAAATACCGGAAATGGCGTCGCCCCGGTACTGCAGCTGGAAGCGAACAAGAAATAGCAATCAGGGCACCACCGCCCAGGAGAAACCGATGTTGAAGGTCAGCGAGATTCTGCGCGTCAAGGGAGACACGCTTTACACGGCATCGCCGGACATGCCCGTGTCCCAGGCCGTGCAAACCATGAGCGAGCAGGATATCGGCTCGCTCGTCATCATGGAATTCGGCACGCTGGTCGGCATGCTGACGTTCCGCGAGATCATCCGCCACATGCACGCGCATGGCGGCGCGGGCGAAACCACCATCCGTTCCATCATGGACGACGCGCCGGTCAGCGTGTCGCCCAACACCAGCGCCGACGAAGTGCAGCGCCTGATGCTCGAGAAGCACGCGCGCTACATACCCGTCATGGACGGCCCGACGCTGATGGGCGTGATTTCGTTCTACGACATGGCCCAGGCCATCGTGGCGGCGCAGCAGTTCGAAAACAACATGCTCAAGGCCTACATCCGCGACTGGCCCGCCGAAAGCGCGGAATCGACCCAGCCCTGAGCCACCGGCGGTTATCGGACGGCGGCATCATCGCCGGAGCCCGTTGATCGTCCAATGGACAACGCCCAGGCGACCTTGCGGCCGCCTGGGCGTTGTTGCATTCAGGGTCAAGCGCGTTCAGGCGCTCGCCGGTACGGCCGCCAATGCAGGACCGCGCTCCTGCGGCGCGTGCCGCTGGCTGCGCCAGGCGTCGTAGATCAGGGCGGGATCGTTCGCGGCCAGCAACGCCGGATCCGACAACATGCGGCGCCAGCGCCGCGCGCCCGACTGGCCGTTCACCAGGCCCAGCATCGGCCGCGTCATGACCCGCAGCGGCACGCCCTGCGCCACCTGGCGCGCGGCGTATTCCATCATCGCGTCGACCACCTGGGCATCGCTGGGCAGGCGCACCGAGGGCCACAGCTGCAGCGACACCTCGGACAGCACCCGGGGCGTGTGCCAGGCCGCGCGGCCCAGCATCACGCCGTCGAAATCGGCGGCCGCGCGCACCGACTGCTCAGCATCGGCCAGCCCGCCGTTCAGCACGAACACGCAGTCCGGGAAATCCTGCTTGAGCTGGCGCACCACGTCGTAGCGCAGCGGCGGAATCTCGCGGTTGTCCTTGGGCGACAGGCCCTTGAGCACGGCATTGCGCGCATGGGCGACGAACACCCGGCAGCCGGTGTCGTAGATCTTGCCGACGAAATCACGCACGAAGGCGTACGACTCGTCGTAGTCCAGTCCCAGGCGGTGCTTGACCGTCACCGGGATGTCGACCGCGTCCTGCATCGCCTTGATGCAGTCGGCGACCAGGTCGGGCTCGGCCATCAGGCAGGCGCCGAACGCGCCCTTCTGCACCCGTTCCGACGGACAGCCGCAATTCAGGTTGATTTCGTCATAGCCCCACTGCCGCCCCAGCCTGGCCGACTGCGCCAGCGCGTCCGGCTCGCTGCCGCCCAGCTGCAACGCGACCGGATGCTCGGCCTCGTCGAAGTCCAGGTGGCGCGCGACGTTGCCGTACAGCAAGGCGCCGGTGGTGATCATTTCGGTGTACAGACGCGCGCGCGGCGCCAGCAGCCGGTGGAAATAGCGGCAATGCCGGTCGGTCACATCGATCATCGGGGCGACGCACAGCCGCCAGTCGGGGGAGTCCAAGAATCACTCGTCAAAACAAGGGGATGCGGTATTTTACGGTGCTTGGCGGGATTCTGCCCGGCAAGCTGGCCGAAGACGGCGCCACCGCCCCGGGCCATGTGGTCTAAAATTGCGCCGCCGCCGCGTGCAAGCACGCGCCCGCGCCCGTGGCACACGTCCGTCAACTCCCCTCTTCTCGTAGATCAATGGCCGTATTCACCCCCGTATCCGATGACGACGCACGCGCCCTGCTGGCGCATTTCGACCTGGGCGAGTTCGTCTCGCTGCGCGGGATCACGGCGGGTATCGAGAACACCAACTACTTCCTGTACACCAGCCGCGGCGAGTACGTGCTGACGCTGTTCGAAGTGCTGACGCACGCCCAGCTGCCGTTCTATATCGAGCTGATGTACCACCTGGCCAGCCGCGGCATTCCGGTGCCGCAGCCGCAGACGCTGCGCGACGGCACCCGCCTGACCACGCTGCACGGCAAGCCCTGCGCCATCGTCACGCGCCTGCCGGGCGGCTACGAACCCGCCCCCGGCGCCGCCCATTGCGCCCTGGCCGGCGCCACCCTGGCCCGCGCCCACCTGGCGGCGCAGGACTTCCCGATCCAGCAGCCCAACCTGCGCGGCCTGTCCTGGTGGACCGAGACCGCGCCCAAGGTCCTGCCCTTCCTCGAAGCCGGCCAGGCCGAGTTGTTGCAGTCCGAACTGGCCGCCCAGCAGGCCGCGGCCGCCAGCCCCGCCTGGCAAACACTGCCCGCCGGTCCAGCCCACTGCGACCTGTTCCGCGACAACGTGCTGTTCGCCGGCACCTTCGAGGATCCGCTCATGGGCGGCATCATCGACTTCTACTTCGCCGGCTGCGACACCTGGCTGTTCGACGTCGCGGTCAGCGTCAATGATTGGTGCATCGAGCGCGATACCGGTGAATTCGTCCCCGAACTGGTCGAATCCTGGCTCGACGCCTATGCCCGCGTGCGCCCGTTCACCGACGCCGAGCGCCAGGCCTGGCCACTGATGCTGCGCGCCGCCGCCCTGCGCTTCTGGCTGTCGCGCCTGTACGACTTTTTCCTGCCGCGCCCGGCCCAGACGCTCAAGCCGCACGACCCCCGCCATTTCGAAAGAGTGTTGCAAGCGCGCCACCGCCCGGGCCTGCCGGTATTGCCGTAATCGTTACGCCCCCCATAATTGGGGGTAGCACGTCCCTTATTGAGAGATCACTCCCCAAGAGAGCCATGCAAGCAGCATTCCTCCCCGCGTCTTCCGGCTGGCAATGGGTCCGAGACGGCTTCCGCCTGTTCCGCAAGCAACCCCTGGCCATGTTCACCTGGGCGCTGGTCAACAGTCTCCTGGTCATTTTCGCCTTCGCCGCGCAGATCGTCGGCCCGATCCTGTTCATCGCCCTGATGCCGTCGATCACGCTGATGAGCCTGGCGGCCTGCAAACACGTCGACGCGGACCGGGTCATGTTGCCCTCGATGTGGGCCAAGCCGCTCAAGCAGCCGGGGGTTTTCCGCAAGCTGTTCCTGATGGGCCTGTTGTACGCGGCCGTCAGCCTGGCGGCCGGGCTCGCCACCTTCCTGCCGTTCTCGGCCGCCTTCGCGGAAGGCATGCGCATCGCGTCCATCGAGAACAGCATGGAACCCATCCTGATGGCCTTGCGCGCCCCGCTCATCATTTTCACGATCGTCTACATCGTGATCGCGGCGCTGTTCTGGTATGCGCCGGTCCTGGTCGCCTGGCACGGTCTGCGGCTGACGCAGGCGCTGTTCTTTTCCGGCATCGCCTGCTGGCGCAACAAGTGGGCCTTCCTGGTCTACGCCGCCACCTGGGTCCTGATCGCCCTGTTCCTGGACTTGTGCTCCGGGCTGCTGGTCGCCCTCGGCCTGTCGCCGCAATTGGCCAGCACGCTGCAGATCCCGTTCACGATCGCCGCGGCAGGCGTGTTCTATTGCAGCTTCTATCCGTCGTATACCTCCGTGTTCGGCATCAACAGCCCCAGCCCGAACCTCGACAACGGCCACGGCGCCCAGGCATAACGCCACCCGGCAGGGCGCCAGCGCCCTGCACACCTTCACCACCCGCCGGTCGCGCGCCACGAACACCACGTCGATGGCATGGCGCATGCCAAAGGTATGCACCGCCCGGCAGGGCGCCAGCAACAGGCCTGAACGCGGCCCCGGCGGCCGGCGCCCCAGCAATCCACGCATCCGGCCCGGCCAGCTCCCGACCCGCAGCAGCCGCAGCCGCGCCCGCGACAACGGCAGGCGGGCGTTCACCAGGCCCCCTGCAGCAATCGCACGGCGATCGGAAACGCCAGCACGATGAAGGTGCACGGGAAGATGCAGCCGATCAACGGCAACAGCATCTTCACCGGCGCCTGCAACGCCAGCCGCTCGGCGCGCCACTGGCGTTCGCTGCGGCATTGCCTGCCCTGCGCGCGCAATACCGGCCCCAGGCTGATACCCAACGCGTCCGCCTGGGCCAGCGCGGCGGTCCACTGGCGCACCAGCGGACTGCCGCAGCGATCCGCCATGGCCTGCAGCGCGGCGACCCTGGACACGCCGGCCCGCATGTCCGCCAGCGCCTCGCCCAGGACGTCGCGCAACGGTCCGCAGGGACCGTTGGTGGCGGCCATTCGCAGGGCGCCGTGCGTGCTCAGGCCGGCCTCGACGCACAAGGTCATCAGGTCGAGGACGAACGGCAAGCCCTGTTCGATCCGCCGCTGGCGTTCCCGTATTCGGCTACGCAGCCATACTGCCGGTTGCACGCCCGCCAGCAGCGCACCGGCGACGGCCCACACGACCACGTCGCCAACTGCCCCTGAATCGGTCGGCAGTGGCCCGGCCAACATGCCGCTGCCTCGCAACGCCAGCACCGCCAGGCCCGCGAGTGCGCTACCTGCCATTGCGGCCAACAGACTCAGCGCCATGATGTGCTCGCCGTGCACGGTCGCGGGCAGCCCCGCCCTGGCGGCCGTTGCGACCAGATATGCATGCCAGGCTCGCGGACATAGCCGACCCACCGCTGGCGCCGTCCACGCGAGCCCGGGCCAGCCCGACCGCCACCACCCAGACAGGGTGGCGTCGGCCCGGACCTCACGCCCCCAGGAACGCAAAGCCAACCCTGCGCATCCGCCCGTGCCCAGCGCCACGGCAGCCATGCCCAGATACAGCCACATCGCCGCCCTCCCTTAGAAATCGACCCGGACGATGCGCCGGATCAGCAGGATGCCGGTGACTTCCAGCGTTGCCAGCAGCGCGAGCACCATCCAGCCTTGCCTCGTATGCCAGAGCAACGCCATGCTGTCCGGCTCCAGGCGGTCCAGCACCGCGAGCAGCAACACCGGCAGCCCGCCGACGATCCAGGCCTGCATGCGGCCCTGCGAGGTCAGGGCTCGCACTTTCGCCTGCCACTGCAGCCGCGCCCGCACCGCCTGCGCGATGCCGTCGAGCGCCTCGGCCAGGCCGCCGCCGGATTGCGCGGCGACGCGCATCGCCACCACCACGAGCGTGGTCGAGTCGGCCGCCATCCGCATGTTCAGATGGTCCAGCGCCTCGTCCCAGGGCACGCCGAGCCGCTGTTCGCGCAGCACCAGCCCGAACTCCTGCGCCAGCGGCGCATCGCCCTGCGCCACCACCTGCCGCAACGCGGGCGCCAGGGCGATACCCGCGCGCAGGGCCGAGGCCAGCATCAGCAAGGCCATCGGCAGCTGCTGCTCGAAGCGCCGGATGCGCCGTCGCCGCCAGGCGCCCATCAACGCGCGCGGCGCCCGCAGAGCCAAGGCGGCCGCCAGTACCGCGCCCACGGCGCTGGTGGTGACGATAAAGGCCACCGCCGCCACGAGGACCGACAGCGCCATCGCGCCCGCCCATAGCCATGCCGGGTCGACAAACACGAACAACTCGCCGAGGCGCCCTTCCGCCTCGTTCGTGTAACGCTCGCGGTAGCGCCGCAGCGCGGGCGCGAGCCAGCATTGCGCGCCCCAGGCCAATGCCGTGACGCACACCGTCGTAGCCAGCGCGGCGAGCCCGATCACGACAAACTCGCCGCGCGGCCGGCTCCCGTGGCAACACGGTCAACGGCGAACCAGGACACATCCAGGGCCTGGCCCGCTTCCTGCGATGCCTGTGCGAAGCTGGGCACGATGCCGCATCCGGCGAAGCCGCCATGACGCGCATGCCGGAACAGTTCCTGCAACTGGATGCGCCCGCTCTCCATGCCGGTGACTTCCGCGACGGACACCACCACGCGCCGCCCGTCGGACAATCGCGCCTGCTGCACGATGATGTCGATGCTGGCCGCGATGTGTTCGCGCACGACGGCCAGCGGCAGGTCCAGCCCCGCCATCAGCACCATCGACTCCAGGCGCGCCAGCGCATCCCTGGCGGAGTTGGCATGCAACGTGGTCAAGGAGCCTTCGTGCCCGGTATTCATGGCCGTCAACATGTCGAAGGCCTCGGCGCCGCGGCATTCCCCCACCACGATCCGGTCCGGCCGCATGCGCAGCGCATTGCGCACCAGTTCGCGGATATCGATACGCCCGCGCCCCTCCTGATTGGACGGCCGGGCTTCCAGCGAGACCAGGTGCTCGTGGCTCAATCGCAATTCCGCCGCATCCTCGATGGTGACGATGCGCTCGCCTTCCGGGATTTCGTTGGACAGGACGTTCAGCAGCGTGGTCTTGCCGGCCCCCGTGCCGCCCGAGACCACCAGGTTCTTGCGCAAGCGCACGCATCGGGCCAGGAACTGCGCCATGGCCTCACTGAGCGCGCCCGCTGCCAACAGATCCGGCATCCCCGGCCGGCGTGTCGGGAATTTGCGGATGGTCAGGCTCGCGCCTTTCAACGCGACCGGGGGAATGATGGCGTGCACCCGGGAACCGTCGGGCAGCCGCGCGTCCACCATGGGCGAGCTTTCGTCGATGCGGCGTCCCAACGGGGTGACGATGCGCTCGATGACCCGACGCACCGACTGTTCGCCGGTGAAGGCGCCGGCATGGCGCCACAGCCGGCCCTCGCGCTCGACGTAGATTTCGTCATGCCGGTTGACCATGATCTCGGTGACATCCGGCGCCGCCAACAGTGGTTCCAACGGCCCCAGCCCGACCGCTTCGTCCAGCACCTCGCGGCACAGGGCCTCCCGGTCGACGGCCAGCGGCAACCCGGCATCCTCGGCCACGATCAGTGTCAACAGGCGCGCGGCCTCGGCACGCAGCGACGCATCGCTCATGCCCGCCACGTCGCGCCGGCGCAGGTCCAGCGCGCCCAGCAGCGCGGCATGCAGCCGGCGGCGCCATTGCAGGGAGGGCAACGACGAGACAGGCAGGGGGGCCGCCGCGGCCTCCCGCACGGGCGGTGACAGGGGCAGTAGCGCCGCAGGCACTGCCGCGTTGCTCCCGCCCTCCCGCTCAGGCGCCACCTTCAGGCGGCAGGGACCGATCAGGATCTCGTCATCCGGCCCCACCTGCACATGGCGCGCCACGCGCAAGCCGTTGACGAAGGTACCGCCAAGCGCGCCGAGATCCTCGAGCACGACCGCCGACGCCTCGCGCCGCAGCCGCGCATGCTGGCGCCCCACGCGCCAATTGGCGATACGCAGATCGCAATGGACGCCGCGGCCGATCAGCACCGGCGCCGCCGCCACGATTTTTCGCGTGGTCGCATCATCAAAGGTCATCTGGATTTCAAGCATGGCGCTACTCCTGGTTGGCCGGCGCGGGCTCCGGCTCGTCGTGGTCCCACTGCGAACCCGCCCCGGCGCGGGTGCTCCAGCCCGCGGTCGCGAGCGACGCGGCTCCCAACCGGGGCGGTTGCGGAAATGCGGCGTCGACCAGCGCGTGCGCGCGCCGCACCCGATCCGCCATGGCGGGCTCGTTGCGCGACACGATCCGCGGCGTCACGAAGATCGCCAGTTCTGTCTCGCGCAGCTGGTAACGCCGCGACGAAAACAGCGCGCCGAGGATCGGGATGTCTTTCAAGCCGGGAATGCCACTGGCATCGTCAGCGCGCTCGCGCGACAGGAAGCCGCCGATGACCAGCGTGTCGCCGGAGCGCACGTTGAATTCGGTGGATGCCCGGCGCGTACGCAGCGCCGGCCCGCCGGCAGCGGTCAGCGCCATGTCGACGGAACTGGCCTCGACCTCGATCAGCGAGCGGATGACGCCGTTACGGTCGATGCGCGGCGTGATCCGCAGCGAGACGCCGTAGGGCTTGAACAGCGTCGTGGGATTGCCGCGCGAGTCGGTCGAGACATAAGGCACCTCTCCGCCCGCCAGGAAGGTCGCGCTGGCGCCGCTGCGGGCAAGCAGTTGCGGCTGCGCCAGCATGACGGCCTCGCCACTCTGGGCCAGCGCGGCGATACGGGCGGACAACAGCGCATTGACGCCGAAGTAACCAGCGGCGGAGGACAACGGCGCCGACGCCTCGACCACCTGCTCGCCCGGCCGCGCGATGCGGCCGAGCGATCCGGCATCCCAGGCCAGCGCCGCGTTCAGGCCCCCCTGCGTCGTGCCGTCCCAGCGCACCCCGATCTCGCGCAACCTGGAAGAGGGAATCTCCACCACCTGCACATCCAGCAGCACCATGCTGTCCCACCCCACCTGGCCCGTGAAATCAACGACCTCGGGATAGCGCTGCGCCAATGCGGCGATCCGGTCACGGTCGTCATCGGAGAGGTCGTCCCCCTCGATCACGATGCGTCCGCCCACCGCCGAACTGCGCGCCCCGGGAATGCGCGCCAGCAAGGATTCGATTTCCGCCCGCAGTCGTGGGGCACCCGACGGCACCACCTCGACCGCGTAGGTCCGCACGCCGCCGTCGGCCCACACCTGCACCGACGACATGCCTTCGGCGCGCGCGAAGACCACAACCTCGTGGCCCTCGGTGGCAACGGCGCTGAGCACCTCGCCATTGCCGATGGCCACCTGGGTCACGCCGGGCGCCGCCAACACGCGGCTTTCTCCGACCTGCATGTCGAGCGCCTGCCCCGCGGACCACGCGGGTAACGCGACCGCCCCCAGGCACAATGCGGACAACGCCGCGACCATTCCGATGTTCATGGAAACTCCGATTCAAGATCCGTCGAGGGCAGACTCGATACATCCGCCTGGCCACCCAGCCGGTCGCCATACAGGATGACCACCCGCGGCGCTGACCGGGTCTGGCGACCGCCCTTCAACAACGACATCAATTCCGCGGGCGGCATGGCATCGCTGACCGAGGCATCGGCCCCGTCCCGCAATACGGCGGTCAACGTTCCTGCCTGTCTGGCCATGAGGTAGCTGGTGATCTGATCCGCAGATGTCGCCAACGTGATCGGAAGGGTTCCATCGGCCGCGCGGGCATCGGCCGTGGCCAACACCCGCACGCCTCGCAACACGGGCACCACGGCGTCCCGGCCGTGACGCGGCAGCGTCAGATACACATCGATGGCGTCTCCGGCCCGCAACGTCGCAGCCAGGTTTCCGAAGTCGGCGGCCGGCAGCACGAAGGCGCGCTGCCCCGCCTCGAGCCGCGACGCCAACGACGGCGTGGCCACGGGTTCCGTGGCCGCGAGGCAGGCATTGAGCACCAGTTCGCCGCCAGGCAGCGCCGCCGCCAGTCGCATGCCCAGCACGCTGTCGACGGCACCCGGCTCGAGGCTGCTCGCCGGCGCCCACTGCGCGGGAATTTCACGCACCGCCAGATGCATCTCTTCCAGCACCGTGCCCGCCGCCAGATCGTGGGCGGCGACCAGGCGACTGACCAACGGCACACGCCCCGCGGCTTCCAGGGTCTCGACACGCTGCCGCACGTGCTCACGCACCGCCCAGGCGGACAACAGACCCGCCGCCAACGCCAACAGGAAGACAGCGATCTGGCGCGGACCGGGAACGAACCTGCGCGTCATGGCGTCCATCGCCGGATCCACAAGCCGCTGCCGGCATCCAGCGGCGTCAACATCCACTGCAGACGCTCGCCGCGCCGCTGCCATGATTGCCAGGCGACGGCCCGGCCACTATCGAGATCCCGCCAACCCGCGCGCAGCAATCCTTGCCGCAGCAACGGCGCCAACCGCGACGGCGCAAGAAGGTGGCGCCAGATCGACTCAACCGCGGCCCCCTGCCCTTGCGAGACGGCGAAATCCAGCATCAGCCGCGCGTCAACCGGCAACCAGGCGGGCACGTCGGTGACAGCGACCGCCGCCGGAGTGATCGACGAAACGATGCCGACGCTGCGACCGCTCCCAGGGCTACCCAATTGCGCCACCCACAAGGCATCGCCGACCCGGCCGGACAGGACCGCTTGCCCCGGCAGTATCTGAAGATCGCTGAATGCGGGCTGCTGGCGCGACAGGGCCTGGATCAGTTCCGGCACATCGACCGGCGCATCGAATACCACTGCCTGCATCGGGGCGCCATTCAGCCACATGCGATCCGCCAAGGGTTCGACGCGGGAGCCAGGAGGGAACCGCAATCCGGCCAAGGATGCCGGCTCCGACGATGCGCGGGGGGTCTGCGTGGCGGCTCCAGCCAGGGCCACGGGCCACGCCAGCACCGCCCACACGGTCATTGCCGAAGCGGCCCGCACGGGCAACGTAAAGCCCCGGTGCGCACCGCGCGACCGTCCGTGGACCGAGGGACCATGCCAGTGCCTGCCGAGGAATGACGGCGCATTCATCGCGTCGCCCTCGCGTTTCGTGCAAATCCTTCCGCGGGCACCACGTCGGCCCATGAAGACAGCCAATCCAGGGAAAGCGCCGGCCGGCCCCAGGGGCTGTCCGCGACCATCACCTGACCACTGATCTCGCGGGCCAGCGACAAGGAGCGCTCCGCAGTTTGTGCCCAGGAAATCGCCGCCGCGTCGATACGGCGACGCACATCGTCATCGCCTTCCGCGTTGCCGGCGCCGGCCGCGACGCGGGTACGCCGCTCGATACGCGTCGCGCCCCAGGGTCCGACACCCGCCACGTCGGCATGCGCCGTGACCGACACCCGACGCGCTTCGGCGCCCAGCCACTCGGCCTGCAAAGGCGCAAAGGGGGGATCACCCGCATCAACCGACGACCCGGCCAAAACGAACGATACAGATCGCGCGGGGACGCCCCCGCCCACCGCGGCGACCATCGCGGCCGAGCGGCTGGCCACGCCCGCCACCTGCGCGGTGAACAGCAACTGCCCCAGCCACGCCACCGCCATGAATGACAGGATCAACACGGGCAGCAAAACCATCGCCTCGACCAGCGCCTGGCCGCGTTGCCATGCACGAGGAATCCTCATGGCGTCTCCCGGGCCTGCACGGCTTCCTCAGCCGTCACCGACGCCAACCGGGCCTGCCAATACGGGAGAAACAACGTCGGCGGTTGCTCGCGACCGTCGGTACGCGGCTCGGGTCGCGCGAAGTAGGTCTCGGCAGCGCTGGTGACCCTCAACTGCCCACCCAAATCCGCTCCCGCGCCGCGAGGCCCGCTCCTGGGCGCCGCGGCGTCCACCTCCCCAAGCCCATCGTGCGCCACGCTGACCACCATGGCGAAGCGCAGCGGATCAGCGCCACGCGCGCTCGGCACCTCGTAGTAACCAGGCAAACCCAGCCCGGGCCAAGGCTGCATCTGCGCCATGGCATGGGAATTGGCCAGGGGATTGCCTGTGCCGCCACGGAGGTCCCAGGTGGTGGCTCGCTTCACCCACTGCCAGAAGTCCTGGGAAGTGAAATCGCCAGGCGGATTCTCGACATATTCCAGGCCTTGCGGGCCTGCGGATCCGGGCTCCGACACCACGCCCCAGCCCATCGCATATTCCCGGTAGTAGCACCCCGCCCAACGATTGAAGCGTTGAGAATGGAACGACTGCGTGTCCAGCGCGCCCCAACGCCCGTCCGCGCCAAGCCAGGTGGCGCCGCGGCGACGCAGTTGATGCCGCGCGAGCGGACACTGCGCATTGACGATCGCAGGATTGACGCGCGTCCCGTCGCGGCTTCCGAGAAAACCGTAACGCCCGGCGGCCTGCTCGACGGCCGAACGCAGGGCGCTACCGGGCCGCGCCGCGCGATGCTGGATGAATTCCGGCCAGCCATCGCTCAGCAGGTGGATCGTCGGCACGTCGACCTTAGGCCCCACTGAACCTGTCCGACCCGACGCCCCTGCCACCGAATAGTTTTCCCGCAGCACTGCCCGCATGAGACGCTCACGCGCAGCGGGCAACCCCGCCACCGCCGAAGCCGCCCCCGCTTCGAGCACCTGATGCACGACCCGGTCATGCTCCGCATAGACGCGCATCAACGCGGCCTGGGCCTCGGGCGCGGCGCGCGCCGCGCCATAGGCCAGTCCGATGTCACGGCCGAACAGCGTGGACAGCAGGCGCGCGGGCGGATTGTTGCGCCGGCGTTGGTCGGCAAGCGTATGCGCGAACGACAGCGACGCCCCCAGCGTGACCAGATGGACCATCGCGATCTGATGGGCGATCTGTGTGCGATTCACATAAGCCAGGAAATTCAGCTGACGAGCCTGCTCGAGCGCGCCACTGTAGGCGGCGGCATCCGCGGCGTGGATCAGGCGCGCCCGCGCCTCGACCGTGCGCCCCAGCACATACAGCATGGCCAGCGCCATCGAAACCGTGGCCGCCAGCATCATGCCCAGCACGAGCGCCTGGCCGCGTTGGGCGATGCGCGACGCGCCATGCGTTGCCGGGCCCGTCATTGATCCGCCGCCGCATTGCCGGTGAAGGACTTGAGCGAACGCGCCTTGGTCTGGCCCGCCGCCTTCTGCACCGCCAGTCTCGCGGCGTTCGACTGGGCGCTGCCATCCTCGCCCGCCAGCTCGCGCGCCATGGCCGCCGTCTGCGACCGCACCACCTGGCCAAGCGACTGATAGACGGCGATCGCCGCAACCGCCACCAGGGCCACGACCACGATGTATTCCGTCATGCCTTGTCCGGCTTGACGCTTCAGGTATCCCAACACTGCTGCTCTCCGCTCGCGATGAAATGAGGGATCCAGTGTCGGCGGGCGGGGAAAGCGCAACAATTCGCGGATGCCGAGCTGGATGAATTCATCCCAAGGCCTTGACGATGCGCCAGGCAGCGGTCATCGCCGCGCCGCCCCGTCGGGAACGGCGCGGCGGAAAATGTTGTAACCCCCTAATTTATATCGGGTTTTCCCTATTGCCGCCCCTCCGGGGTGGCAGTAGATTGGACTTGCCGGGCTGTCTGACACCCATCGCGTGCGAAGCCGGGCAGGAGCGCCCCAGACTCATCTCGAGCTGGGGCGCTCTTCCATTTGCGGGCCACGGCGGGCCGGCTGGATTTCACCCCTGGCATTACAAAATCTATACAGAGTCGCCCAATCCCATCACAGGGTGCTGGCTAGTATGGCGTTTTTCCGTACTCGGACTGACCGATGCCTGCTTTCGCCCCACCGCCCAGGGCCACGCGCCCCGAGCAGGGCGCCCGCCGCAACCCCGCCATCGATGCCCTGCGGGGCATCTCGATCCTGAGTGTCGTGCTGCTGCACGTGCAGATCCACATCCCGCAGGAACAGAGCCTGCTGGGCAAGGTGCTGCCCGCCGCCCTCTTCAATATCGTCTATCGCAGCGGCTACTACGGCGTCATCATCTTCTTCGTGATCTCGGGCTTTCTCATCACCCGCGCGGCCGTCGAGCGCTGGGGCAGCCTCGAGGCCGTGCCGTGGGGCCAGTTCCTGCGCCGCCGTTTCGCCCGCATCTATCCCTGCCTGCTGTTGCTGCTGGCGATCCTGGCCGCGCTGCACGCGATCGAGATGCCCGGGTTCGTCATCGAGAACACCAGCCTGGCGCGCGCCACCATCGGCGCGCTGACGCTGCACCTGAATTGGCTGGAAGCCCAGGTTGGCTATCTGCCAGCGGCCTGGAACGTGCTGTGGTCGCTGTCCATCGAAGAAGCCTTCTACCTGGCATTCCCCTTGATCTGCCTGTTGTCGCTGGCGGCCGGCCGGCGCGCGCTGGTCCTGGCCCTGCTGCTGTTCGTCGTGCTCGGACCGCTTGCTCGCGTCGCCTTCACCCGCAACGAGATCTGGGCCGACCACGCCTACCTGGCCGGGATGGACGGCATCGCCATCGGTTGCCTGGCGGCGCTGTATGCCACGCGCCCCATCGCCTGCGGCCAGGCGGGCCGCAAGCTGCTGCTGGTCGGCGCCGCGCTGTTCGCGCTGGTGTTCTTCCTGCGCAAGGCCACCAGCCTGCTGGGATTGACCGCGCTGGGCCTGAATGTGACGGCGCTGGAAATCGGTGTGGCCTGCCTGCTGATCGGCTGGAGCCGCCACCTTCGCCCGGCGCGTCCCAACCCGCTTCTCGCGGCGTTGCGATGGGCCGGCCGCAACAGCTACGAGATCTATCTGATGCACATGTTCCCGGTCCTGCTCTTGGCCGCCGCATCCTGCCGCAACTCCGGCGGCGTCGTGTCGACCTGGTGGCGCGCCGGTGCGCTGACCGCCGCCAGCGTGCTGGCGATCCTGCTGTCGGCAATGCTGGGCGGACTGGTGGCGCGCTATTACTCGACGCCCTTGCGCCGCTGGCTCTCGGGACCCAGAACGCAATGAGCGTCCCAGCCGCGCTAACTGGCCGCGCGTCGGCCGGCGCCGTTCAGGCTCTCGGCGTCCAGGCGCCGGAACACCAGCGCCGACAGCAGCGTGATGGCGCCGACACACAGGAACGTCAGCATGAACGCACGCCCCAGCAGGGCATTGTCCGCGCCCGAGAATACGCCGACCAGCCCGCCGCCGATGGTCACCCCCAACCCGATGGCCAGCATCTGCACCATCGAGAACAGGCTGTTGCCGCTGCCCGCGTCACGCGCGCTCAGGCCTTTGAGGGTGACGCTGTTCATGGCCGCGAACTGCATGGAATTGGCCGCGCCGAACAGCGCCAGTTGCGCGATCTGCAGCGGCAATGGCCAGTCGTGCGAGATCGCGGCGAACGACATGATGGCGGCGCCGACCAGCACGGTGTTGGCCAGCAGGAAGGTGTCGTAGCCGAAGCGCCGCACCAGCGGCGCGATCCAGGGCTTCGAGATGGTGCCCGCGATGGCGGCCGGCAGCATCATCAACCCGGACTGCAGCGGCGTGTAGCCCAGTTGCAGCTGCAGCAGCAGGGGCAGCAGGAAAGGCACCGCGCTGCTGCCGACCCGGCACACCAGGTTGCCGACCAGCCCGACGCTGAAATTGGGTTCACGAAACAGGCGCAGCAGGAACAGCGGGTTGTCGCGCCGCCGGGCATGCGCCACATACAACAGCACGGTCAGCGCGCTCAACGCGAACAGCGCCGACGACCAGGCCATGCGGCCCTCGCCGGCGGGCAGGTCCAGCGCCAGGGAGAAGGACACCATGCACAGCGACAGCAGCCCGCAGCCGAGCACGTCGAACGGCGCCACGTCGGCCAACGCATCCTCGGGCAGGTAGCGGCGCACCGCAATCAGCCCCACCAGGCCGATCGGCACATTGATCATGAAGATCCAATGCCAACTGGCCACCTGCACCAGCAGCCCGCCCAGCGTCGGCCCGAAGATCGGCCCGACCTGCCCCGCGATCGAAACGAACGCCAGGGCCGAGATGTACTGCTCGCCCGGCACCCGCCGCAACACCGCCAGACGCCCGATCGGCAGCAGCATCGAGCCGCCGACGCCCTGCACCACGCGCGCGATCGTCAATTGCGTCAGGGTCTGCGCCAGCCCGCAGAACACCGAACCGACCGCGAACACCAGGATGGCCGCCAGATAGACGCGGCGGGTGCCGTAGCGGTCGGCCAGCCAGCCGGACGCGGGCGTCAGCATCGCCATCGTCAGCGTGTAGGCCACCACCACGGGCTTGAGCGCCAGCACGTCTTCCCCCAGGCTGCGCGCCATCGCGGGCAAGGCGGTATTGACGATGGTGGTGTCCAGCGTCTGCATGAAGAAACAGGCAGCGACGACCCAGAGCAAGGCTCGCTGAGAAGGTGGCGTAGACATGCCTGAAATCGTACTCCCGGCCAGCCCACGCGCCGCTGACAGCAGTTCGGCGTCGTGCAGTCCAAGAGTGCCAAAATCTCGGCAACCGGCCCGTGCCCATTCCGTGAGTGAGAGGCCCGGATCCCCAAACCACCAAGGAGCAAGGCAAACGCACCGACTGCCGGACAAGGCTTCCTGGCTGAAAAAGAAGCCTGGCTCAGAAGATGCAGGCCTTGCGCGAACACTCGATCAAAAAGTACCCCGCCATGACAGCCGGATAGAGCACGATCGGCGCGGTCGCGAGCACCCACCAGCGTCGCTGCCGCCGGATGACCAGCACGACGCAGACGAGCCAGACCAGCACGGCAGCCCAATACGCCGGGAAATACGGCCCCAGCCCCACCATCAACCAGTCGCCCCCGATCAGCAGCAGCGCAACCGCCGCGAGAATCACAAAGATGAGGATCGTCAGGCGGTTGCCGGGCTTGGTGGACGGGTTGCCGGTCATGGGATGTCGTTTTCCGGAAGACAGGGGCTCACAGTGGGGGAGATTGCTTCTCCCCGCCCCGACCGAGGTCGGCGCTTGGGGAGCATTCTGCATCATTGGCAATGGAAACGGAACGAACCTCGCCCGCCACGTAAACGATGCGCAAAACAAAGCGGGCCTCGGATTCCTCCGAGACCCGCGTTTCTTTAGTAGCCCCCGAGAGTCGCATCCGACACCAACGGATCACGCGTCAATCACCACAATCATCACGCAATCCTAATGCATTGATTTTGAATAAATTTTCCTTCCCAACGAACTCTGGAAATTTCAAGTTTCGCGGCAAGTGCGCCAACTTCAGCGCCCGAATGCTCAGCGCAACAAGACCAGCCATGGGTTCTGGTCGGCGCAACGAGCGGATAGAGTCCAGGGCTGCGCCATGGCCGAACCTGTATCCGAGTTGGATGTGGGCTTGCCCCGCGGAGATTGAATGAAGTACGCGCTAATCGGGATTGTGCTGGCGGCGGTCGTTTTTTGGGGAACAGATCGTATAACCCCAGGCCCGCCGCAGGGTCAATCTTGTGCAGAGGATCTTGACGCCTCGCCAGAGCAATCAAAGTGGCTGATGGGATACGCCAAGGGATACCTCACTGCCTTGAATTTGATATCCCGCGGACACGGAACCATGCCAGGAAAACAGATATCCATGGATGATGCCGCAATCAACGCGGTAATCCGGGAGTATTGCGCCCAGCACAGGGCCAACCACTACCTGGACGGCGTCGACCTTTACGTGAAGAACGCTCGCTAGCTTGCCGCCGGACGCGTGATCGCGCTCGCATAGTGCCGCGGACCGGCCAGAAAAGGAACAGCCGCCATTGCTGGCGGCTGCAGGCACCTGATTTCACAGGCGTTCTTTGGTAGGCCCCCCGAGAGTCGAACTCGGCACCAACGGATTATGAGTCCGCTGCTCTAACCAGGCATGAGCTAGAGGCCCAGGAAACTTACTGCCCTTCCAGGAAGCTCTTCAGCTTGTCGGCCCGGCTCGGGTGACGCAGCTTGCGCAGCGCTTTGGCCTCTATTTGGCGGATGCGCTCACGCGTGACGTCGAATTGCTTGCCCACTTCTTCCAGGGTCTGGTCGGTGCTCATTTCGATACCGAAACGCATGCGCAGAACCTTGGCTTCCCGCGGGGTCAGGGAGTCTAGCACTTCCTTGACCACGTCGCGCATGGAACCATGCAGCGCGGCGTCCGAAGGCGCCAGGGTCGAGGTGTCCTCGATGAAATCGCCCAGGTGCGAATCGTCATCGTCACCGATCGGCGTTTCCATGGAGATCGGCTCCTTGGCGATCTTCAGGATCTTGCGGATCTTGTCCTCGGGCATGTCCATCTTCTGCGCCAGGGTCGCGGGATCCGGCTCGGCGCCGGTTTCCTGCAGGATCTGGCGGCTGATCCGGTTCATCTTGTTGATCGTTTCGATCATGTGAACCGGGATACGGATGGTGCGCGCCTGGTCGGCGATCGAACGGGTAATGGCCTGACGGATCCACCACGTCGCGTAGGTCGAGAACTTGTAGCCGCGACGGTACTCGAACTTGTCCACGGCCTTCATCAGGCCGATGTTGCCTTCCTGGATCAGGTCCAGGAACTGCAGGCCGCGGTTCGTGTACTTCTTGGCGATCGAGATCACCAGGCGCAGGTTGGCCTCGGTCATTTCGCGCTTGGCCTTGCGAGCCTTGGCTTCGCCGGTGGCCATGCGCTTGTTGACGTCCTTCAGGTCCTTGAGCGGCAGCACCACGCGGGTCTGCAGGTCGATCAGCTTCTGCTGCAGTTCCTGCACGGCGGGAATCTGGCGCTCCAGCGTTTCGGCGTACGGATGGCCGGCGGCCACTTCGTCGACGACCCACTGCAGGTTGGTTTCGTTGCCCGGGAACACCTTGATGAAATGCGTGCGCGGCATGCCGGCACGGTCCACACACGTGTGCAGGACGGCGCGCTCGAGCTGGCGAACTTCTTCCACCTGGTTGCGCAGCGTGTCGGCCAGCTTCTCGACCATCTTGGCGGTGAAGCGGATGCCCATCAGTTCGTTCTGGATCGACTCCTGCGCGCGCACGTAGATGTCCGACTTGTAGCCGTCCTTCTCGTACGACAGGCGCATCTTGTCGAACTGCTTGCCGACCTCGTCGAACTTGGCCAGCGCCTTCACGCGCAGGTCTTCCAGCTGCTTGCTGGACATGCCGCCGGCGGGGCCGTCGTCGCTTTCGTCTTCGTCGGCGGTGACACCGGCGCCGGCGTATTCCTCGCCGTCTTCCGGATCGACCAGGCCGTCGACCACTTCGTCGATCTGCGCCTGGCCTTCACGCACGCGCAGGACGTGGGCGAGGATTTCGTTGATGGTGGTCGGGCAGGCCGAGATCGCCATGACCATGTGCTTGAGGCCGTCTTCGATGCGCTTGGCGATTTCGATTTCGCCTTCGCGCGTCAGCAGCTCCACCGAGCCCATTTCGCGCATGTACATGCGCACGGGGTCAGTGGTGCGGCCGAAGTCGGAGTCCACAGTGGTCAGCGCGGCTTCGGCTTCGTCCTCGACGTCGTCGTCGTTGGACGCGACCGGCGCGTTTTCGCTCATCAGCAGCGTTTCGGCGTCGGGGGCCTGGTCGTAGACCGCGATGCCCATGTCGCTGAAGGTGCTGATGATGCCGTCGATGGCTTCGGCGTCGACCAGGTCATCAGGCAGATGATCGTTGATTTCGCCGTAGGTCAGGTAGCCGCGGTCCTTGCCCAGCTTGATCAGCTGCTTGAGGCGGTTGCGGCGGGCTTCGTATTCTTCGGCCGAGACGGGGCCGCGGGCAATCAGATCCTTGGGATCGGCCTTGCCGCGCTTGCCACCGCGCTTGGGCGGCTTCAGGTCCGGCAGGACTTCGCCTTCGCCGTCCATGGTGTCGTCGAAACCGTCGGAATCGTTGTTGGCGTTCTTGGCCGGGCGACCGGGGCGGCGGCCGCTGGGGACCGGGCGCGCGCTGCCGACCAGGTCGGCGAGCTTGTCCTCGGCCTTCTTGGCGCGAGCCTTGGTCACCTTCTCGGGCTTGTCTGTCGCCGCCGTCTTGGCAGCCGCCTTCTTGGCGGCCGTCTTCGCGGCAGGCTTGGCGACCTTCACCGCCGTCTTGGCGGGCGCTTTTTCCGCTGCCATGCTGACGACCCGCTTGGCCTTCGTGGCCAGGGCGTCGGTCGCATCAATTGCAGAGGAGGATTTGCCGGTGGATTTGGTCATAGTCGCTTCCGTGGTCGTCGCAACCCGTTCGGGCATGTTGCACCGCATGACGCCGCTGCCGGGCAAAGGCCCTTCGCGGCATCCCTACGGGTAAATCAGGTGAATCGGCGGAAGCCTCGCGGCTGCGTTGTTCGCAGCACCAGCTCTTGCGAGCCCGCTGGCGCCGTTGCGGTCCGTGACCGGCTGGGCGCCTGGCGTGCATGGCTTCATCCCGCGATGGACTTCGGGCGTCGAGGGGGGCTGTCTGCCTATAAATAGGCGTTGCTTGCCTGTCGGGCCTTGCCCTTGGCAGCTAGATAGACACAGCACCCAAACCTCAGACGCGGCGCGAAGATAACCATCGCCGGACTGCGTGATTCACCACTCAGCTATAGTAATTAACTATGTAACAAGTTTGACGCACACGTCCGCTTTTTTTTCGTGCTGGCGCCTGGGGCTTACCCGCCCCGGACCGACCCGTACAACCGGTATCCGTCCTGCCCGCCAGCCCGGCGCATCTTCAGCCGACCTGCCCATCAAACCCTAAAACAATTAGATTCCGGCAGCGGCAATAGATTCCGCCTGCCGTTCGCTTTCTTGCTACGCCTTTTGCTACGTTTTTTTGCTACGCTTTTTGCTACGTTTCCTGCAATTGTTTTCCCGCAGCCACGACGGGCTTCGATCCTCCGCGCCAGGGGATCCATCGCCATACCGCGCCGCCATGTCACCAGCGCTTGCTGGCCGATTTATTTCAGCCAGTATTCAGTATTGCGAGATCCACGACCTATGCGCGCTGCCAGGCAATGTCTTGCGACTGCGCGGAGTTCACCCCCTCGCTATTGCCTTGATCTTTGCCTCTACCCTTGCCCTGCCGCCGCCCTCTCGGCTTTCGTGGCGGCGCCGATATTGATTCGCGGCGGGAAAACCCTTGATTTTACCGCATTTAACGTATGCCGGCACCTTTGAGCACCAACATGCGGCTGGACAGCTCCAGGTAGCGCTTGCGGGCCTCCTCGGTCGCCAGGCCGGCCGCCGCCAGCTTGGCCACTTCCGTCTTGGCCGAATCGAATTCGATCCGGCGCAACGCGTCATCCCACTCGGTCTGCGGATCGGGCAGGTCTTCCTGCGACAGGACGTCGACCCGCAATCCCTTGAGCACCGTGGCGAGGTCCGAGTCCGGCTCGGCCGCTTCCAGCAAGGCGCCCACATGGCGCGCGCCGCTGGACTGCGCCAGCATGATCAGGTCCCTCACCAATCCTAGATGGGGGCCGTGGTCGATGACTTCAAGCTGCTGGTCGCCCATCGAGTCGACCAGTTCCGGATGGGCCAGCAACAGGCTCAACAAGCGCTTGGCCAGCGACGGCATGGTACGGCGTCCTTCGAAGCCGCCGACGTCATCGCGCTTGCCCTTCCAGTTGCCCTTGCCGCCTTTCCAGTCGCCCTTGCCCTTCCAGTCGCTCTTGCCTTTCCAATCGCCCTTGCCTTTCCAGTCCTGCTTGCCGGCGCCGCCGTTCCAGCCGCCGCCCGATTCGCCGCCTTGCGACGGAAACTGGCCGTAGTCGGCGTACTCGCCGTCCTCGGCGGGGATGTCATGGAAATCGTGGCCGGCGAAGTCGTAGCCGCCATCATGCGGCGCGCCGTCGTGCGGCGCCGCCGCGCCGCCAGCACCCGCGGCGCCCGCCTCGCCGGCGGCCGGCTTGGCCGGCGCGCCGAACGGCTTGGCGGGCTGCTGCGCCAGCACCTGCGCCATTTCCTCGGGCGTCAGCTGCACCAGCTTGGCCATCTCGCGTTCGATCTGCACGCGCAACGCACATTCGGGGATCGACGCCAGCAAGGGCTTCGCCTCGTGCAGGCAACTGGCGCGGCCCTCGGCCTCGTCCATGTTGTGGCGCGAGGCCAGCTCGTCCAGCAGGAAGCGCGACAGCGCCACCGCCTCGCCCAGGCAGGCGCGGAAGGCCTCGGCGCCCAGCTCGCGCACATACGAATCCGGATCGTGCTCGGTCGGCAGGAACAGGAAGCGGATGGCGATATCGTCGCGCAGCACCGGCAGGCACGCCTGCAGCGCGCGCCACGCGGCGCGGCGGCCGGCGCCGTCGCCATCGAAGCTGAAGATGACCTTGTCGCTGGTGCGCAGCAGCTTCTTGACGTGGTCCGGCGTGGTCGCGGTGCCCAGCGTGGCGACGGCATTGGCGATGCCCTGCTGCGCCAGCCCGACCACGTCCATGTAGCCTTCGACCACGATGACCTGGCCTTCCTGGCGGATCGCCTGGCGCGCCTCCCACAGGCCGTAAAGCTCCTGGCCCTTGGAAAACAGCGGGGTTTCCGGCGAATTCAGGTACTTGGGCTCGCCCTTGCCGATGATGCGGCCGCCAAAGCCGATCAGGCTGCCACGCGCATTGCGGATCGGGAACATGACCCGTTCGCGGAAGCGGTCGTAGCGGCGGCCGTCCTCGGACTCGATGACCAGACCCGATTCCACCAGCGTGGGATCTTCGTAATTGGGAAAAACCTGCGACAGCCCATGGCGGTCCGTACCGGACCAGCCCAGGCCGAAATGCGCGGCAATCTCGCCGGTCAGGCCACGCTGCTTCAGATAGCGGATCGCCGCGGGCGATGCGCGCAACTGCTTCAGGTAATGCGCCTGGGCGGCGTCCAGCACTTGCGTGTGGCGGGACTCCTCGGCCTTGCGGCGCGCGGTTTCCTGCTGCTGGCGGGGGCTGCGGTTTTCTTCGGGGACCGTCATTCCCGCCGAAGCCGCGAGCGTGCGCACGGCTTCGGGGAAACTGGCGCCCGTGTGCTCCATCAGGAAGGTGATGGCACTGCCATGCGCTCCGCAACCGAAGCAGTGATAGAACTGCTTGGTGGGGCTGACAGTGAACGACGGACTTTTTTCGTTATGAAAGGGGCACAGGCCAAGCAAGTTGGCCCCACCCTTTCGCAACTGCACGTACCGCCCGACTACATCGACGACGTCGACCCGGGCGAGTAGTTCCTGGATGAATGATTCTGGAATCAATAGATTCTGGAATCAGAAATCAATACAGGCGCGGGGGCAGTTGCTGGCTACGGATGCGCTTGTAGTGGCGCTTCACGGCGGCGGCGTGCTTGCGCTTGCGCTCGGCCGTGGGCTTCTCATAGAACTCGCGCGAACGCAGTTCGGTGAGCAAACCGGTCTTTTCGATGGTGCGCTTGAAGCGGCGCAGAGCGGCTTCAAACGGTTCGTTTTCCTTCAGTCGAACGATAGGCATAAAGTGATTGGCCTGCTTGTAGGGTAACAAAAGTTGATGACAAACCTGGCTTGCTTACCAGCAACGCCACGGGGTTCCCGGCGGCGAACCGCCTGTCAGCCCAGGCCGCAGACCATGCATACGCGAATATAGTAATCGGGCATGCCTATCCGGGCCAAGAGATACGCGCACCTGGAACCCAGGCCACCGATCTCTCATTTTCCGCTTCCAGGCGCGAGCGCCAAGAGCCTTGCAGCGCTAAATTCGCTGGCTGTTTCCGTTACCCAAAGACTACCCAGAGAGTAACAAGCCAAGTTCGGTTTAGCGATAACCAGTGATTCTAGCATGGTCACGGCTATTTTGACTACCGGGGGAACAGTCTGGCGCCCAGTCCTCGCACGACTACGCCGCGCGTCGGCGACCGGGATCGCCCGACTATCCGTCCCCGTATGACTTCAGCTCTTGGAACCCTTGCGGATCCAGGCTTCCAGCTGGTGCGGACGCAGGCTGTCGTAGTCTTCGAAGGGCTGGTGGATCCAGGGATTGGTCGGCAGCTTGTCGACGTAATAGTCGGGCTGCGCCTGGGAATGCCCCTTCCACCACAGCACGGCGCTGCGCAATTCGGTGATGTCGGCGAACTGGCTCTTGAGGTGGTCGTACACCTTCATGAAGGTCTTGCCTGTATCCACCATGTCGTCCACCAGCAACACCCGCCCGGACAGCGTGCCGCGCGTGATGGTGATGAACTGTGCGATATCCATATCGCCCTGCTTGGTGCCCGCGGCTTCGCGGTAGCTGCTGGTCGCCAGAATGCCCAACGGCACATCAAAAATACGGGACATGACGTCACCGACGCGCATGCCGCCGCGCGCCAGGCACAAAATCTTGTCGAACTCCCAACCGGATTGGTGCACCTGCAAGGCCAGGCGCTCGATCAAGCGGTTGTAATCATCCCACGTCACCCACAGATGGCTATCGTCATTGGTTGGCGCGCTCATAGGCAAGGATCTCCTGCGTGAAAATACGAAAAGGCCGCCGCCGGTATGAGACCGGCGGCGGCCTTGCGGATAATAACCCGATGTCAGCCCTTCAGGGGATGACGCAGCACAATGGTTTCGTTGCGGTCGGGACCGGTGGACACCAGGTCGATCGGCACGCCGCAGACTTCGGCCACGCGTTCCAGGTAGCGACGGGCAGCCTCGGGCAGCTTGTCGTACTCGGTGATGCCGACGGTGGATTCGCTCCAGCCCGGCAGCTCTTCGAGCACCGGCTGCGCTTGCGCCACGGCGTGGGCGCCGTACGGCAGCACGTCGCGGAACTCACCGTTGACGCGGTAGCCGACGCCCAGCTGGATGGTTTCCAGGCCGTCGAGCACGTCCAGCTTGGTGATGCACAGGCCGGTGATGCCGTTCAGGCGGACCGAGCGCTTGAGCGCGGCGCCATCGAACCAGCCGCAGCGGCGCGGACGGCCGGTGACCGAGCCGAATTCCTTGCCGATGGTGGCCAGGCGGGTGCCGATCTCGTCGACCAGTTCCGTGGGGAACGGGCCCGAGCCGACGCGCGTGGTGTAGGCCTTGGTGATGCCCAGGACGTAGTCCAGCGACTGGGGACCGACGCCCGCGCCCGCCGAGGCGGCGCCCGCAACGCAGTTGCTGCTGGTGACGTACGGGTAGGTGCCGTGGTCGACGTCCAGCAGCGCGCCCTGCGCGCCTTCGAACAGCAGGCGCTTGCCTTCCTGCTGCATGGTGAACAGCGTGCTGGAGACGTCCGCGACCATCGGGGCGATCGCCGGCGCCAGCGCCATGGCCTGATCGCGCACTTCGTTGGCCGACACGGCTTCGGCGCCGAGGTACTGGGTCAGCACGAAGTTGTGATAGTCGAGCACTTCGGCGAGCTTCTCGTCGAACAGCGCGGGGTTGAACAGGTCCTGCACGCGCAGCGCGCGGCGGGCGACCTTGTCTTCGTAGGCCGGGCCGATGCCGCGACCGGTCGTGCCGATCTTGCCATCGCCCTTGCGCGCTTCACGGGCCTTGTCGACGGCCACGTGGTACGGCAGGATCAGCGGGCAGATCTCGGAGATGCGCAGACGCGAACGCACGTCCAGGCCGGCGGCCTCGAGCTCTTCGATTTCCTTGAGCAGGGCCTCGGGCGACAGCACCACGCCGTTGCCGATGAAGCAGGTGACGCCGGGATGCATGATGCCCGACGGGATCAGGCGAAGAATCGTCTTCTTGCCATTGATCCACAGCGTGTGGCCGGCGTTGTGGCCGCCCTGGAAGCGGACCACGCCCTGGACGGATTCCGCCAGCCAATCGACGATCTTGCCCTTGCCCTCGTCACCCCACTGGGTGCCGATTACGACTACGTTCTTGCTCATGTTACGAATCAATATCGAGTTTCTCGGGAAATCCGGAAATCTCCCCGCGGCCCTCTCGTTGCCGAGAGGGAGTTAGTCACAGCGTTCTGACCGTCCAGGCGCCATCCTGCAGCGCCAGCTCGCGATCGCAAACGAATTCGTCCTGATCCTGCTCGTGACCGGGCAATACCTGAACGACAATTTCCCCTGACCGGCGCAGGCGGCGGACCGCCTCGACCAGGGCGGGGGCTTGCCCCCAGGGCGCGCGAACCGCACGCGCCCGCTCCGCCGGCGGCAAACCCGCCGCCAGCTTGCGTAAATCCAGACTGAAGCCGGTGGCCGGACGCGCGCGCCCGAACGCCAGGCTGACATCGTCGTAGCGGCCGCCGCGCACCAGCGCGTCGCGCCAGCCTTCGGCGTACAGCGCGAACTTGATGCCGGAGTGGTAGCCGTAGCCGTCCACGTCCGCCAGGTCGACACCGAAGTCAACGTTCGGCTGACCATCCACCAGCACCTGCAGCGCATCCAGCGCGGCGACGACGCCGGGCAGCAGCGGCAGGTCGTGGCGGGCCCGCTTCAGCACTTCGGGACCGCCGTAAAGCTTGGGCAGCAGCTGCAACGCCTTGAGCGTTTCAGCGCGCATGCCGGGAGTCCGCGCGGCCAGTTCGGTCAGGCCCGGCACGTCTTTCTCGCGCATCAGGCGGATGACTTCCTGCGAGACCGCGGCGGCGGCCGGATCGGCCTCGACGATGCCGCGCAGCACGCCCGGATGGCACAGCACCAGGCGCGGGTTGCGCACGCCGGCGATGGCCACGGTTTCCAGCACCAGCTGGATGATCTCGAGATCGGCCTCGAAACCGGCATGACCGTAGATCTCGGCGCCGATCTGCAGCAGCTCGCGGCTGGACAGCAGGTCCGCCGGGCGGGCATGCAGCACGTTGCCGCAGTAGCACAGGCGGGTCACGCCGGCGCGATTCAACAAGTGCGCGTCGATGCGCGTGACCTGGGGAGTCATGTCGGCGCGAACGCCCAGCGTGCGACCCGACAGCTGGTCAACCAGCTTGCAGGTACGCAGATCCAGATCGCTGCCGGTGCCGGACAGCAATGAATCGATGTACTCGACCAGGGGCGGCGCGACCAGCTCGAAGCCGTAAGTACGGTAGAGATCGAGAAGTTCGCGGCGCACTTCCTCGATGCGCCGGGCCTCTGCCGGAAGTACGTCGGCAAGGCTCTCGGGCAGCAACCAGTTACCCATGAATGTTTACCTGAATAACGCCTAGAGATGCGTGGGCGTCGCCCAAACGAAAAGCGGCTGAGGGGCGTAAGCCCGCTCAGCCGCTGCGGAATGTTTTCTAGCTTACGGGGTATTGTACATGGTTCAGCCGACAGCGCCAGCCGGGAAAGCCAGCGGCGCAACACCGTCCCCGATTGCCTCGCCACGCACGGCGACCTGGCCTGGCCGCCAGGAAAAAGCCCCTTGGCGCAGGCCAAGGGGCTTTGGGATACCGCTAAGGCGCCGCCTTACTTGGCAGGCACGGTCACCGGGGCCAGGGCCTGGCCGGTGGGGTCCTTCATGAACTGGAAGAAGCTGGAGCTGGGGTCGACCACCAGCACGTCGCCCGGCTTCGAGAACGAAGCGCGGTAGGCTTCCAGACTCTTGTAGTACGTGTAGAACTGCGGGTTCTTGCCGTAGGCCTGCGAGTAGATCGCGGCGGCCGCGGCATCGCCCTCGCCCATGATCGTCTGGGCCTTGGCGTAGGCCTGGGCCACGATCACTTCGCGTTGGCGGTCGGCTTCGGCGCGGATCTTCTCGCCCTCGGCGGCGCCGATCGAGCGCAGCTCGTTGGCGACGCGGGTACGTTCGGCTTCCATGCGGCGGTACACCGATTCCGAGATCTCGGGCGCGAACTCGATGCGGCGCAGGCGCACGTCGACGATCTGCACGCCCAACGGCTCGGCGCGCTTGGCGACGTTGGTCAGGATTTCGGCCATGATCTTGTCGCGTTCGGTCGAGACCACGTCGCGCACCGTGCGCACGTTGACCGAGGCGTTGAGCGCGTCGCGGATCTGCGCTTGCAGGCGTTCCTGCGCGGCGCGTTCGTTGCCGCCGAAGGTCACGTAGTACAGGCGGGGATCCGCGATGCGCCACTTGACGTACGAATCGATCAGCAGGTTCTTCTTTTCGGAAGTCTGGATGCGCTCGGCTTCGTTGGTTTCGATGGTCAGGATGCGCTTGTCCAGCGTCACCACGTTCTGGAACGGCGGCGGCGCCTTGAAGTACAGGCCGGGCTCGCTGATGACCTTGCGCACTTCACCCAGCGAGAACACCAGGGCGTAGTCGCGCTCGCGCACCACGAACACGCAGGAAGAAAGGGCGGCCAGCACGATGAGCAGGCCGACCAGGATGGGCATAAGACGTTGCATGATCAAGAATCCTCCGGGTTAGCGCGACTGGCGGTCGCGAGGCAGCGCGTTGCTATTGCTGCTGCCGGAGGGTTGCGGGGCCGGCGCCACGTTGCCGCGGAGCGGCGACTGGGCGGGGGGATTGATCAGGGTCGACGAACCGGCGCTGCCGGCGGCGGCCTTGCTGGCGTCTTGCGCGGCCAGATGCATGATCTTGTCCAGGGGCAGGTACAACATGTTGTTGTTGCTCTTGGTGTCGACCATGACCTTGCTGGCGCGGGTGAAGATCTCCTGCATGCTTTCCAGGTACATGCGCTGGCGCATGACCTGCGGCGACTTCTCGTATTCGCCCAGGATGCTGGTGAAGCGCGCGGTATTACCCTGCGCGTCGCCCATGACCTTGGCGCGGTAGCCTTCGGCCTGTTCCGTCATGCGCGAGGCCTGGCCGCTGGCGAGCGGCACGACCTGGTTGGCGTAGGCCTGGCCTTCGTTGATCTGGCGTTCGCGATCCTGACCGGCCTTGACCGCGTCGTCGAACGCGGCCTGCACCTGCTCGGGCGGCTGCACGTTCTGGATGGCGACGGTGCTGATCTGGACGCCGGTCTGGTAGCGATCGAGGATCTGCTGCATCAGCGCCTGGACCTGGGTGGCGACGGTGGTCCGGCCTTCGTACAGCACGAAGTCCATGGACTGTTTGCCGACCACTTCGCGCATGGCGGTTTCGGACGCCTGACGCACGGAGTCGTCCGGGTCGCGGGTCATGAACAGGTAGTCGGGCGCGCCATCGGCGCGCAGGCGATACTGCACGACGAACTGCATGTCGACGATGTTCTCGTCCGTCGTGAGCATCAACGCCTCGGGCAGCACCTTGTTGCGGGCGCCGCCACGGAAACCGACTTCGAACGTGCGCAGTTGCGACACGTTGACCATCTCATGGCTCTGGATGGGATACGGCATGCGCCACTGGAAGCCGGCTTGCGACGTGCTCTTGTACTTGCCGAACTGGGTGACGACGGCGACCTGGCCTTCCTGGACGATATAGAAGCCACTGGCCGCCCAGATGCCGACCGCGACCAGGGCGATCACTCCCAGTCCGATGCGCGCGCCCCGCGGCGACGGCGGCGTCATGCCACCGCGATTGCCACCGGGGCGGTTGTTGCCACCCCCGCCCTTGCGGCCGAACAACGATCCGATGCGATTATTGAAATCGCGCCAGACCTCGTCGAGGTCGGGCGGACCGTCTCCGTTGCCTTGGGGCCGCTTGGGCGGCGGCTCGGAGCCATTGTTGTTTCCACGACCCCAGCCGGGGTCATTCAGATTGAAGAGTTTGATAATTCGAGGCATTGTTTCCCACAATCTGTCCGGTCTCCGCAATTGCCCCGCGCAACGCGTCCAAACCGGCGCGCTCGGTGGCGCTTACAAATACTCGCGCAATCGTACCATGGGCGTCGCGCTCCGCCCGGGGTTCCAGGCCAGCACGGTCGATCTTGTTGTATACCAGAATGGTGGGAACCGCGGCAGCCCCGATTTCCGCCAGCACCTTGTTGACCTCGAAGATCTGCTCGTCGCGCTGCGGACTGGCCGCATCGACCACGTGCAGCAGCAGGTCGGCGTGCACGGTCTCTTCGAGCGTGGCGCGGAACGCGGCGATCAGGTCGTGAGGCAGGTCGCGGATGAAGCCCACGGTATCCGACACCACCACGTTGCCCGCCCCTTCGATCCAGATGCGGCGGGTGGTCGTGTCGAGCGTGGCGAACAGCTGGTCCGCCGCGTAGGTGTCGGCGCGGGTCAGGGCGTTGAACAGCGTCGACTTGCCGGCGTTGGTGTACCCCACCAGCGACACCGACAGCGCGCCGCCCCGGGCCCGCGCGCGGCGCTGCGTGACACGCTGGCGCTCGACCCGGTCCAGGCGCTCGCGCAGCGTCTTGACCTTGGCGCCGATCATGCGGCGGTCCATTTCGAGCTGCGATTCGCCGGGGCCGCGCATGCCGATACCGCCGCGCTGGCGCTCCAGGTGGCTCCACATGCGCGTCAGGCGCGTGGCCAGATGCTGCAACTGCGCCAGTTCGACCTGCAGCTTGCCTTCGTGGCTCTTGGCGCGCAGCGCGAAGATGTCCAGGATCAACGCCACGCGATCCACCACGCGCAGGTTGAAGACCCGTTCCAGGTTGCGCTGCTGGGCCGGCGACAGGGGCTGGTCGAACAAGACGATGTCGGCCAGCAGCGCCTGGGCCATGCCCACGCCTTCATCGGCCTTGCCGGAACCGATGAAGAACTTGGCGTCGGGACGGTCGCGGCGGGCCGTGAGCGTGCCGACGATTTCCGCGCCGGCGCCCTTGGCCAGCATGGCGAATTCCTCGGCGTGTGCCGTGAAGTCGGGATCACCCAGATCCACGCTGATGATCAGTGCGCGCATACATGCACCATTTTGGAGCCAAAGCGAAAATGCCCGCCGACGTGGAACGTCCGGCGGGCAATAAAAGGTACTGCGGGAGCGAGATTACTCAGCAGGGACTTCCACCTGAAAATTCACGGCGCGGGCGGGAACAACGGTGGAAATGGCGTGCTTGTAGACCATTTGCGTGACCGTGTTACGCAGCAGCACCACGTATTGGTCGAAAGATTCGATTTGCCCTTGAAGCTTGATACCGTTCACCAGGTAGATCGACACCGGCACATGATCCTTGCGCAGCGTGTTCAGGAACGGATCTTGCAGAGTTTGCCCTTTATTGCTCATTGGCCAGGCTCCATTTGTTTGTTATTGAGTGATGACGCGCTTTTTACAGGTGGGGCACGTCGAAACATGTACTCTACAGGGTTTTCCCGGCCCGTGCTACTTGTGTCGGATGCAAAAGTTGACACCAGAGTTTTCCGCCGGAAAGGCCCTTCAGCCGGGGTTCAGACGAGCTCTGCGAGCGCTTTCAGAAGCAATTCGCACTGCTCGTCCGTGCCCACTGTAATACGCAGAAACTGGTCTATGCGCGGCAGGCGGAAATGGCGCACGATGATGCTGCGCTCGCGCAGGCCGGCGGCCAGCGCGGCGGCATCGCGCGAGGCGTGCCGGGTGAACACGAAGTTGGCGCTGGACGGCAGCACCTCGAAGCCCAGGGCCTGCAGGCCGGTCGTCATCCGCCCGCGGGTCTGGATCACCGCCTGGCGAGTCTGCTCGAAGTAGTCGACATCCTCGAGCGCCGCGACCGCGCCGGCCGAGGCCAGGCGATCCACCGGATAGGAATTGAAGCTGTTCTTGACGCGTTCCAGGCCGTCGATCAGGGCCGGGCTGCCGACCGCGAAACCGACCCGCAGGCCCGCCAGTGAACGCGATTTGGACAGCGTCTGGATGACCAGCAGGTTGTCGTAGCGCGTGGTCAGCGGGATGGCCGATTCGGCGCCGAAATCGACGTAGGCCTCGTCCACCACCACCACGCAATCCGGGTTGCCCGCCAGCACGCGCTCGATCTCCGCCAGCGTCAGCGCGCGGCCGGTGGGCGCGTTGGGATTGGGGAAGATGATGGCGCCCGCCTGGCCATGGCGGCCCGGCAGGTAGTCTTCGACGTCGATGCGGAAATCTTCCGTCAGCGGCAGCGTCTCGTAATCGATGCCGTACAGGCCGCAATAGACCGGATAGAAGCTGTAGGTGATGTCGGGAAAGCGCAGCGGACGCTCGTGCTTGAGCAGCGCCAGGAAGGCGTGCGCCAGCACTTCATCCGAGCCGTTGCCCACGAAGACGCTGGCCGGCGCCACGCCGACAGCCGTCGCCACCGCCTGGCGCAGGCGGTCGGACGACGGATCGGGATAGAGCTTGAGCGTGTCGTCGCACGCGGCGCGGATCGCCTCGAGCACCTTGGGCGACGGCCCGTAGGGATGCTCGTTGGTATTGAGCTTGACCAGGTTCTGAAGCTTGGGCTGCTCGCCCGGGACATACGGACTGAGCGTCCCGACCACGGGACTCCAGAAACGGCTCATGGATCAGCTTTCCTGCGCGTAGGGGTTGTGCGAAGACTTGAACTCGATCCGCAGCGGCGTGCCGGCCAGATCGAAAGCGTTGCGGAAACGGGTTTCCAGGTAGCGGCGGTACGAATCGGGCACCGAATCGAGCGCGTTGCCGTGGATGACCACCAGCGGAGGATTCTGTCCGCCCTGGTGCGCGTAGCGCATCTTGGGACGGAAGATGCCCTTGCGGGGCGGCGGCTGCTGCTCGACGGCGGCCTGCAGTTCGCGCGTCAGCTTGGGCGTGGACAACTTGGCGAACGCGGCGGCGTGGGCGGCGTTGACCGACTTGAGCAGCGGCTTGATGCCCTGCCCGCGCAAGGCCGAGATGGTGTGCACGCGGGCGAACGACAGGAAGCGCAGCTTGCGCATGAATTCGCGCTCGATGCGTTCCTTTTCCTCGCCGTCCAGGCCGTCCCACTTGTTGATGGCCAGGACCACGGCGCGGCCGGTTTCCAGCACGAAGCCGGCGATGTGGGCGTCCTGCTCGGAGATCTCGGTCTGCGCGTCCAGCATCAGCAGCACGACGTTGCTGGCCTCGATGGCCTGCAGCGTCTTGATGACGGAGAACTTCTCGACCGCCTCGAACACCTTGCCGCGCTTGCGCAGGCCGGCGGTGTCGATCAGCGTGTAGCGGCGGCCATCGCGCTCGAAGTCGATCTCGATGGCGTCGCGGGTGGTGCCGGGCATGTCGAACGCGATCACGCGCTCTTCGCCCATCAGCGTGTTGATCAGCGTGGACTTGCCGACGTTCGGGCGGCCCACGATGGCCAGCTTGATGCGGTGGTCGTGCTCGGCCTCTTCGGCCGGCTCTTCTTCCTCGGCGGGCGGCTCGGCCAGGTCCTGCAGCGCGAGTTCGATCAGGTCGACGATGCCGTCGCCGTGCGCCGCCGAGATGGGATAGGGTTGCCCCAGGCCCAGCTCGTGGAATTCGGCGATGGCGGCGCCCGCCCCCATGCCTTCGGCCTTGTTCACCGCCAGCAGCACGCGCTGCTGCCCCGACTTGCGCAGCAGCGTGGCGATTTCGTGGTCATGCGCGTTGAGGCCGGCGCGGGCGTCCACCAGGAACACCACCACATCGGCCTCGGCGATGGCCTGCCGGGTCTGGCGCGCCATTTCCAGCAGGATGCCGTCCTTGGCGACCGGCTCGAAACCGCCCGTGTCGATGGCGATGAAGGGGATATCGCCCACCCTGCCCTCGCCGTAATGGCGATCGCGGGTCAGGCCGGAAAAATCGGCCACCAGCGCGGCGCGCGATCGCGTCAGGCGATTGAATAGGGTCGACTTCCCCACATTGGGGCGACCGACCAGGGCAACGACAGGCTTGAAAGACACGGTGTAAGGCTTTGTTCTTGAGGGTTTAGTTGGTGCCGATCAGGACGAGATTGCCATTGCCCGTCTGGACCAGCACACCTTGGGAAGTCGTCTGCGGCGGCGAAACGATGGCACCGCCGCCCACGGACAGGCGCGCCATCAGGCTGCCGTCGCTGCGCGACAGGAAATGCACATAGCCATCCAGGTCGCCGACCGCGAGCGCGCCGCCCAGCAGGGCCGGAACGGTGAGCTGGCGGTTCTTCAGCGCAGCCTGCTTCCAGACGTTGCCGCCGTTGTCCAGCGCGAAGGCGTTGACCACGCTGTTCTGGTCGGCCGAGTAGGCAAAGCGCTGGTCCAGGGTCATGCCGCTGACGCTGGAGAAGTCCTTGGCCCAGATCGGACGGCCGCCGGCCGTGACGTCAAAGCACACGATACGCCCTTGATAGGCCACTGCGCAAAGCAGGTTGCCGGCGATGCGGGGCGCGCCGACCACGTCGGTCAGGCGTTCCAGGTCGCTGGCGCCGCGCGGGGTGGCGACGGTGCCTTCCCATTGCACGTTGCCGCTGTCGGAGGCGATGGCCATCATCTTGCCGCCGGGCAGGCCGGTGATGACGAGGCCTTCGGCCAGCACCATCTGCGCGGCGCTGCGCAGGGCCAGCGCCGGGCCGGGACGCTGCACGCTCCAGAGGCGCTCGCCGCTGTTGGCGTCGAAGGCCTGGACGCGGTAGTCGCCGCTGCGGACCACGACGATGCCATAGCCCACCACCGGCGGGATGTTGACGTCGCTGGTGGCGCGCACCTTCCATTTGACCTTGCCGCTGTCGTCGAAGGCGACCACGTCGCCGTCGGGCGAGGCCACGGCCGTGGTGGTGCCGTCGCTGCCGGCGCCCGCGGTCAGCTTCACGCCGGCCTGCGACTTCCAGATGGGACGGCCGCTTTGCAGGTCGAACTTGCCGACCGAGCCATCGGGCGTGGCGGCGTAGATGGCGTTTTCCAGCACGGTGGGCGCGAAGCCCAGGCCGGAACCGCTGCCGATCGAGGTCGACCAGACCTGGCGCACCGACATGCCGGCCTTGTATTCGGTCAGGGGAGCGGGGTCGTAACGGCCGTCATCATGGGAAAACAGGCCGCAACCGCCCAGGGCGAGCACGCCCGTCAGGCAAACCGCGCCACGCCACGTCCGGCCAAAGGCAAATTTACGCATTACAGTCACGCTCCGCTCAGGGCATCCAGTTTCAGTTGCACAACCTGGGTCAGCGGATTCGCCGTGCCCAGGCCATCAATGGCGCTTTGCCATGCGGCACGCGCGTCCTCGCGCTTGCCTTGCGCCGCGAGGATATCGCCACGGCGGTCGGCGAACAAGGCGGCGAACGCGGCCGGGGCGTTGTTCAGCTGGCCCAGCGCGGCATCGTATTGCTTCTGGTCCAGCAGCAGACCCGCCAGGCGCAGCCGGGCGACGGCCTGCATGGACGGGTTCTTGGTCTGGCCGGCCAGCCATTCGAGCTGCTGGCGGGCGCCGTCGACGTCCTTCTGGGCCTGCAGCGCCTGGGCCGCCACCAGCGCGCCACGGGTGGCGTAGCCGGTCGAGCCGTATTGGTCGCGCAGGGTCGCCGCGGCGGCCTTGATGCGCACCGAGGAATCGGCGCCGCCCAAGCGGGCCGCGTCTTCGAGCGCTTCGAAATAACCCATGGCCTGGTTGGCCTTGTGCGATTGGTAGGCCTTCGAGCCCCACCAGCCGCCCCAGGCCACCGCCACGGCGGCCACCAGCGACAGCACCAGCGTGCCGTAGCGAGCCCACCACGCCTTGATCGCGTCGAGTTTTTCCTGTTCTTCCAGATCGTATGCCATGCCCTAACCCTTGAGATTCTTCAGTACGTCGGCCAAGCCCGCCAACGGGACTTGCTGCTGCGCGCCATCGCCTTGGGCGTCGGTGCGCAGGAATTTGATGCTGGCGGTCTGCGAAGCCACTTCATCGGCGCCAAGGATAACCGCAACACGGGCGCCGCTGGCGTCGGCGCGCTTGAATTGGGACTTGAAGCTGGCGGCGCCGGCGTGCACCACCACCGACAGGCCGGCGTCGCGCAGGTCTTCGCCGACCCGGGCGGCCAGGCGCTGCGCGTCTTCGCCCTGGTGCACGACATAGACGTCGCACTCGGCCGGGGCTTCGACCTGCACGCTCTGTTCCCACAGGTCCAGCAGGCGCTCCATGCCGATGGCGAAGCCGACGGCCGGCGCGGCCTTGCCGCCCAGCAGTTCGATCAGGCCGTCGTAGCGGCCGCCGCCGCACACCGTGCCCTGGGAACCCAGGCGGTCGGTGATCCATTCGAAGACGGTCAGGTTGTAGTAGTCGAGCCCGCGCACCAGGCGCGGGTTGAGGCGATATTCGATGCCGGCGTCGGTCAGGCGCTGGCACACGCCGTCGAAGTGGGCGCGCGATTCCTCGCCCAGGAAGTCGAACAGGCGCGGGGCGCTGTCGGCCATTTCCTGCATGGCGGGGTTCTTGGTGTCCAGCACGCGCAGCGGGTTGGTGTAGAGGCGGCGCTTGCCGTCCTCGTCCAGGATGTCGCTGTGCTTTTCCAGGTGCGCGATCAGCGCGGCGCGATGCGCGGCGCGCTCGGCCGGCTGGCCCAGCGAGTTCAGTTCGAGGCGCACGTCGGTCAGGCCCAGCAGCTTCCACAGGCGGGCCAGCATGACGATCAGTTCGGCGTCCACGTCGGGACCGGCGAAGCCCAGGGCCTCGACGTCGATCTGGTGGAACTGGCGGTAGCGGCCGCGCTGCGGGCGCTCGTGGCGGAACACCGGGCCGATCGAGTAGACGCGCTGCGGGCGGTCGTACAGCAGATTGTGCTCGATCGAGGCGCGCACGATGCCGGCGGTCATCTCGGGCCGCATGGTCAGCGATTCGCCGTTGAGCGCATCGGTGAACGTGTACATCTCTTTTTCGACGATGTCGGTCACTTCGCCGATGCCGCGCGTGAACAGGCGCGTATGCTCAAGCACGGGCGTACGCACGTTGCGATAGCCGTAGCCGCGCAGCCAGCCGCGCACGATTTCCTCGAATTGCTCCCAGCGGGCGCTGGGCCCTGGCAGCAGGTCATTCATGCCGCGGATGGCGGCGACTTTCTGGAAAGCTTGAGTCATCTTGATCATGCCGCCCCGCGCGCTGGCAGCGCGCCTCGCGGCCACACCCTTTCTTTAATGAGAGGCGAGCGCGCCATAGCGGCGCGCCACGTAGTCTTCAACGATGGCCTGGAATTCTTCGGCGATATGGTCGCCCTTCAGGGTGACCGTGCGCTCGCCGTCGACGAACACCGGCGCGGCCGGCACCTCGCCGGTGCCCGGCAGGCTGATGCCGATGTCCGCGTGGCGGCTTTCGCCAGGCCCGTTGACCACACAGCCCATGACCGCGACGTTCATGCTTTCGACGCCGGGGTATTGGGCGCGCCACACCGGCATCTGCCGGCGCAGGTAGGACTGGATGCTATCGGCCAGTTCCTGGAAGAACGTGCTGCTGGTGCGGCCGCAACCGGGGCAGGCCACCACCATGGGCGTGAACGCGCGAAGGCCCATGGTCTGCAGGATTTCCTGCGCCACCACGGCTTCGCGGCCGCGGTCGCCGCCGGGTTCCGGCGTCAGCGAAATGCGGATGGTGTCGCCGATGCCCTGCTGCAGCAGCACGGCCAGCGCGGCGGTCGAGGCGACGATGCCCTTGCTGCCCATGCCGGCCTCGGTCAGGCCCAGGTGCAGCGGATAGTCGCAACGCGCCGACAGGTCGCGGTAGACCGTGATCAGGTCCTGCACGTGGCTGACCTTGCACGACAGGATGATGGCGTCGCGGCGCAGGCCGAGTTCCTCGGCGCGCTGGGCGTTGCTGATGGCGGACACCACCAGCGCGTCGCGCATCACCGCCTGCGCTTCCCAGGGCTGGGCGCGGCGGCTGTTCTCGTCCATCTTGCGCGCCATCAGTTCGTGATCCAGGCTGCCCCAGTTCACGCCGATGCGCACCGGCTTGTCGTAACGGCAAGCCACCTCGATCATCTGGGCGAAGTTGTCGTCACGACGCTTGCCGCCGCCCATGTTGCCGGGATTGATGCGGTACTTGGACAGCGCCTGGGCGCAGTCCGGGAATTGCGTCAGCAGCTTGTGGCCGTTGTAGTGGAAGTCGCCCACCAGCGGCACGTCCACGCCCATGCGGTCGAGCTGCTCGCGGATCGCCATGACTTCCTTGGCCGCCTCGGGCGTATTGACGGTGATGCGCACCATCTCGGAACCGGCCAGCGCCAGTTCCTTGACCTGGATCGCCGTGGCGATGGCGTCGGCGGTATCGGTGTTGGTCATGGACTGGACCACCACCGGCGCGTCGCCGCCGATCATGACCGTGCGGTCGCCCCACTTCACCGCCACCGAACGCGTGACGCGGCGGGAAGCCGCGCCCACTGAGGGCGGCGGCGCATCCTGGCAAGGCAGAGAGGAATCTTGCATCGGCTAAACCGGTATTTACTTGGACAGCTTGGGGAGCCAGTCGAACGCCAGCCACTGCTGCGGCAGCCAGCCCTGCCAGAAGGCGTAGGCGACGCCGGCGGCCAGCACCAGCACGATGGCGACCAGCCAGCCCCAGGAGGTCGAGGACCCGCGATCGTCGTCCGCGCTCGACTGGGGAATGGAATGCGCCGAATGCAGCGCGCCCGGGCTCAGCTTGACCGGGCCGGTGACACGGGCCTTGGGATCGAGCGAGTCGACGATGGCCTGGGAATCGGCGCCCAGCATGCGGGCGTAGTTGCGGATCAGGCCGCGCAGCGAGACGCCGGTGGGCAGCTCGGCCCACTGTTCGTTCTCGAGGGCCTCGATCTGCTTGGCCGAAAACTTGATGCGGCTGGACACTTCATCGAGCGACCAGCCCTTGGACTGGCGCAGCGTGCGCAGCGCCGAGCCCACTTTGCCCGAGCCCCCTGCGCCCGCGGGCGTTTCTGAAACTGCAGAAGCGATATCCTGCGTCATGCATGCACCTGTCTAATTGGTATGGTCTGGCGCTGCGCGGCGTTCCGTTCGGTGATCCGGGTACGGTCGCGCACTTCTCCGGCCAGTTGACCACAAGCGGCATCGATATCGTCCCCCCGGGTCTTGCGGACCGTCGTGATGATGCCGGCGTCCATCAGACGCTGGGCGAACACCTTGACGCGGGCCGTCGGCGAACGCTTCAGGCCGGACGCGGGGAAGGGATTGAACGGGATCAGATTGAGCTTGCAGCGGATCTGGCGTGCGATGTTTATCAGTTCCTTGGCGTGCTGGTCGGTATCGTTGATGCCGTCCAGCATGCAGTATTCAAACGTGATGAAGTCGCGCGGGGCGAAAGCCAGGTAGCGTTCGCACGCGGCCAGCAACTCCTTCAACGGGTATTTCTTGTTCAGCGGCACCAGCTCGTCGCGCAGCGCGTCGTTGGGCGCATGCAGCGACACGGCCAGTGCCACCGGACAGTCCTGCGACAGGCGGTCCATCATGGGCACCACGCCCGAGGTCGACACCGTGACGCGGCGGCGCGACAGGCCGTAGGCGTTGTCGTCGAGCATCAGGCGCAGGGCCGGCAGCACCTGGTCGTAGTTGAGCAGGGGCTCGCCCATGCCCATCATGACCACGTTGCTGATGACGCGGGTATCCTCGGTGGCGCGGGCGCTTTCCAGGCGCGCGGTGCCGATGTCGGCTTCCAGCACGCGCTTGGCCCACCACAGCTGGCCGATGATCTCGCTGGTCTTGAGGTTGCGGTTGAACCCCTGGTGCCCGGTCGAGCAGAAACGGCAGTTCACCACGCAGCCGGCCTGGCTGGAGATGCACAACGTGCCGCGGTCGTCTTCGGGGATGAAGACGGTTTCGATGGCGTTGCCCTGCCCCACGTCGAACAGCCACTTGCGGGTGCCGTCCGACGAGCGTTGCTGGGTGTTGACCGCCAGCGCCTCGATGACGCAACGCGACGCCAGCTGGCCGCGGAAATCGCGGGCCAGGTCGGTCATGGCGTCGAACGAATCGGCGCCGCGCTGGTGCATCCAGCGCTGCAGCTGACGGGCGCGAAACGGCTTGCCGCCCCACTGCCCGACGAGTTCGGACAGGGCGGAGCCATCCAGCCCCAACAGGTTGATTCGTTCGACGGTTTCCATGACCTGGGTATTGCTATGACGCTAAAACGATTTCCGGAAAATCAACGGCTGTGGATGTTGATTTCGGGGAAGAAGAAAGCCACTTCGACGGCGGCCGTTTCCGGCGCGTCCGAGCCGTGCACGGCGTTGGCGTCGATGCTGTCGGCGAAGTCGGCGCGGATGGTGCCCGGGGCGGCCTTCTTGGGGTCGGTGGCGCCCATCAGGTCGCGGTTCTTCAGGATGGCGTCTTCGCCTTCCAGCACTTGCACGAACACGGGACCGGAGATCATGAAGTCAACCAGGTCCTTGAAGAAGGGGCGTTCCTTGTGCACGGCGTAGAAACGCTCGGCGTCGGCGCGCGACAGCTGGGCCAGGCGGGCGGCGATGACCTTCAGGCCGGCTTGTTCGAAACGGCCGACGATCTGGCCGATGACGTTCTTGGCGACGGCGTCGGGCTTGATGATCGAGAGGGTACGTTGGATGGACATGAGAACTCCAAAAACTGATTGCTGACTGGTTTCTATGGTTGCCTGGCGTGGCCTGCGCTTGTCGGTGTCACCCTTCAAGCGGCATCGCGCCATGGGCGCGCAAGCGGCTCGGAACAGCTGCGTTGACAGCGCGTTCCGGGCCGTCCCGGCCGCCTGTGCCAAGGCGGGGATTCGACACTGTCCACCCTTCGGAGTTGTCCCGGGGTTGCCCCCGGGTTGTCCCATCTCGAGTGCTTCGCTCGGTTCATTGTGCTGAAATTCGCAGCGTTTTTTCAATGAACTTTTGGCGAAACCTCAATGAATTCAGGGACTTCTAAAAGGTTTACAGTAACCCGGTATTCTAACACGCCGATACGACCGCATTACATCTTAAAATGAGCGGTTTGCTTGCCCGTTTCCATCGACCGGGCGCCCTGTCTGCCGGAACCCTGTAATGACTCAAGCTGCTCCCCCGAACGCCGCGCCCGCCGCGACCGACTCCCCGGAACTCTCCAAGAGTTTCGAACCCGCCGAACTCGAATCCCGCTGGTACGCCGAGTGGGACAAGCGCGGCTACTTCGCCGCGGGGTCGCACGTAAAAACGGGGACGCAAAGCAAGCCTGCCGCCGAGCCTTACGTCATCCAGTTCCCGCCGCCCAACGTGACAGGCACGCTGCACATGGGCCACGCGTTCAACCAGACCATCATGGATGGCCTGATCCGCTACCACCGCATGCTGGGCGACGACACCGTCTTCATTCCGGGGACGGACCACGCCGGCATCGCCACGCAGATCGTGGTTGAAAGACAGCTCGACGCCCAGAAGGTTTCGCGCCACGACCTCGGCCGCGAGAAATTCGTCGAAAAAGTGTGGGAATGGAAGGAAAAGTCGGGCAGCGCCATCACCGGCCAGGTGCGCCGGCTGGGCGCCTCGGCCGACTGGCCGCGCGAGTACTTCACCATGGACGACCGCATGTCGCGCGGCGTGGTGGAGACCTTCGTGCGCCTGCATAAACAGGGCCTGATCTACCGCGGCAAGCGCCTGGTCAACTGGGACCCCAAGCTGCTGACGGCCGTGTCCGACCTGGAAGTGCAGTCGGAAGAGACCGACGGCCACATGTGGCACATCCTCTACCCCTTCGTCGACGGTCCGCAGACCATCGTCGACAAGGACGGCCAGACGGTCACGCTGCGCGGCATGACCATCGCCACCACCCGTCCCGAGACCATGCTGGCCGACGGCGCGCTGTGCGTGCACCCCGAAGACCCGCGCTACAAGCACCTGGTCGGCAAGCAGGTCGAGCTGCCGCTGTGCGACCGCAACATCCCCATCATCGCGGATGACTTCGTCGATCCCGACTTCGGCACCGGTTGCGTCAAGATCACCGGCGCGCACGATTTCAACGACTACGCCTGCGCGATGCGCCACGACCTGCCGCTGATCGTGATCTTCACGCTCGACGCGCACATCAACGAGAACGGTCCCAAGCAGTTCCAGGGCATGGAGCGCTACGAGGCCCGCAAGGCCGTGGTCGCCCAGCTGGAAGCCGAGGGCTACCTGGTCAAGGTCGAGCCGCACAAGATGATGCAGCCCAAGGGCGACCGCACCGGCGTCGTGCTCGAGCCCATGCTGACCGACCAGTGGTTCGTCGCCATGAGCAAGCCGGCCCCCGAGGGCACGCTCAACCCGGGCAAGAGCATCACCGAAGTGGCGCTGGAAGTGGTGGCCGACGGCCGCATCCAGTTCTACCCGGACAACTGGACCACCATCTACAACCAGTGGCTCAACAACATCCAGGACTGGTGTATTTCGCGCCAGCTGTGGTGGGGCCACCAGATTCCCGCCTGGTACGCGGAAGACGGCCAGGTGTTCGTCGCCCACGACGAAGCCGAAGCGATCCAGCAGGCCCGCGCCGCCGGCATCAGCGGCGAGCTCAAGCGCGATCCGGACGTGCTGGACACGTGGTTCTCGTCGGGCCTGGTGCCCTTCACCACGCTCGGCTGGCCCGACCAGACGTCCGACCTGCAGCGCTACCTGCCGTCCAGCGTGCTGGTCACCGGCTTCGACATCATCTTCTTCTGGGTCGCGCGCATGGTCATGCTGACCACGCACCTGACCGGCCAGATCCCGTTCAAGCACGTCTACGTGCACGGCCTGATCCGCGACGCCGACGGCCAGAAGATGAGCAAGTCCAAGGGCAACACGCTCGACCCGGTCGACCTGATCGACGGCATCGACCTGGACGGCCTGGTGGCCAAGCGCACCTACGGCCTGATGAATCCCAAGCAGGCCGGCGCCATCGAAAAGGCGACGCGCCGCCAGTACCCGGATGGCATCCCCGCCTTCGGCACCGACGCGCTGCGCTTCACCATGGCCGCCTACGCGACCCTGGGCCGCAACATCAACTTCGACCTGAAGCGCTGCGAGGGCTACCGCAACTTCTGCAACAAGCTCTGGAACGCCACCCGTTTCGTGCTGATGAACACCGAAGGCCACGACCTGACCGGTTCGGACGCGGGCGAAACCTCGTTCGTCGACCGCTGGATCGTCAGCCAGCTGCAGGCGCTGGAAGCCGAGGTGGCGCGCGGCTTTGCCGACTACCGCTTCGACAACGTCGCCAACGCACTGTACCGCTACGTCTGGGATGAATACTGCGACTGGTACCTGGAACTGGCCAAGGTGCAGATCCAGACCGGCACGCCGGCCCGGCAGCTGGGCACGCGCCGCACGCTGATCCGCGTGCTGGAAGGCGTGCTGCGCCTGGCGCACCCGATCATTCCGTTCATCACGGAAGAACTGTGGCAGAAGGTCTCGGTGGTGGCCGGCAAGCGCCAGGAAGGCGTGGCCGACAGCGTCAGCGTGCAACCGTTCCCGCAGGCCAACCCGGCCGCCGTGGACACCGCCGCCGAAGCCGACGTGGCCGAGCTGAAGGCCCAGATCGAGGCCGTGCGCGCGCTGCGCGGCGAGATGAGCCTGTCGCCGGCCCAGAAGGTGCCGCTGTGCGCCCAGGGCGACGCGCCCACGCTGACGCGCAACGCCCCCTACCTGGCCGCGCTGGCCAAGCTCAGCCAGGTCGACGTGCTGGACGCCCTGCCCGACGCGGGCGCGCCGGTGCAGGTGGTCGGCGCCAGCCGCCTGATGCTGCACGTCGAGGTCGACGTGGCCGCCGAGCGCGTGCGCCTGGACAAGGAAATCGCGCGCCTGGAAGGCGAGATCGCCAAGGCCAACGGCAAGCTGTCCAACGCCAGCTTCGTCGAACGCGCCCCGGCCGCCGTGGTCGAGCAGGAAAAGGCCCGCGTCGCGCAATTCGGCGAGACGCTGCAGAAGGTGCGCGAACAGCGCGGCAAGCTGGGCAATTGATCGCCTGACACGCCGCATGCGAAAAGCCCCGGACAAGTCCGGGGCTTTTTTTTCACATGTGTCTTGCCGCTGCGCATCACGCCGGCGGGCGCCGCGCCAGCCTACACGCCGCCGTCCGTCATGCGGTACCACGTGACCACCGCGTTGACGTACAGGCGCCGCAACCCATAGAGCGGGAACGGCGTCACCGGCGACAAGGGCACCGGCAGCGCCTTGGCATCGCCGCTGACGAGGTACTGCGCCATGGCGCGCCCCATGCTGGTCTGCAGGCCCACGCCGCGCCCCTGGCAGCCGATATCCACCAGCAGGCCGGGCTGCGGCTCGTGCAGGTGCGGCAGGTAGTCGCGGGTGATGGCCACGCGGCCGCACCAGCGGTATTCGAACGGCGTGCCGGCCACCTGCGGGAACATCTTCACCATCACCCGTTCCAGGTGGGCCCAGTCCTGCGGCCCCTTGGGCTCGCGGAACGGCCCGCGCCCGCCCATCAGCAGGCGGCCCTGGTGGTCCAGCCGGAAATAGAGCAGCAGGTTGCGGGTGTCGGAGGTGACCTGCCCTTCCGGGAAGATGCCCGCGCGCAGGCGCTCCGGCAGCGGCGTGGTGGCGACCTGGAAGGTGTTGGCGTCGATGATCGAGGTCTTCAGGCCTGGCAGCAGGTCGGCGCCGTAGGCATTGGTGCACATCACCACGCGGTCGGCCGTCACGCTGGCGCCGCCCGCGGTGGTGGCGATCCACTTGCCGCCGTCGCGCTTGAGCCCGGTGACGGGCGTATCGGTGTGGATCACCGCGCCCGCGTTCAAGGCGGCGCGCGCCAGGCCGCGCGCGTAGCTCAGCGGCTGCACCGCGCCCGCGCGCCGGTCGATCCAGCCGCCCAGGTAGCGATCGGTGCCGATCAGGCGCGCCACCTGCGCCTTGTCCAGCGGCTGCGCGTCGGCGCCATGGCGCGCCCACTGCGCCGCGCGGGCGTGCGCCAGCTGCAGCGCCGCGGGATTGTGGGCGCCCTGGATCCAGCCGCTGCGCACGTGCGGCACATCCATTGCGTGCCGCTCGATCAGGTTGAACACCGAATCGGCGGTGGCGCCGGCAAAGCGCACCAGGCGCTCACCGCGCTCGCCGCCGAACATCGAGACCAGCGCATCGGGATCGTATTTGAGGCCCGGGATGACCTGGCCGCCGTTGCGGCCCGAACCGCCAAAGCCGATCTCGCGCGCCTCCAGCAGCACCACGCGCACGCCCTGCTCGGCCAGGTGCAGCGCGGTGCTCAGGCCGGCATAGCCGCCGCCCACCACCAGCACGTCGGCCTGCGCGGACTGCGCCAGCGGCTGCGTGTCCGGCGGCGGCGCCGCGGTGGCGGCCCAGAGCGACGGGGAAAGCGGAAACGGCGTCTGCGACATGATGGTTCCTCACATGGGATGCAGCACGCGGCGCAGGAAATCCTGCGTGCGCGGGTGCTGCGGCTGATTCAGCACTTCACGGGCGGCGCCCTGCTCGACCATCACGCCGCCGTCAAAGAACATGACGCGATCCGCGACCTCGCGCGCGAAGCTCATCTCGTGCGTCACGACGACCATGGTCATGCCGGCCTCGGCCAGCTTGCGCATCACCCCCAGCACGTCGCCCACCAGTTCAGGGTCGAGCGCCGAGGTCGGTTCGTCGAACAGGATCGCCTTGGGCTGCATCGCCAGCGCCCGCGCGATCGCCACGCGCTGCTGCTGGCCGCCGGACAGTTGCGGCGGATGGGCGTCGGCCTTGTCGGCCAGGCCGACGCTGGCCAGCAGTTCACGGCCTCGTTCGAGCGCCTGCGCGCGCGGCTCGCCCTTCACGTAGATCGGCCCTTCCACCACGTTTTCCAGCGCGGTGCGGTGCGGGAACAGGTTGAAGCGCTGGAACACCATCGCCACCTGCGTGCGGATGGAGACGATGGACGACGCGTCGCAATCGACCAGTTCGCCATCGACGGTGATGCGGCCGGCGTTGTAGCGCTCCAGCCCGTTGATGCAGCGCAGGATGGTGGACTTGCCCGAGCCGGACGGCCCGATCACGCACACCACCTCGCCCTTGCTGACCTCGGCGTCGATGCCCTTGAGCACCTCCAGCGACCCGAAGCTCTTGCGCACGCCCTTGAGTTCGATCATTTGGCGGCACTCCTCTTTTCCAGATGCCGCACCAGCAAGATCAGCGGCACGCACATCACCAGGTACATCAGCGCCACCAGCGAGAATACGGTGGCGTTCTTGAACGTCGACACGGCGATCAGCTTGCCCTGCAGGGCAAGCTCGGCCACCGTGATGGTGGACGCCTGCGACGAGTCCTTGAGCATCATGATCATGATGTTGCCGTAGGGCGGCAGCACGATCTTGACGGCCTGCGGCAGCACCACGCGGCGCATGGTCATGCTCCAGCTCATGCCCATCGCCATGGCCGCCTCGATCTGGCCGCGGTCGATGGCCTCGATGCCGGCGCGGAAGTTCTCGGCCTGGTAGGCCGAATAGGCGATGCCCAGGCCGATGATGGCCGCCTGCACCGCCGTCAACGCGATGCCCATGTCCGGCATCACGAAGTAGATGTAGAACAGCAGCACGATGATCGGGATGCCGCGCAGCAGGTTGATCACGCCCGCGCTGAACTTGGACAGGTATTTGTTGCCGGAGACCCGCATCAGCGCCCACACCAGCCCCAACAACGTGGACAGGACCAGCGACCCGAGCGTCACCAGGATGGTGAGCTTGGCCCCCTGCAACAGGATCGGCAGGTACTCCGCCGCGTCTTTGAAGAATTCCGTCATGACTCGATTCACCCCTACTGGGCCGCATCCGGGAAGCCGGGTCGCGGCCGGTCCGCGCGCCAGGGCGCGCAGTCCGGGCGGACGCCTGTCACGGCGCCGCGCCCGCCATCAAACGGGCGTCAGCCGCCCAGCCCCCACTTCTTCAGGATCTGGTCGATGGCGCCATCGGCCTTCAGCTTGGCCAGCGCCTTGTTGATGCGTTCGAGCAAGGCGGTGTCGTCCTTGCGCGTGGCCAGGCCCAGGCTGCCCATGACGGTGGGCTGGTAGGACTGCGCCATCTTCAGGTTGGGATAGTTGCCCTGGGTCAGGATGTACGCGGCGATCGGGTAGTCCATGAAGCCGCCCTGGATGCGGCCGGCGTTGGCGTCGCGCATCATGTCGGGCGGATTGTCGTAGAGCTTTACTTCCTTGAACACGCCGCTCTTCTGGATCGGTTCGACGAAGGCGGTGCCGACCTGCACGCCGACCGTCATGCCCTTCATGTCGGCGAAGGACTTGTATTCCTTGTTGTCGCTCTTGAGCACCATCAGGCCTTCGCCGTAGCGATAGACCGGCTCCGAGAAACTCACCACCTGCTGGCGTTGCGGCGTGATGAACATGGCCGCCGAAACGATATCGATGCGCTTGGAGGTCAGCGAACCGATCAGCGCGGAAAACGCCATGGGCTCGATCTGCACCTCGAAACCGGCCTCCTTGCCGACCGCTTTCACGATGTCGACCATCACCCCCTCGATGGAATTGGTCTTGGTGTCGAGAAAGGTGAACGGACTGCCGGTGGGCGTGGACCCCACCTTCAGCACCGTCTGGGCCTGCGCGGCCGTGGCCGTGGACAATGCTGCGAATACAGAGACAACCAGAGTCTTGAATTTCATGACATTTCCTCATCTAGGCAAAGAGTTCCGGAGCGTGCCCGGAAGGCGGATGATCCCCAGTGTCATCGCGCCGATTCACTGCCCGCGCGCTCAAGGCGGCGGTTGCGTCACATCCCCCGCGGCTTGATTGATATTCGAGATGGCCCAGATGACCTCGGTCGCCTGGGAGCCGGGATTGCGCCAACGCCGCGGCGTGCTGCTGGCGTAGCAGAAGCTGTCGCCTTCCTTGAGCAGCACGACGCGGTCGCCCACCCAGAGTTCGAGCGTGCCCTTGAGCACCACGCCGATCTGCTCGCCCTGCCCGGTCACGAACAGCTCGTTGCCGGTCGAACCGCCGGGCTCGATGGTGGCGCGGCACAGGTCCATGCTGCGGCACGCGGGCGGCGTGTACATCTCCTTGACGATGCCCTTCTCGCGCAGGTCGATGTAGCGATGCGTGCCGGCGCGGGCGACGCGGCCGCCGTCCTCGCCTTCGGTGTGTTCGGCGTTGCGCAGCAAGGCGTTGACCGACACCCCGAACTCGCGCGCCAGCTGGTGCAGCGTCTTGACCGACGCCGAGCTCAGGCCGCGCTCGATCTGGCTGAGCAGGCCCACCGACATGGCGCAGGCCTGCGCCACGTCCGCCAGCGAGCGGCCGTGCTGCTTGCGCAATTGGCGCAGCTGCTGGCCCAGCCACATGTCGACGGCGGATTCGGGACGGCCCGCCGCCAGCGCTGGCCTGGACAGCGCGTCGGCATCACGCGGCACGGGAGAGGATCGGCTCATATGAAAATTTCATTTTGATGTAATTTTCAATACTAAGGAGCGAGGCGAGCCGCTACAACCTAGGAGCATCCCTAGGCCGATCAGGTCTTGGAAAAAGGGAAAAGGCTTGCGAATGAACCCCGCGCGATGAACGGCGGTACGCGGGCTGGCGCCGCGGGAACGAGGGCAAGTGGAACGAGGACAACCGGAGGCCGGGGGCATCGACATGAAACCGGGATGCACGCATCCCGGCGCGGACCTCGGAAAAAGGCGCCTCGGCAAAAAAAATCGAGAGAGATGCGCCAGTCACGAAACCGACGCAAGCGCGTCCTGACGCAAGGCCAGGGGATGTGCCGGCCGGCTCAGGAAGCCTTGGGTTTGGATCCGCGGCGGCGCTTGGCGGGCAGCGGCGGCAACGGCTCGCCGGCCAGTTCGGCCAGGAAGCGTTCGTCGGCCAGCGACAGCCACCCCTGGGCGCGGGCCGACTCGATCAGCTCGGGGCGACGCGCAACGGTCAGCGCCAGCGAGCGTTCACGGCGCCAGCGCGAGATGTTGGCGTGATGGCCGCTGAGCAGCGGCGCCGGCACCGGCGCGCCCTCATAGACCTCGGGGCGCGTGTAATGCGGGCTGTCCAGCAGGCCGGACAGCGTGTCGTTGAAGGAGTCCTGCAACGCGGAGTCGCCGTCGTTCAGCACGCCCGGCAACAGGCGCACCGCGGCGTCGATCACGGCGAGCGCCGCGATCTCGCCGCCAGACAACACGAAGTCGCCCAGCGAGATTTCGTGCGTGACGCAGCGTTCGATGAAGCGCTGGTCGACGCCTTCGTAGCGACCGCAGATGAGAATCAGGCCGTCGCTGGCAGCCAGCGCCTCGGCGCCGGCCTGGTCGTAACGCTTGCCCACGGGCGCGAGCAGCGCCACCGGGGCCGGCCGCAGGCCTTGGGCCGCGCGCGCCGCCTGGGCGGCGTTGACGGCGGCTTCCAGCGGAGCCGCCATCATCACCATGCCGGGGCCGCCGCCATAAGGGCGGTCGTCCACGGTACGGTGAGGATCACTGGTGAAATCACGCGGATTCCAGACATGCAGGGCCCACCGGCCCTGGGCATGGGCCCGGCCGGTGACGCCCAGGTCGCGCACCACCCCGAACATTTCGGGAAAGAGCGTCACGACATCAATGCGCATCAGAGATCCGCGGGCCAGTCGCTATCGATGCGGCGCGCGGCCAGATCGACGGCTTGGATGTGCGCGCGCACGAACGGAACGAGCATTTCGGCGGGCTTTCCCTTGGCGTTCAGGATAGGTTCGGGGCCGTCGGCTCCGACCTTCTGGCACAAGACTTTCAAGACGGCATGAGCGCCGTTATCCAGGACCTCGTCCACCACGCCTATGAGCGCGGCGTCGCCATTCGCCGTGGTGTACAGCGAGCAGCCAATGAGATCGACCCAGTAGTATTCGTCTTCTTCGGGCGCGGGGAAGGAACCCCGCGGCGCCTGCACGGAAAAACCGCGCAGCGCTTCGGCCTTGTCACGGTCGGCAATGCCAGCCAGCTGGGCCACCACGGTGGCGCCCTGCGAACGGACTTGCACGACCTTGTATGCGACAGGCGCAGACGCGACAGCGCCCCGCGCCAATTCAGGCACAGGGCGAGTCAACCACCATTGAGAAGCTGAGAGCAGCACTTCGGCATTGGCCGAATGCGGCTGCACCTTGACCCAGCCTTTCACACCGTAGGCCGCACTGATGCGACCCAGCTCGATCAAGTCCGCAGGCGCCGCGTTGGAATGTGCGGCATCAGACATGTGTCGGGCTATCGGTTTCGTACAGCGTAGCTAGAAACTAGCAGGGTTCAGGCGTGCGACGCGGGCATTAAGCCGCGGCGGAAACCTTGGCCGAGTAGTCCTTGACCAGACGCTCGACGGCCGGCGACAGCTGGGCGCCGTTGCTGGTCCAGTGTTGCACGCGATCCAGCGCGATACGCAGGTTTTCCGTGCCTTCGTTGCCGACGGGGTTGTAGAAACCCACGCGCTCGATGAAACGGCCGTCGCGACGGTTACGCGAATCGGTGGCCACCAGGTTGTAGAACGGACGCTTCTTGGACCCACCGCGGGCCAGGCGAATCACCACCATAGGTAATCCCTTGAATTAGTTGTGAAAAACGGGAAATTCTAGCACTTAAACAAGCCGGCTGGCAAATGCCCGTGCTGAATATCGAAAGAGGCGGCGCGATTTATACGCGAAAACACCACATATGCGCCACATATGCGCTACATGGGGGTATTCTACAAAATCCGGGCCGGAGCCCGCCGCAGGCAGAGTGTAGCCCGTCACGGGCCGCCGTGCCGCGCCGGGGTGCACGAAAATCGCCCGGCGGCGTTTCCATCCGCGACGCGCCGCCCGACCGGCGCCCTTTGCAAGTGCGTGTGAAGCATGTCCCCGATTGGAGAGATCGGAATGTCATCCTGCGCCACATCCGCAAGCCCGCTCCCCCCTGCCGCGCCAGAACGGCGCCGCGCCTCCCTGCCCTTGCACACCCCGCGCCCGCGCAAACGTCCCCGGTTTCGCAGCGACTGATCGCGCCCCATTTCTCCCCCGCGTTTTCCCCCAACTTCCTCTACCGGAGGGTGCTACACCATGAAGAACCGTAAAACTGTCTTCACCCCTGTCGCGCGCCTGGCGGCAACAGGTCTGCTGGCGGGCATGCTGTCGCTGCCGATGGCGGCCCAGGCCCGGGTGGTCGGCGCCGCGCTGACCACCGCCACCGGCAAGGTCACCGCGGTGGATCCCGCCACCCGCACCATCACCCTGCAGGGCGCCAATGGCAATGTGGTAGATGTCCAGGCCGGGCCGAACGTACGTAATTTCAACCAGATCAAGCCGGGCGATTCGCTGTCGCTGGACTATTACGAGTCGGTCGCCATCGACGTGCGTCCGGCCGGCTCCGGCGCCCCCGAGGTCGTCACCCAGACCGCCGGCACGCGCAGCGCCAAGGGGGCCAAGCCCGGCGGCGCCATGGGCCGGCAGACCACCATCACCGCCGAGATCTGGCACATCAACAAGAGCGCCAACCTGGTCACGCTGAAGGGACCGCAAGGCGGCCTGCGCACGATCCAGGTGCAGGACCCCGCCCTGCAGGCGCGCCTGGCGCAACTGAAGGAAGGCGACCTGGTGGACTTCACCATCACGCAGGCGGTCGCGGCGGCGATCCACAAGTGAGGCGCTGCGCCGGAAAACAAAAAGGCCAGCCCGGGGAGGCTGGCCTTTTTCATGGCGCGTGGAGGTCAGCGGCGGCGCAGGAAATGCACGCCGCGGCCGTCGGCCTCGTGTTGCGCGACCAGCACGTTGCCGGTCTGGCGGGCGAACGCCTGGAAGTCGCGGATGGCGTTGCGGTCGGTGGTCAGGACGCGCAGCACCTGGCCGCTTTCCATCTGCGCCAGGGCCTTCTTGGCGCGCAGGATCGGCAACGGGCAGGTCAGGCCGCTGGCGTCGACGTCCTGGTCGAAGGACGGCGCCGGCACGGCCGGCGCGGTGTCCAGATCAGAGGCGCTCATCGACCCACTTCTGCACGCTGGCGATCGCGGCGGGCAATGCCGCCAGATCGGTGCCGCCACCCATGGCCATGTCCGGACGGCCGCCGCCCTTGCCGCCCACCTGGCTGGCGACGAAGCCCACCAGGTCGCCGGCCTTGATGCGGTTGGTCAGGTCGGCCGTGACGCCGCCGACGACGCTGATCTTGCCATCGGCGGAGCCGGTGGCCAGCAGCACCACGGCGGGCTTGAGGCGGTCCTTCAGGTTGTCGACCATGCCGCGCAGGGCCTTGGGATCGACGTCGCCGATGCTGGCGGCCAGCAGCTTGATGCCCTTGACCTCGACGGCCGCGGAGCTGGCCAGGTCGTTGCCGGCGCTGGCGGCGAGCTTGCTGCGCGATTGCTCCAGGTCTTTCTCGAGCTGCTTGACCTGGTCCTGCACCTGCGAGATGCGGGTCGGCAGGTCGGCGGGCGTGCTGCGCAGCATGCCGGCCACCTGGGCCAGCAGGGCGCTCTGGTTCTGCACCCAGGCCAGGGCGTTGTCGCCCGTGATGGCCTCGATACGGCGCACGCCGGCGGCCACGCCGCCTTCGGACACGATCTTGAACAGGCCGATGTCGCCGGTGCGGCCGACGTGGGTGCCGCCGCACAGTTCGCGCGAGAAACCGATATCGAGCACGCGCACGGTGTCGCCGTACTTTTCGCCGAACAGCGCCATGGCGCCACCCTTGACGGCGTCGTCGTAGGCCATGACCTGGGCCACGGTGGGCTGGTTGGCGAGGATTTCGGCGTTGACGATGGCCTCGACGCGCGCGATCTGCTCGGCGGTCAGGGGCGCGTCCTGCGCGAAGTCGAAACGGGTCTTGTCGGGGTCGACCAGCGAGCCGCGCTGTTGCACGTGCGCGCCCAGCACCTGGCGCAGGGCCTTGTGCATCAGGTGGGTGGCCGAGTGGTTGCGCACGGTGCGGGCGCGGCGCACCGCGTCCACGCGCGCCAGCAGCGTGTCGCCCACGGCCAGCTTGCCCTCTTCGAGCGTGCCGTGATGGCCGAACACGCCGGACTGGATCTTGAGCGTATCGCCCACGGCGAAGCGCACGCCGGCGGCTTCGAGCAGGCCGGTGTCACCGACCTGGCCGCCGGACTCGGCGTAGAACGGGGTGGCGTCCAGCACCACCACGGCGCTCTGGCCGGCCTGGACCTGCTGCACCTGGGTGCCGTCGACGTACAAGGCCGTGACCTTGACGTTGTCGAGCTCGAGCTTTTCGTAGCCTTCGAAACGCGTTTCCGCGCCTTCGTAGCTCAGGCCCTCGGCCATCTTGAACTTGCCGGCGGCGCGCGCCTGGTCGCGCTGGCGCTCCATGGCGACTTCGAAGCCGGCCATGTCGACGTCGACCTCGCGCTCGCGGCAGATGTCGGCGGTCAGGTCGACCGGGAAACCATAGGTGTCGTACAGCGTGAACAGCGTGGTGCCGTCCAGCTGGCCGCCCTTGGGCACATTGGCCAGCGCGCCGTCGAGGATGCGCATGCCGTGTTCGAGCGTTTCGCCGAAGCGTTCTTCTTCCTGCTTGAGCACCTGCGCCACGCGCTCGGCGGTGGCGGCCAGCTCGGGATAGGCTTCGCCCATCTCGGCGACCAGGTCGGGCACCAGGCGGTGGAAGAACGGCTTGGTCTGGCCCAGCTTGTAGCCGTGGCGCAGCGCGCGGCGGACGATGCGGCGCAGCACGTAGCCGCGGCCTTCGTTGCTGGGAATGACGCCGTCGACGATCAGGAACGAGCAGGCGCGGATGTGGTCGGCGATGACCTTGAGCGAATTGTTTTCCAGGTCCTTGATGCCGGTCTCGCGCGCGGCGGCGGCGATCAGGTGCTGGAACAGGTCGATCTCGTAGTTGGAGTGGACGTGCTGCAGCACGGCCGCGATGCGCTCCAGGCCCATGCCGGTATCGACACAGGGGCGCGGCAGGCGCGGCATGTTGCCGGCGGCGTCACGCTCGAACTGCATGAACACCAGGTTCCAGATCTCGATGTAGCGGTCGCCGTCTTCCTCGGGCGATCCCGGGGGGCCGCCCCAGATCTCGGGACCGTGGTCGTAGAAGATTTCCGAGCACGGACCGCAGGGGCCGGTGTCGGCCATCTGCCAGAAGTTGTCCGACGCGTAGCGGGCGCCCTTGTTGTCGCCGATGCGGATGATGCGCTCGGCCGGCACGCCGACTTCCTTGGCCCAGATGTCATAGGCCTCGTCGTCTTCCTGGTAGACGGTGACCCAGAGCTTGTCGGCGGGCAGCTTGTAGACCTGCGTCAGCAGTTCCCAGGCGTACTGGATGGCGTCGCGCTTGAAGTAGTCGCCGAAGCTGAAATTGCCCAGCATTTCGAAGAACGTATGGTGGCGGGCGGTGTAGCCCACGTTCTCCAGGTCGTTGTGCTTGCCGCCGGCGCGCACGCTGCGCTGAGACGACGTGGCACGCGTGTACGACCGCGATTCCTTGCCCGTGAAGACGTCCTTGAACTGGACCATGCCCGAATTGGTGAAAAGCAGGGTCGGATCGTTGCCCGGCACGAGCGACGACGAAGGGACGATGGTGTGTCCCTTGGACTTGAAGAATTGCAGGAACTGCTGGCGAATCTCGGAGGATTTCATCGTGGATGAAGCAGAATTTAGGCGAATCTTTGATTATAGAGGGTTGTCGGCGCCTTGCATCGTCGGGGCCGACCCGCAGGCGGCGCGGCCGCCCTCGGATGGGCCCGGCGCGCCCGCGCCGACAGCCGGCCGCCCCGGAACACCAGGCCGTCCCAGCGGCCGGCCAGCACCACGTAGGGATCGCGACGCGCGTAAGGCAGGACCCGCTCGCCGGCGGAATCGACGCCGAAAATGGCCGGCACCGCCTGGTCCGGCGCGAATTGCAGCCAGGTTTCGCGGCCGTCGTCGAACACCTGCAACGGCGCCACCGCCGGATCGCCGGACAGCCGCCAACCGAAATCGTACGGCCGCGACGCGGCCCCGGCCGCCCGCCAGGACGCGCCGCTCGCCGGCCGCCCGGCCGGCCACGCCGCGCATCCGGCCAGGCTCGCCAGCCCCGCCGCCAGGAAGAATCTTCGTACCATCCACGCCACCTTCGGAAAGACGGCGGCCCGAAAGCGGGCCGCACCGCCATCATGGTGCCGGCGCCCCCGCCATCTTCACAGACCGGCATATACGCAGGGAGCAATCCATCCCGCCCCCCCGCCGGCGCCACGCAACCTCGCCGGCATCCCGCCCCGCCGGCCGCGGGCATGAAAAAAGCCCGGTTCGGAAACCGGGCTTTCGGGTGGCCGGGCGGCGCCGTGGCGCCAGCCCGACGGACCTGCGATCAACGCTGCGTAGCGATGGCGCGGGCCTGGTTGGCGGCGTTGTTCAGGGCCGACACCGGCGGCGTCTTGCCTTCCAGCGCGTCGTTGAGCTGCTGGTTGAAGATGGGCTCGATGCGGTCGTAGTTGGCCATGCGGAAGCCGCGGCTGTTGGCGACCGGGCGGGCGCTCATCGAGGCCACCACGGCCTGGGCGCCGGGGATGCTCTTGTAGAACGACACGTCCGAGGCGCGGAACGCGGCTTCGGTCAGCGGCAGGTAGCCGGTGCGCTGGTGCCATTCCGCCGCGATGACGGGCTTGGACAGCCAGGCCAGGAACTGCGCCGTGGCCTTTTCCTCGTCCTTCGGACGGCCATCCAGCGCCCACAGGGCCGAGCCGCTCACGAACGGCTGGCCGCCGGTCTGGGTGGCCTGGTCGTAGTAAGGCAGCGGCGCCACGCCGAACGCCAGCGACTTGGTGTTCAGGAACTGGCCGAACGAGCCCGAGTTGCCGGTCAGCACCGCGCACTCGCCCTTGGCGAACAGCTTGTCGGCGCTGTTGTCGGCGGTGTGCGCCATGAACAGCAGCGAACGCTTCCAGCTGACCATCAGCGAGATGTGGCGCATGTAGAGCGTGTCGAACTGCATCGCCGGCGCCGCGCTCTTCTTGGTAACCGCGTCCAGGCCGTTGTTGTTGCTGGTGTACTGCTGGTTGTTCACCGGCGCCAGGTTTTCCAGGTGGACCGAGACCTGGTCGCTGGAGGCATAGGGACAGTCGAGGTCGGCCACGTCGCGCAGCTTGAGCAGCTCGGCCTGCAGGCCGGTCCAGGTGCGGGCGGGCTTGTTGGGATCGAGGCCGGCCTTCTTGTAGGCGGCGGTGTTGTAGAACATCACCGGCACTTCGGCCATCCACGGGAAGGCCAGCAAGCGGCCCTTGCCGTCGCGGATGAAGCTGCTGGTGGCCGGCACGAACCAGTTCAGGTCCTTGATCGGATACTTGGCCAGCAATTCGTACATCGGCAGGATGGCCTTGTGTTCGGCCACGACTTCCGGCGAATGGTTGTCGTTCAGTTGCACCAGGTTGGGGGCCTTCTTGGCCTTGACCGCGGCGGTGGCTTCCTGCTGCAGTTGGGCCTGCGAGGCGAAGGCGCGCAGGGTCACTTTGACCTGGTCCTGCTCCTTGTTGTACTGCTTGGCCAGCTTCTCGAATTCGGCCTTGTTGGCGTCCGGCAGCGTGTGCCAGACCTGGATTTCGACGGGAGCGGCATGGACCGCGCCCGCGACCGCCATGGCGGCGCCAAAGACCCATGTGCGCCGGCTGGCGAACATCGCGCGGGCAATGCCCGCCAATTGCAATTTCTTCATAGGTTCATAGACCAAGAAAAGGGAATTCCGGTTCTGGACGACGTCCGCTCAGCAGGTCGGCCAGCGCCCGGCCCGAGCCGACGCCCATCGTCCAGCCGAGAGTACCGTGTCCGGTATTGATATACAAATTGGGAATGTGGCTGCGGCCGATGATGGGCACGTTCGAGGGAGTGGACGGGCGCAGGCCCGACCAATAGCTGACGCGCTCGAAGTCGAGCGCATCGGGAAAGAGTTCGCGGGCCAGCCGTGTCATGGCTTCGCAGCGGCCGGTATTCAGGCCGCGCGAATAGCCGGACAGCTCGGCCGTGCCGGCCATGCGCAGGCGGTCGCCCAGGCGCGAGAACACCACCTTGTGGCTGCTGTCCGTCAGGCTGACCGTGGGCGCGCCGCCGGGGTTCAGCACCGGGAAGGTGGCCGAATAGCCCTTGGCCGGGTAGACGTTGCACGGGATGCCGAGCGGACGCAGCAGCGACGGGCTGAAACTGCCCATGGCCACCACGTAGGCGTCGGCCGCCAGGGTGCCGTAGCGGCCATCGGGCTCGATCAGTTCGACGCCATTGACCGCGCCGGCCTGGGTGATGAGCCGGGTGACGCGGGTGCTGTAGCGGAATTCGACGCCGGCGCGCGCGCAGCGTTCGGCCAGCGCGACCGTGAACAGGTGCACGTCGCCGCTTTCGTCCTCGGGGGTGTAGTCGCCGCCGACGATGGTGTTGCGATGCGGCGCCAGGGCCGGCTCGATGGCGATGACCTCGTCCGTCGAGACGACGCGGCGCTCGACGCCGAAATCGCGCATCAGGCCGGCGGCGCGCTGCGAGTTCTCGAATTCGTGCTGGTCACGGTAGAAATTCAGGATGCCGCGCTCGAGATGGTCGTATTCGATGCCGAGTTCGGCGCGCATGCCGCGCAGCGTGGCGCGGCTGTATTCGGCCATGCGGACCATGGCGCGGATGTTCGGCGCCAGGCGGCCCGGCAGGCATTCGCGCAGGAAGGCCAGGCCCCACATCCACTGGCGCCAGTCCAGCTGCGGGCGGAACAGCAGCGGCGCGTTGTCCTGGAACATCCACTTGAGCAGTTTCAGGGGCGCCTGCGGGTTGGCCCACGGCTCGGCGTAGGAAACGGAGATCTGCGCGCCGTTGGCCAGGCTGGTTTCCTGGGCGGGTCCGGTGCAGCGGTCGATGACCACGACGTCATGGCCCGCCTGGCTGAGCCACCAGGCGCTGGAGATTCCGATGATGCCGCTACCCAATACCGCTACTTTCATGCCCGCATTGCTCCCTGCTGGCCCACTGAGCCCGCGGACACGATGCCCGCGTCCCGTGGCAAGCCGCTGCCAAGATGACACCGCAGTTTACCCCGGCGCCCCGCCCCCGCCTACGGCCGATTCCATCAAAAAAAGGGAAGGAACCCGCCGTGGCCGGATTCCTTCCCTTTCGGGTCATGCGCCGCCCTGCTGGATTCAGGTCGCGGCCTTCGCCAGGTCGGCCTCGGAGGTGAAGGCGTCGGCGTAGAACTCCTCCGGCGGCAGGCCGCACTGGGCGCTGAATTCGCGCCGCGCGGCGTCGACCATGGGCGGCGCGCCGCAGGCGTAGACCTGGTGGCCCGACATGTCGGGGATGTCCTGCAGCACGGCCTCGTGGACGAAGCCGTCGCGGCCGTTCCAGCCGTCTTCCTCGAGCGCGTTCGACACCACCGGCACGTAGCGGAAGTCCGGCAGGTCGCGGGCCCACGACTGCGCCAGTTCGTCCATGTACAGGTCGCGCGGGCGGCGGCCGCCCCAGTACAGCGACACCGGACGGCGGATGTTCTTGTGGATCATGTGCTCGACGATGGCCTTGACCGGCGCGAAGCCGGTGCCGCTGGCCAGCAGGACGACCGGCTTGTCGCTGTCTTCACGCAGGAAGAACGACCCGAACGGGCCTTCCAGGCGCAGGATCTCGCGCTCTTTCATCTGGGTGTCGCCGGCGCCGAACACGTGGTCGGTGAAGACCCCGCCCGGCATGTGGCGGATGTGCAGTTCCAGCGGGCTGCCGGTGTGCGGCGCGCCGGCCATCGAATAGCTGCGGCGGCGGCCGTCCTTGAGGATGACCTCGATGTACTGGCCGGCGTAGTAGCGGAATTGCTCCGAGGCGGGCAATTGCAGCTTGAGCACGGTCACGTCCGGCGCCGCGCGCTCCATGGTCTGCACGCGCGAAGGCAGCTTGCGGATCTGGATGTCGCTGGCCAGGCGCACTTCGGTGGACTCGACCACCAGGTCGGACGCGGGCCGGGCCTGACAGAACAGGGTGTAGCCGTCGGCCAGTTCCTCGGGCGACAGGATCTGCGCGGGGTACTGGCCGGCGTCGAACTCCCCGGACACCACTTTGCCCTTGCAGGTGGAGCAGGCGCCGTTGCGGCAGCTGTAGGGCAGCACGATGCCCGCGGCCAGGGCGCCGTCGAGCACGGTCTGGCCGGGCTCGACCGGGAATTGATGCTTGCTGGGTTGAATGATGACCTGGAAGCTCATGATGAAACGGATCAGGGTTGACGGCGCGCCACGCGACGCGCCGCCCGGCCCGGCCTCAGGCCGGGAACTTGCGGATTTCCTTGACGCGGTTGGCGTCGTCCACCAGCACGACCTGCGGCTTGTGGGTGGCGGATTGCTCTTCCGACATCGGACCGTAGGTGCAGATGATCATCAGGTCGCCGACCTGCGCCCGGCGCGCGGCCGCGCCATTGAGCGAGATGATGCCGCTGCCGCGGGCCGCCTTGATGATGTAGGTATCGAAGCGTTCGCCATTGTTGATGTTGTAGAGCTCGATGCGTTCGAACTCGCGCATGCCGGCAGCGTCCAGCAGGTCTTCGTCGATGCCGCAAGAACCCTCGTAGTGGAGGTCGGCTTCGGTGACCGTGACGCGGTGCAGCTTTGCCCGCAGCATGATGCGTTGCATGATGGGAATATCCTGGTTTCGCGTGCCGGAACGCGAAGTGATGCGATAAATGTGAAAACACCCGCGGATGGCGCGCACCTGCGGGCATGCAGCCCGACGACACCCGGTTTTGCCGTCGGAAGCCGGTATTCTATAATTTTTGCCGCGACGGGACGGCCCGTTGCTGCGTCCGCCGCCCCATGGCGGCATTTGCCATCGGCAACGGCGGCATTGGCCATTGCCGGCAACGCATCAATCCGGGGACGACCCCTCTCAAGTAGGAGTCGTCATGACCTGGATCATCCTTGTACTGGCAGGCCTGTTCGAAATCGTCTGGGCCGTCGGCCTCAAATACACCCATGGCTTCACGCGCCTGATGCCGTCCCTGGTGACGGTGGGCGGCATGCTCATCAGCTTCTGGCTGCTGGCGCTGGCGATGAAGACACTGCCGCTGGGCACCGCTTACGCGGTGTGGGTCGGCATCGGCACCGTCGGCGCCTTCGTGGCCGGCATCATTCTGTTCCAGGAATCCCTCAGCTGGCTGCGTATCGCCAGCGTCGCGCTGATCGTGCTGGGCCTGATCGGCCTGAAGCTGACGTCGGCCTGAGCGCTGTCAGCCTGACCCCCACCGCCCCGGCCACGCGCCGGGGCGCGGCGGGCTAGAAATCGAGTTCGATCTCGACCCCGTCGCCCACTTTCAGGCGCGCGCCGGCCGGCGCGTCGACGATGGCGTTCTGGCCGAACACCACGCCGATATCCAGATTGCGGTAGCCCGCCAGCGTGCGGCCCGGCTCGTCGTGCTGCACGGCGGTGCGCTGGTCGATGTCGGGAATCGAGCAGCGCGTGCACGGCTTGACCAACGCCATGCTGACCGCGCCGGTCGTGATCATCGCGGTGTGGTCTTCCTCGAAGGCTTCCCACTCTCCCTGCACCACGATATTGGGCCGGAAGCGGTCCATCGGCACCGGCGCCACGCCCTTGGCCCGCAGGCGGGCGTTCAGGTCGTCCAGCGAGGCCTGGTTCGCCACCAGCAGCGGAAAGCCGTCGGCGAAACCGAAGAAATGATCGCCCCCGAACACGTCGGCCAGGTCGGGATGGCCGGCGGTCCACTTGTCCACCCATTCGGGCTTGGCGGGCCGCGCCGCGGCGGCGTCGACCTTGTACAGGCGGCAAGGCGTCTTGAGGAAATCGGAACACCACTGCGCGGCGGCCTCGCTTTCGCGGCGCGCGTCGAGCGTATCCTGCCAGACGCCGACCGTCTCCACGCCCGGCTGCAGGGCCGAGCCGTCCAGCGGCACCTCCAGGTCAGGCATGCCGGGCGCGGACAGGCGCAGCGCGTCGGCGGTGAGCGCCGTGCGGATCAGCGCCATGGCGGCCCATTGGCGCTGCGTCATGAACTGGCCGTCGGCCGACACCAGCATCCAGCGGCGGTCGTGCGCCAGCCCGGCGCGGTCCACCGGCGATTCGGCCAGGTCGATGCCGGCACAGGATTTGACCGGGTAGATATGCAGGCTGAGGATGCGGGCGGACATGGCGGCGGATGCGGGCGTGGCGGGGAGCCAGAGCATAGCGGAAGGCCAGCAAAAAGCCCAGGCTGGCGGGCCTGGGCTTGGCGGACATGCAAAGGGGCGGCGAATGCGCCCCCGCGGCGCGTCAGCTGCCGACCAGCTTGAGCGTATCCAGCGGCGTCACCGCCTTGAACGCCTTGCGCGTGGCGATGTGCTCGGGACGCGGGGTCAGGCCGTACTTGGGCGGCTCCAGCGTGTTTTCCATGCTGTTGTAGACCATGAACACGTTGGCGCGCGGCCACGGCGAGATGTTGCTGTTCGAGCCGTGCATGGTGTTGCAGTCGAAGAACACCACCGAACCGGCCTTGGCCGTCATCGTGCGGATGCCGCCCTGCTCCACCAGCAGTTGCAGGCTGACCGGATCCGGCACGCCGTACTCCTGCTTCTTGAGCGATTGCTTGTAGTGGTCGTTGGGCGTTTCGCCGACGCACGAGATGAACTGCCGGTGCGAACCCGGCACCAGCATCAGCGGGCCGTTGCAGTCATTGTTCTCGGTCAGCAGCACCGAGCAACTCAGCGCGCGCATCGACGGCATGCCGTCTTCCACGTGCCAGGTCTCGAAATCCGAGTGCCAGTAGAACTCCTTGCCCTTGAAGCCGGGCTTCATGTTGGCGCGGGACTGGTGGATGTAGACCTCGGACCCCAGGATCTGGCGCGCCACGTTGACCAGCCGCGGATCGCGCACCAGGCGCGCCAGCACGGGGTTCAGCACGTGCACCATGAAAATGGAGCGCACGGCATTGCTGCCGGGCTCGGTGATCGATTCCTCGCGGCGCACGATCGACGGGTCGCGCGTCATGCGCTCGACCTCGGACGACAGCGCCCGCACTTCGGCCTCCGAGAACACGTCCTCCAGCAGGAGGAAGCCGTCGCGCTCGTAGCTGCCGACCTGCTCGCCGCTCAGGGCGTTGGCGTATTTGCCTTCTTCGTAGACCACCGGGTCCTGGCGGGAAATGATGGCGGAACTTCGATCCGTACGGGAGGCGTACGGATCCTGCGCAGGTGAGATCATGCGAACCTCCTTGTATCAGGCCGCTTGGGCTTGGGCTTCAGGCAAGGCGTAGACGCCCTCTTTGTCATGCACTTCCTGGCCGGTCAGCGGCGGGTTGAAGACGCAGATGACGCGCAGCGGCTCCTTGCCGCCGCACAGCCAGTGCTCGTCATGCTCGTTCAGGGCGTAGACCACGCCCGGGCCCAGTTCGTACTTCTTGCCGTCGGCGATCGTCTCGATGGAGCCGTCGCCCTCGATGCACCACACCGCTTCCAGGTGATTCTTGTAGTGGATGTGGGTGCGGCCGCCCGGGAAGATGGTGGTCTCGTGGAAGGAAAAGCCCATGCCGTCCTTCTTGAGCAGCACGCGGCGGCTGACCCAGGTATCGGTGCGGACTTCGTCGGCGGTGCCGATCACATCTTTGACATTGCGTACGATCATTGACGTTTTCCTCCAAATTTCAGGATGCGGGCGGACTGTCCCTCTTCGGCCAGCGCGTCGGCCACGCTCGCCTCGATCACGTCCAGGCCCTTGGACAGCAGGTCTTCCTCGATGGTCAGGGCCGGCAGCAGCTTGAGCACTTCGTCGTGCGCGCCCGAGGTCTCGATGACCACGCCGCGCTTGAAGGCGTTGGCGGCGATGCGGTTGGACAGCGCCGGGGTGGCGTTGCTGACCAGGCCCTGGATCAGGCCGCGGCCGCGCACCGACAGGCCGGCGTTGGGATAGCTGTGCACCAGGTTTTCCAGCCAGTCGCGCACCAGGCGCTCCTTGCGCTGGATCTCGGCGGTGAACGCGGTGTTGGCCCAGTAGGTTTCCAGCGCCTGGGTGGCGGTGACGAACGCCAGGTTGTTGCCGCGGAAGGTGCCGCTGTGGGCGCCGGGCTTCCAGACGTCGAGCTCGGGCTTCATCAGCACCAGCGACATCGGCAGGCCGAAGCCCGACAGCGACTTGGACAACGTGATGATGTCGGGGCGGATGCCGGCGGCCTCGAAGCTGAAGAAGGTGCCGGTGCGGCCGCAGCCGACCTGGATGTCGTCCACGATCAGCAGCATGTCGTGGCGCTTGCAGAGCTTGTCCAGTTCCTTGAGCCAGCGCAGGGTGGCGACGTTGACGCCGCCCTCGCCCTGCACCGTCTCGACGATGACGGCGGCGGGCTTGTCCATGCCGCTGCTGGGATCTTCCAGCATGCGCTCCAGGTAGGCCATGGTGTCCACGTCCGGGCCGAAGTAGCCGTCATAGGGCATGAAGGTGGTGTTGGCCAGCGGATAGCCGGAGGCATCGCGGAACTTCATGTTGGCCGTCACCGCCAGCGAGCCGCCGCTGACGCCGTGAAAGCCGTGCGTGAAGGAAATCACATTGGGACGTCCCTTCACCTGGCGCGCGATCTTCAGCGCCGCCTCGACCGCGTTGGTGCCGGTCGGGCCGGTGAACTGCAGGGTGTATTGCCAGTTGCGCGGCTTGAGCAGCACGCGATCGACGGCCTCGAGGAAGCTTTTCTTGGCGCTGGTGGCCATGTCCAGGCCATGCACCACGCCGTCGGACTGCACGTACTCGAGCAGCTTTTCCTTGAGGATCGGATTGTTGTGGCCATAGTTCAACGTGCCGGCGCCGCTGAAGAAGTCGATGTATTCGCCACCGTCCTCATCCACCAGCGTCGATCCCCTGGCCTGGCTGAAGATCACGGGAAACGACCGGATATAGCCCCGTACCTCCGACTCCATCCGGTCAAAGATTTTCAAGTCCATGTGATTAATCCTCCCTTTCATCTCATAAGTTGACAGACGGCCAGATCCCCTCCGCATGCGCGCCGGGCGCATCCGGATGCGTCAAAGCCATCCCGGTTTTCGACAGGACCGCGTCGCCGCCTAGGGGGCGGGCAAGGTGAACGGGCCTATCCTCAACAACATCTCGTCGTCATGGTCCGCGCCGCCGAAAAGCTGCCGGTCGAAGAACGGCTGCTCGGAGACGTGGGCGCCCAGCTCGCCGGCCAGGCCGGCGAAGGTGCGGCGCGATGCCTGGTTGTCAGGCGCCACCGTGGTTTCAAGATGACGAACATGCGCGAGCCCCTCGCGTTGCAAGAGCGCCCGAAGCATGGCGCGGCCTAACCGTTGGCCGCGTGCGCGGGTGTGCACGGCGACCTGCCAGACGAACAACACGTCGGGCCGGTCGGCAAGCACGTAAGCGGAGATAAATCCATCGATGCGTCCTCCGGCGCTTTCGGCCAGGACGCAGGTGCCGCGGTTGTGCTCGCACAGGAGCAGGTACGCGTATAGGGAATTGAGGTCGAGTGGCGGGCACTCGGCAATGAGCTGGTGGATCGCGGCGCCGTCCTTGCGGCGGGGCTCACGCAACAGATGCGTTTTGCTGCCCGCCGCCGGCGCCACGGCACTTGAGTTCGTAGGGGTGTCGTTCAGTTCGTTTGTTCTCATACAACCAATCCTGATTCGGGAGGCGCGCCACCCGTGGGCACCTCGAGGATGGGCGACGACACGTCGCCCTGGGTTTCCGTCGCGACCCCGCTCTCTTCTTCCATGAGCGCCACGATGCGCTCGAGCGACAGGGTGATGGTGGCCTGCTCCAGCTCCGGCAACGCGTTGAGCGCGTCGGCCAGGTGCTTTTGCAGCGGCGACGGCGCCTGCTGCGCGACCTCGCGGCCGGCGTCGGTGGCGGTCACGAAGACGATGCGGCGGTCTTCGCGGCCGCGTTCGCGGCGGATCAGACCCTTGTCTTCCAGGCGGTCGAGAATGCCGACGACCGTGCTGGGGCTGACGTGGATCTCGCGGCTGATCGCCGTGGCCGTCAGCGGCCCGTTCGCGATGACCGTGCGCAGGCACATCAGCTGCGGCGCGGTGATGTGGCTCACCGCGGACAGCTGGCGCGAATGCAACGCGATGGATCGCGTGATCCGGCGCAGTGCCCGCAGGATGCGCAGGTCGTATTGCTGCGCGGGTTCGGTTACGGTCTGTTTATTCATGACTGAATTAGTTCAGCTAAATTGATTTCTATACGAATGATATGGGTGACCTATCCTTGTGTCAAACTCGATCACCGGCCATTTTGTAATCATTTCCGCGCTATCCGCCGTCATGTCGCCAGGGGCTTTCCAGGAGAGCGGCGTCGTTACGATATGTCGGAGTTGCTCTACGATTCGAAAATAAAACAACTGTTTTTCAATTCAATATGGATGTAGCATTTGTTTTATCGTCAACGGTATTTTCCTCCTCCTCCTCGCCGCCGTGATCGCTCCCCTGCAAGACCACCTGCGCCATCTCAGCGCGACGTTGCCCGCCGAACTGCAGCGCGCCGCGCATTGGGTGTTGGCCCATCCGGCCGAGGTCGGGCTGTGGTCGATGCGGCGCCAGGCGCAGGCGGTGGGCGTGTCGCCCGCCACCATGCTGCGGCTGGCCCGCGCGGCGGGCCACGACAGCTACGAGGCCTTCCGCGCGCCGTTCCAGCACGCGCTGGCTGGCGCCGCCGATGACGGCCTGCGGCAGCGCGCCGCGCGTTTGCAGGCTTCGCACGCGCGGCAGGCCGGCGGCGACGGACACGACGCGCTGACCGAGCTGCAGACCGCGGCGCTGGCCTCGATCTGGCAGGCCAATGACGCGGCCGCCTTCGACGCGGCCGTCGACGCGCTGCTGCGCGCCCGCCAGGTCGGCTTCCTGGGCACGCGCTCGGCCTTCGGCATCGCCTTCCAGATGCGCTACGCCTACCACCTGGTGCGCCGCAACGGCCTGCTGATCGACGGCCTGGGCGGCGCCGCGGCCGAAGACGCCGACAGCCTGCAGCCAGGCGATGCGCTGGTGGTGGTGTCGCAAGCCCCCTACCCCACGGCCACCGTGCGCCTGACCCGCCAGATCGCCGCGCGCGGCGTCACGGTGCTGGCGCTGACCGACAGCGCCGACAACCCCGTGGCGCGGACGGCCGACCACGTGCTGCGCTTCACCCGCGCCGACGAGCCCGGCCCGGATGCGCCCGCGCTGCGCGGCCCCGGCTCGTTCTTTCACAGCACCGCGGGCCTGCTGGGGCTGGCCGAACACCTGATCGCGCGGCTGGCGGCCCGCGGCGGCGACGAGGTGCTGCAGCGCCTGGCCGAAATCGATGCCCGCCTGCAGGCGGACGGCGCCTACTGGCAGGACGCGCCGCCCAGGCGCGGCCGCGCGCCGCGGTCCGAATGAATCACGGCTGAATCGCCCTTCCCCTTCCCCACGCCCTCCGCGGAGTTCCACGCCATGACCAGTACCCATGTTCTCCACCGCTCCCTGCGCAGCACGCCCCCGGTCGCGGTCCGCGGCCAGGGCGCCTGGCTCTATGACCAGGCGGGCCGCGCCTACCTGGATGGCTCGGGCGGCGCCGCGGTTTCGTGCCTGGGGCACAACCATCCGGACGTGCAGGCGGCGATGCACGCGCAGATCGACGCGCTGGCGTATGCCCATACCAGTTTCTTCACCACCGAGGTCGCCGAGCAACTGGCCGCGACGCTGGTGGCCGACGCGCCGGCCGGCACCTCGCATGCGTACTTCGTCTCGGGCGGCTCGGAGGCGATCGAGGCCGCGCTGAAGATGGCGCGCCAGTACTACGTCGAGATCGGCCAGCCGCAACGCCGCCACATCGTGGCGCGGCGCCAGAGCTATCACGGCAATACCCTGGGCGCGCTGGCGGTGGGCGGCAACGCCTGGCGCCGGGCGCAGTTCGCGCCGCTGCTGATCGACGTGGCGCACGTGTCGCCGTGCTATGCCTACCGCGACCAGGCGGCCGGCGAAACCGATGAGCAATACGCCGAACGCCTGGCGCAGGAGCTGGAGCAGACCTTCCAGCGCCTCGGCCCCGACAGCGTGATGGCCTTCGTCGCCGAGCCGGTGGTGGGCGCGACCTCGGGCGCGGTGACCGCGGTGCCGGGCTACTTCCGCCGCATCCGCGAGGTCTGCGACCGCCACGGCGTGCTGCTGATCGCGGATGAGGTCATGTGCGGCATGGGCCGCACCGGCACGCTCTACGCCGTCGAGCAGGAAGGCATCACGCCCGACCTGATCACCATCGCCAAGGGCCTGGGCGGCGGCTACCAGCCGATCGGCGCGGTCATGGCGCAGGAACGCATCGTGCAGGCGATGCAGCAGGGCAGCGGCTTCTTCCAGCATGGCCACACCTACCTGGGCCACGCCACCGCGTGCGCGGCCTCGCTGGCGGTGCAGCAGGTGATCAAGCGCGACAACCTGCTGGCGCGCGTGCGCGCCCAGGGCGACGGGCTGCGCCAGCGCCTGCAGCAGGCGTTGGGCGAACACCCGCACGTCGGCGATATCCGTGGCCGCGGGCTGTTCATGGGCGTGGAGCTGGTGCAGGACCGCGCCAGCAAGGCGACCTTCGACCCGGCCCTGTCGCTGCATGCGCGCATCAAGCGCGAAGCCATGGCGCGCGGCCTGATGGTCTATCCGATGGGCGGCACCATCGACGGCCGCCAGGGCGACCACGTGCTGCTGGCCCCGCCCTTCATCATCACGGACGACGAGCTGGACCAGCTGACCGAACGCCTGGCCGGCGCCATCGACGCCGCGATCGCCGACAGCGGCCGCTGAGCGGGCGCGGACCGCCTAGCCGGCCTGCTCCGCCGGCTGGCGGCGCCAGGCGGGCCAGGCGCCGATGGTCAGGGCGCGCAGCAGCCATTCGACCGGGCCGTAGGCGTGGCGCCGCAACCACCACGCCGACAGCGGCAGCTGCGCCAGGAAGATCGCCACGGCGATCAGCAGCCCCACGCCCGGCGACACGCTGCCCGACAGGCGCAGGCCCCAGCCGGTGAAGAGGAACGCGCACACCACCGATTGCATCAGGTAGTTGCTCAGGGCCATGCGGCCGGCCGGCGCCAGCCCGCGCGCCAGCGCCGCGCCAGGCCGCGTGCGCATCGCCAGCAGCAGCGCCGCGGCGTACGACATGCTCAACAGCGGCGCCGTGAACAGATCCATGGCCAGGCCCGGGGTTTCCCACAGCGGGGACGTGGAAGGCAAGGCAGAGGTCGCATAGGCGGCGGACCCGGCCAGCCCGGGCAGCGCCCCCAGCGCGCACAGCAGCCACAGCGCGCGCGGCTGACGCCACGGATCGGCCAGCGCCTGGCGCCGGCCCAGGGCGTAGCCAACCAGGAACATGGCGAAGACGAACGGCCCCTGCACCAGCAGGATGACGCCCCAGATGCTGGTGGTCAGTTCGTACCAATGACGGGCAATGGTGCTGCCGATGGTGCCGCGATAGGCCTCGATGGCGGCCAGCGAATCGGCCGCGGATGCCACGCCGGCGGCGCGGCTCAGTTCGACGGTGCCGGCGGGATCGAGCAGGCTCAACGCCCCCAGCAGCGCCCAGGCCAGCGACACCAGCCCGATCAGCCACAGCGCGCGGCGCAAGGCGCGACCCGGATCCATGCGGCGGCAGGCCATCAGCGCCAGGCCCAGCACCGCGTAGGTCAGCAGGATGTCGCCTTGGTAGAACAGCACCGCGTGCGCCAGCCCCAGCAGCGCCAGGCCGACGAGGCGCCGCAGGAAACGCGGCCCGAAGGCCGCGCCGCCGCGTTCGGCCGCGCTCATCTGCAAGGTGAAGCTGTAGCCGAACAGGAACGAGAACAGCAGGTAGAACTTGGTCTCGAACAACCACGCCACCAGCCAGCGCACCGCCACGTCCCACGCCCCCGGGAAGGCGGGGTCGGTGATGCCGTTGGCGTAGAACGGCGAGGCGAACACGCCGATGTTGACGACCAGGATGCCGAACAGCGCGAAGCCGCGCAGCGCATCGACCTGCGCCAGGCGCGGCGGCGCCATCCCGACGGGGTTTGCGGCGGTACTCATGGCTGTTCTCCCGCCGCGCCGGACGCCGGCGGCAGGCACCCCTGCAGCGCCGCGTCGAGCAAGCGCCCGCCCGCCGCCGCGTCGAATCGCGGATCCACCACCGAGCGGCTGTAGATGCCGTCCAGCAGCAGCAACAGCATGTCGGCCATCTCCTCCACGGGCCGCGGCATGGCGCTGCGCGGCACGCCTTGCCAGACAGCCGCCAGCAATGCCGCCAGCGACGCCTTGCGTTCGCTTTCGTTGGCCATGACCAGCGTGTGCACCCGCGGATTGCGCACCGCCTCGGCCAGGATCTCCATGCCCAGGCGGGCAAAGCCCGGATCGCGGTACTGCGCCAGGTTCTCGTCGACCCAGCCGATCAGGGCGGCGCGCGCATCGCCCGCGGCGGCCTGGCGATGTTCGCGCAGCGTGTCGGTGTCGGACGCGATCAGCGCCTCGATGATCTCGGCCTTGCTGGCGTAGTAATGGAACAGGTTGCCGGGGCTCATCCCGGCCCGCGCGCAGATCTGCGCGGTCGAGGTGGCGTGAAAGCCGTTTTCGGCGAAGCACTCGGCGGCGGCGGCCAGGATCTGGCGGCGCCGCTCCTGCTGCCGGGCGGGGTCGATTTTGCGCATGCTGCGTCGGGATTTAATTAATAGACTGATTGATCTATCTATTAAATATCGAACGTCCGATGCAGGTCAAGCACGCGCCCGAAAACAAAACGGCGGACCCCGCGAGGTCCGCCGTTCATCGGCATCGTCAGCCGGACCGCGATCAGCCCAGCACCGGCGACAGCAGCGGCTGCTTGGGCCGCACGTCCAGCGCCCGCCCCTTGCGCGCGCGCTTGCCGACGTACACTGCCAGCGCCGCGCCCACCAGGATGTCCTCGGTGTGCTTGTTGCGGTAGATGCCCGCCGCGCGCAGGCCGAGCGCGCCGATCGGCACGGTCTGGTCGAGCTTGTCGACGCCGTCCAGCCCCATCAGGATGGTGCCGCGCCCACCGCCCGACAGCGACTTGAGCTCGTCCAGCCCGAACACCAGGAACTTGCCCTTCTGCGACAGCAACGCCAATTGCGTGGCGCCCTCGAACAGCGGCACCGGGCGCAGCAGTTCGTCGCCCGCCTCCAGCGTGATGAACTGCTTGCCGGCGCGCTGGCGGCTGGTCATGTCCGAGAGCTTGGCGGCAAAGCCGTAGCCGCCGCGCGTGGCCAGCAGCCAGCGGCTGTCGGCCGCCGCCGCGATCGTGTGGACGATGCGGGTGCCGCTTTCCAGGTCGATCATGGTGGTGACCGGCTGGCCGTCGCCGCGCGCCGACGGCAGGCCGGACACCGGCACCGAATAGACGCGGCCGTTGTCGCCCATGGCGATCAGCGTGTCGGTGGTGCGGCACTCGAAGGCGCCGTAAAGGTCGTCGCCCTGCTTGAAGCCGAACTGCGAGGCATCATGGCCGTGGCCCTGGCGGGCGCGCAGCCAGCCCTTCTGCGACACGACCACGGTGACCGGCTCGTCCAGCACCTTGGTTTCGAGCACCGCGCGCTCGGCGGTCTCGATCAGGGTGCGGCGGTCGTCGCCAAACTGCTTGGCGTCGGCCTCGATTTCCTTGATCAGCAGGCGCTTGAGGGTGTTGGGATTGTCCAGCAGTTCCTGCAACGAGACCTGCTCCTTGCGCTTGTCCGCCAGCTCCTGCTCGATCTTGAAGCCTTCCAGGCGCGCCAGCTGGCGCAGACGCATTTCCAGGATGTCCTCGGCCTGCCGCTCGGACAGGTTGAAGCGCTCCATCAGGGCAACGCGCGGCTCGTCGGATTCGCGGATGGTCTGGATGACCTCGTCCACCTTCAGGTAGACCACCATGCGGCCTTCCAGCACGTGGATGCGATCGATCACCTTGTCCAGGCGGAAGCGGGTGCGGCGCAGCACGGTGTTCGTGCGGAACGCCAGCCACTCGACCAGCACGTCGCGCAGGCCCTTCTGGCGCGGACGGCCGTCGGTGCCGATGCAGACCAGGTTGACCGAGGCGCTGCTTTCCATGCTGGTCTGCGCCAGCAGGGTGTTGACGAATTCGTCGCGGTCGACGCGCGAGGTCTTGGGCTCGAACACCAGGCGCACGGCGGCGTCCTTGCCGGATTCGTCGCGCACCGCGTCCAGCAGGTTCAGCATCACGGCCTTGGCCTGCGTCTGCTCGGGCGTCAGGCTCTTCTTGCCGCTCTTGACCTTGGGGTTGGTGATTTCCTCGATCTCTTCGAGCACCTTCTGGCACGAGGTGCCCGGCGGCAGCTCGGTGACCACCAGCTGCCACTGGCCGCGCGCCATTTCCTCGAACTGCCAGCGCGCCCGCACCTTGAGCGAGCCGCGCCCGCCTGCGTAGATCTGGGCGATGTCGGCGGCCGGCGTGATGATCTGGCCGCCGCCGGCGAAGTCCGGACCGGGGATCATGCCGAACAGCTCGGCGTCCGGCAGTTGCGGCTGCTTGATCAGCGCCACGCAGGCCTGCGCCACTTCGCGCAGGTTGTGCGGCGGGATCTCGGTGGCCATGCCGACCGCGATGCCCGAGGCGCCGTTCAGCAGCATCACCGGCAGGCGCGCTGGCAGCATCTGCGGCTCCTGCTGGCTGCCGTCGTAGTTGGGCACGAAATCGACCGTGCCTTCGTCGAGTTCGTCCAGCAGCAGCTTGGCGATCGGCGTCAGGCGCGCTTCGGTGTAGCGCATGGCGGCGGCGTTGTCGCCGTCGCGCGAACCGAAGTTGCCCTGGCCGTCGATGAGCGGGTAGCGCAGGGAGAAGTCCTGCGCCATGCGCACCATGGCGTCATAGGCCGCCTGGTCGCCGTGCGGATGGTATTTGCCCAGCACGTCGCCGACGACGCGTGCGGACTTGACCGGCTTGGCGCCGGCCGCCAGCCCCATCGCCTGCATGGCGAACAGGATGCGGCGCTGCACGGGCTTCTGCCCGTCGCCGACGTCGGGCAGGGCCCGGCCCCGCACCACGGACACGGCATAGTCCAGATAGGCCTGTTCGGCATAGCGCGCCAGGGTGATGGCGGCATCGCCGCCCTCGTCGGGCGCGGCGTCGAACAAACCGTGTTGATTGCTGTCGGTCATGATGGTTTCAGGTAGATAGATTCATTGAAACGGCGTCATTGGGGAGCCGCGGCGCCCAGCAGCTGGGCATCGGCCACGTGCTCGCGCAATTGGACGCGCACCGCGTCCAGCGTGGCGGCGTCCTGCCCGCGCTTGGGAATGATCACGCCTTGCAGCGTCCCCAGGATGACATACAGATGCTGCGGCGTTTCCTCGACCCGCCGCACGTCGTGCCAGTCGATGCGGCCGGAGGCGTCGGCGATGCTGTCCTCGATGCCGTCGGCGCCGAACACCAGCTGGTGGCGCCCCAGGAACAGGCCGTCGGGCCGCTTGGCCAGCATGCGGCGCGTGTTCATGCGCACCAGCCCCGGCAGCACGAACTCGTAGGCCAGCGCCAACACCGCCAGGATGCCCAGGCCCACCGCCAGCCCCTCGAAGTACACCGGCAGCAGCAGGCTCCAGTTCGGACCATGCCCGTCCCAGGTCTGCCAGACCAGGTAGCCCAGCAGCACCACCACCATCAGCACCGCGAAACGCAGGTGCGACAGGTAGCGACGGCGCCGCAGCTCGGGCCGCCGGTAGACGTACGCCGCGAATTCGGCGTAGTCGTCGGCGGTGAGGTCGACCGCCATGCTGGCGGCCGGCGGCGGGGACGCGGACGGCGTCATCAGATGTCCAGCTCCGCCAGGTTGCCCTTCTCTTCGATCCAGGCGCGGCGTTGCGAGGACTCGCCCTTGCCCATCAGCATGTCGAACATGCGGGTGGTGTCTTCGGGCGTCTGGTCGCCATAGCCCACCGGCAGCAGCCGGCGCGTGTCCGGATTCATGGTGGTTTCCCACAGCTGCTCGGGGTTCATTTCGCCCAGGCCCTTGAAGCGGCTGACCGACCAGGCGCTTTCGCGCGAGCCTTCCTTGCGCAGTTTGTCCTGCGCGGCTTCCAGCTCGCCCTCGTCCAGGCAGTAGATCTTGCGCGCCGGGCGCTTGCCCTGCGCCGGCACGTCCAGGCGGAACAGCGGCGGCTTGGCGACGTAGACGTTGCCTGCCTCGACCAGCTTGGGGAAGTGCTTGTAGAACAGCGTCAGCAGCAGCACCTGGATGTGCGAGCCGTCGACGTCGGCGTCCGACAGGATGCAGATGCGGCCGTAGCGCAGCCCGGACAGGTCGGGCGAGTCGCCCGGGCCGTGCGGGTCGACGCCGATGGCAACCGAGATGTCGTGGATTTCGTTGTTGGCGAACAGGCGATCGCGATCGACTTCCCAGGAGTTCAGCACCTTGCCGCGCAGCGGCAGGATGGCCTGGAATTCCTTGTCGCGGCCCATCTTGGCCGAACCGCCGGCCGAGTCGCCCTCGACCAGGAAGACCTCGGTGCGGGTGGCGTCGCTGGATTCGCAGTCGGTCAGCTTGCCGGGCAGCACCGCCACGCCGGAGCTCTTGCGCTTCTCGACCTTCTGCGCCGAGCGCTGGCGCGCCTGCGCCTGGCGGATGGCCAGCTCGGCCAGCTTCTTGCCGTATTCGACATTGCTGTGCAGCCACAGGTCGAGCGCGCTCTTGGAGAAGCCGCCCACCAGGCGCACCGCGTCGCGGCTGTTCAGGCGTTCCTTGATCTGGCCCTGGAACTGCGGGTCGAGCACCTTGGCCGACAGCACGAAGCTGGCGCGGGCGAACACGTCCTCGGGCAGCAGCTTGACGCCCTTGGGCAGCAGGCTGTGCAGCTCGGCGAAGCCCTTGACCGCGCCGAACAGGCCTTCGCGCAGGCCCGATTCGTGCGTGCCGCCGGCCGGCGTCGGGATCAGGTTGACGTACGACTCGCGCACCGCGTTGCCGTCCTCGGTCCAGGCCACCACCCACTGGGCGCCCTCGCCTTCGGCGAAGGTTTCGTGGTCGGCGCCGGCGTATTGCTCGCCCTCGAAGAACGGCACCATCAGCTCGGCGCCGGCCAGGGCCTCGGACAGGTAGCCGCGCAGGCCGTCCTGGTACTGCCAGGTCTTGGTGTCGCCGATCTTTTCGTTGACCAGCGAGACCTTCACGCCCGGCAGCAGCACGGCTTTGCTGCGCAGCAGGTGGGTCAGCTCGCCCAACGGGATGTTGGGGCTGTCGAAATACTTGGCGTCAGGCCAGACCCGCACGCGGGTGCCGGACTTCTTGCGGCCGCCCTGGTCGAAGGGCGCCAGCGGTTCGGCGACGTCTCCGCCCTTGAACACCAGGCGGTTGACGGCGCCATCGCGCCAGACCACGACTTCGAGCCGGGTCGCCAGCGCATTGGTGACGGACACGCCGACGCCGTGCAGGCCGCCGGAGAAGGCGTAGGCGCCGCCGCCGGCCTTGTCGAACTTGCCGCCCGCGTGCAGCCGGGTGAAGACCAGTTCGACCACGGGCGCGTTTTCTTCGGGATGCAGGCCGACGGGAATGCCGCGGCCGTCGTCCTCGACGGACACGCTGCCATCGATGTGCAGCGTGACCTGTATCTGTTTGCCGTAGCCCGCCAGGGCTTCGTCTGCGGCGTTGTCGATGACCTCCTGCACGACGTGCAGGGGGTTTTCGGTGCGGGTGTACATGCCCGGGCGCTGCCGCACGGGTTCCAGCCCCTTCAGGACGCGGATGGACGCCTCGTTGTAACGTGGAGTGGCCAAGTTATCCCCAACATCTGTGGAAAAAAACCGACATTTTACGGATAAGCCCAGATTCTGCGCGGCTCCGGGTGGGATGCGCACGACCTGACCAGCTCCGAATTCGGTAGGATGACGATAGAGACACAGCCAGCGGATCCAGGTTCAATGCCCCGGATCGCGATAACTGCGCCGCGATATCCTACACAAAAGCGGCAAGTACTGTTGTTATAAACAGTGGTATGCCTGTTGTTTTTGACAGTGGTATGCTTTAATCCATTCCACAAACAAGAACAACGGCAAGGCGTCCCTTTTTTCGCCTTTTGCTGCCGAACCCGAGAATCACCATCATGAGCGACCAAATCAAGAACGTCAGTGACGCGAGCTTCGATGCCGATGTGTTGAAGTCCGGCCAGCCGGTGCTGGTGGACTACTGGGCTGCCTGGTGTGGCCCCTGCAAGATGATCGCCCCGATCCTGGAAGAAGTCGCCACCGAATACGCCGGTCGCCTGACGATCGCCAAGCTCAACGTGGACGAGAACCAGGGCACCGCCGCCAAGTACGGCATCCGTGGCATCCCCACCCTCATGCTCTTTAAAGACGGCCAGGCTGCCGCCACCAAGGTTGGCGCGCTGTCGAAGTCGCAACTCACCGCATTCCTGGACGGCGCGTTGTAAACTGCGTGCTGTGAACGAAGGCGCCGCCCTGGGGGCGGCGCTGCTTCCATACCGCGCGAGCCCGTCCGTGGCGCGCCGCCAGAACCCTCCTTTACTTTTCCCCCAACACTCACCGCGATGCACCTCAACGAACTGAAGGCGCTGCATGTCTCGCAGCTGCTGGAAATGGCCGCTGGCCTGGAAATCGAGAACGCCAACCGCCTGCGCAAGCAGGAGCTGATGTTCGCCATCATGAAACGGCGCGCCAAGCAGGGCGAGCAGATCTTTGGCGACGGCGTGCTGGAAGTCCTGCCCGACGGCTTCGGTTTCCTGCGCTCGCCCGAGACCTCGTATCTGGCCAGCACGGACGATATCTACATCTCGCCGTCCCAGATCCGCCGCTTCAACCTGCACACCGGCGACTCGATCGAAGGCGAAGTGCGCACGCCCAAGGATGGCGAGCGTTATTTCGCCCTGGTCAAGGTGGACAAGGTCAACGGCGTGGCGCCCGAGGCGATCAAGCATCGCATCATGTTCGAGAACCTGACGCCGCTGCATCCGAACCGGACCATGCGTCTGGAACGCGACATCAAGAGCGAAGAGAACCTGACGGGCCGCATCCTCGACGTCTTCGCCCCCATCGGCATGGGCCAGCGCGGCCTGATCGTCGCCAGCCCCAAGTCCGGCAAGACGGTGATGATGCAGCACATCGCGCACGCCATCACCACCAACTACCCCGACGCGGTCATGATCGTCCTGCTGGTGGACGAGCGTCCCGAGGAAGTGACCGAAATGCAGCGCACCGTGCGCGGCGAAGTGGTCGCCTCGACCTTCGATGAGCCCGCCACCCGCCACGTGCAGGTCGCTGAAATGGTCATCGAGAAGGCCAAGCGCCTGGTCGAAATGAAGAAGGACGTGGTGATCCTGCTGGACTCGATCACCCGCCTGGCCCGCGCCTACAACACCGTGGTGCCGGCTTCCGGCAAGGTGCTGACCGGCGGTGTCGACGCCAACGCCCTGCAACGTCCCAAGCGCTTCTTCGGCGCCGCGCGCAACCTCGAGGAAGGCGGTTCGCTGACCATCCTGGGCACCGCGCTGATCGAGACCGGCAGCCGCATGGACGAAGTCATCTACGAAGAATTCAAGGGCACCGGCAACTCCGAAGTGCACCTGGAGCGTCGCCTGGCGGAAAAGCGCGTCTACCCGTCCATCAACCTGAACAAGTCGGGCACCCGCCGCGAAGAACTGCTGATCGCGCCGGACCTGCTGCAGAAGGTCTGGGTGCTGCGCAAGTTCATCCACGACATGGACGAAGTCCAATCCATGGAATTCATCCTGGACAAGATGCGCGCCACCAAGACCAACGCCGAATTCTTCGACATGATGAAGAAGAAGTAAGCCGTCGCCGCCCGCATGCCGGGCGCACGCATCGATTTGGCGAGGATTGCCCCACGGCGGTCCTCGCCAAATGCTTTCTGGGGCCGGAATTACGCGCGGGTCGGACGCGCGTTGCGCCGGAGCGGCACGCTCCGGCGGCGGTCACTCCGTCCGGGATCTCTTCAAACCGGCGCTCAATGCAATTTGGGGTCGGGGAACGGCAGCTTGTCCTGCGACATGCTGGGCTGGGCCTTCCAGTTCTTGCCCTGCTTGTAGAAGTCCATCTGGTTCTCGTTGACCGCGGCGCCCATCGTCACCGCCACCGTGCAGGCGACCTGCCCCGGGTGGGAGGCCTGCTCCGCGGCCACGCAGGTGCCCAGCTTGACCTCGGACGGGCGCGACAGGCCGGTGCCCGCGAGCATGTCGACGATCGCATCCGTCGCCTCCGGGATAGTGGGCAGGACCAGGTCCTGGGCCTGGGCCCAGGCGGAAACACTCATCAATGCGACCACCGTTGCCAGGCGGATGCGGGACTTGGCCATGTGCGACGACTCCATCGTTATCGGGACTGACGCAGCTTAATGGCGCCGGCGCGTTGCTGTCTGTACGGTCTGTATCCCAATGTCAGGAAGCGGCGGCCGGATCAATGTTCGATGAATTCTTCCAGGCTGCGCGGCTTGGGCGTCTGCTTGGGCGCCGGCTTGCCCGAGTCGTCGATCGGGTCGATCTTGGGATCGTCCCAGCTGCCGGTCACGGCGTATTCCATGGTCATGGCGCGCGCCAGTGGCTGCTTGAGCAGCCATTGCGTGACGAAGGCGCCCAGGCCGATCAGCGGGTTGACCGCCAGCGCCGTGACCATCGCCGCGCCGCTGGCGTCCAGGTTGGGAATCACCACCGCCTTCAGGTTCCAGCGCTCCTGCACGATGTTGACGTCGCCTGCCAGCACGATGGCGGCGACCGGGCCGTTGATCTTGTAGCCCTCGGTCTTGAGCGAGCCGTCCGCCAGCTTGATTTGCCCGCGCACGGTGTCGAACGGAAAACCATCGCGCAGCAGGTTGGTCGGATTGACGTCGAGCCGCGCCAGGCGCTGCAGCGATTGCAGCGACAGCAGCTCCAGCAGGCGCGCCGTGCGCGAATTCACGTGCATGAAGCGGCCCTTGTCCAGGGTGATCTCGGCATCGCCGATCACGTCGGCGATATTGTGGGTCCAGGGCAGGTTGCGCCAGGTCACGTTGGCCTTGATGCCGCCGGTGCCGCCCGACACCACGCGCTCGAAGCCGATGCGGTCCATGAAGCTGCCCACGTTCTCGAACTTGGCGGTGGCATCCACCGTCAGGCCGCGATCCGGGCCCTCGAGGCGCCAGGCGCCGGTGGCGTTCAAGGTGGCGGCGTCATTGGTGATCGACAGCTTGTCCAGGCGCCACTGGCGGCCGCGTTCGAGGTTGGTGCCGAGCACCTGCAGCTCGCCCAGGTTCTTGCCGTACAGGCGGAATTCCTTGGCCTGCAGGTCGATCGCCGGAATGTCCGACAGGTCGTTGCCCGAGGACAGCGCCTTGTCGGCCTCGTTAGTGTCATCCGCGCCGCCCAGCGCCAGGTGCTTGAAGCGCGCGGTGATCTGGCCCGCGATGGCGCCGGAGGCCTCGCGCCAGGACAGCGAGCCCGCCGCCTGGCGCGACTGGATATCCACGCGCCACTGGGCCGGAGCCGGCCGGGTGGCGTACAGGGTCAGGTCGTTGAGCGTATAGCCGCTGGTGCGCAGCAGGCCCGTGGCCAGGCTCACGCGCTCGGGCGCGGGCAACAGCGGCCGCGGCGCCGCACGCCCCTTGACGGGCGGCGGGTCGAAACCGTCGGAGACCTTTTCCCAGGCATCCATGTCCAGTTCCGGCAGCGTGGCGCTCAGGCTCAGGCCGCGCTCGGGCAGGCTGGCCGGACGATCGATGCCAAGCGTGCCGCGCGCGAAGTACGACGGCGCGGCATCGGTCGGATCGCGCTCGAACAGCGCGTTGATGTTGTCGCCCAGGCTGGCGGTCAGCCAGCGCCGGCCCTTGGCGCCGCGGTCCTGCGCCGCGCCCCATTGCAGCTTGAGCGGCCGCGCCAGCGGCGCCGCCTTGCCGACGGGCGCCGGCATGTCGATGGCCAGGCCGGTCAGGTCGGACTCCATCGACAGTTCCACCGATCCGCCGCGCTGGTAGCCGACCTTGCCCTTGTAGGCGGTCTTGCCCGAAAAGCGCCCCATCGACGGCGTATTGCTGATCTGCGCCAGCCCGGACCCGGCCAGCACGCCCTCGAAGCGCAAGGCGTCCGTCGGCTGCACCAGGCTGCCCGAGATCTTGACCGGGCCGCCCAGGAACTGCGCGCGGATCTCCTTGGTGCGCACGCCCTTCTCCGAAAACTCCAGGTCGCCGTGCATCTGGCTGAGCAGCGGCATTTCCGGCATGAAGGTGAAGGTGTTGTCGGCGAACTGGATCTTGCCTTCGACCTGGGTGTCGTCGGTGTTCATCAACGGCACCTTCAGCTTGAGCGGCATGCGCCAGTTGCCCGTGCCGCGCGCCTCGTCGAGCGCGCCGTCCAGCAACTGGCCCAGCGGCGAGCTGTCCGACAGCGCCAGGTAGGCCGGCACCGTCCCGCTGGTGTCGCCGTTGACCGTCAGTTCGGCGTTGTTCTCCATGTCGGGAATGGTGGCGGTGACCGCCCCCAGCGTCACCGTCTGGCCCGGCCCGGTATGGGCCACCGCGCCGCCCGGGCTGTCGAGCACCAGCCCGACCTTGTCGACGCGGAAGTTGCCCGACAGGTTCTCCAGCATCGGCCAGCCCTTGCGGTGAGTGCGGGCCGGCGCGTAATCGACCTTGGCGCCGGTGTAGGCGCCGGCGATGACGAATTCACCGGTCGAGCCGGGGGCGCCGAAGGGGAATTCGTCCAGGTCGCCCTTGAGCGTGATGGAGGCCGACTCCATCTGCCCGGCCGGCAAGCCGGTCGCCAGCCATTCGCGCGCGTCCGCATTGACCTCCAGCGGCAGGTAGCGGTGGATCGCGTTCATGGCGCCGCGCACCAGCGTGCCGCGCATGTCGACGCTGCCCGCGGCGCTCTTGCCTTCCTTGCGCCACTGGCCCTGCAAGCGGACGTCGAGGTCGTCGTTGACGACCCGCAACTGGCCCACGTCGACGAACCAGTCGCGGGCATCGACGCCCTTGACGCGGGCATCCAGCGCGATCTCGCTGGCGCCCAGCTCGGGCTGTTCGAAGACGCCGGGCAAGGCCACGCGCAATTGCTCGACGCGGCCACTGACCGACAGGTCCGCCGCGCCGGCGCTGCGCGCCAGCGGCACCTGCTCGCTCTGGACGAAATCGCCGGGCGTGCCCTCGATGCGGAACTGCGCGTAGCCGCCGCGCACCGCCGGGGCGTCCGGCGCCGACGCCCAATCGACGCCGCGCGCGGCCACATCGGTGGTCAGCCTGGTGAAGGTGCCATGATCCAGCTGCAGCCAGGCGCGGGCGCTGACGCGCCCCTTGATGGCCGGCGGCGACATCCAGGGCGCCCAGGCCATCGGCTCGGCGTCATCCAGCTCGGCATAGACCTGACCGCTCCAGTTGGCCGGGCTGGCGGCGTTGGCGCTGAACAGGCTGCGGTTGAATTCGCCGCGCAGGTCCACCTTGCGCGCCAGCGCCGGATCGGCGTCGGCGCGCAGCACGAAACGGTGCGACAGGCTGCCGTTGCGCACCAGGAAATCGACATTGCTCAGGACCAGTTCGGGCGCCTGGCGCAGTTCGTCCTGCCAGCGGATGCGGGCGCCATGAATGAGCAGCTCGCGCTGCGCGGTCAGCCAGCGCAGCGCCGGATGATCCAGGTCCGAACGGTGATCGCTGGCATTCAGGTCGATGCCCTGCCCCGCCACCCACAGGCGGTTGTCGGCATCGCGGCGCAGGGTCAGTTCGGGTTGTTCCAGGCGCAGCCGCACCAGCTTGGGCGACAGCGTCAGCAGGCTGCGCCAGGCCAGCACCGCCGACACCGAAGGCAGCGTCAGCACCGGCGCGGCCTGGTCGTCATAGACCTGGACCGAGGAAAGATCCAGGCGGGGATTGAGGCCCTGCCAGTCCGCCTGGATGGCGCCGATCGTGACGCGAGCGCCCAACGCCTGACTGGCGTAGGCTTCGATCTGGGGACGCCACTGGTCCACGCGCGGCAAGACCCAATAGCGGACGCCCAGGAGCCCGATGGCCACGACGCCGTACACGGTCAGCACCGCCCAGAACAGGCAGCAGAACACTTTTTTTGAAACAGACACGGATCGGTGGGCAGGAGAATAGTCTTGCGGTATCGTCCCCACTTATACCTGAAACGCGTCCATTCGTCTTCGTCCGATCGCCATGTCCACGCCCGCCCTGTTTGCCCCCGCCCTCGCCTGGTCCGGCCATCTGCGCCGCCGTCTCGACGCCCACCCGGATCTGGCCGCCTGGCTGGCGCAAGCGGTGCAACAACCGGTCACACCCGAGCGGCTGGCGCAATGGCAGGCGGAGCTGGCCGGCCCGGGCGCGCCCGACATCCTGCCGGTGGACCTGTGCCGCCAGGTGCTGCGCAAATTGCGCGAACGCGTCTTCAGCACCCTGATCGTGCGCGACCTGTCCGGCCAGGCGCCGCTGGAGGAAGTGGTGGGCGCGATGACGGCGCTGGCCGATGCCGCGGTGGCCGCCGCCTATCGCAGCGTGGCCGCCGACCTGGCCGCGGTGCACGGTGTGCCGCGCGATCCGGCCACCGGCCTGCCCCAGGAAATGCTGATCGTCGGCATGGGCAAGCTGGGCGGCGGTGAATTGAATGTCTCGTCCGACATCGACCTGATCATGCTGTACGGCGAGGAAGGCGACACCGACGGCCCGCGCCGCATCAGCCACCACGAGTTCTATGGCCGCCTGACGCGGCGCATGATGCCGGTGCTGTCCGAAGTCGACGCCAACGGCCAGGTGTTCCGGACCGACCTGCGCCTGCGCCCGGACGGCGACGCCGGCCCGCTGGCCTGGAGCCTGGACGCGCTGGAACACTACCTGATCGGCCAGGGCCGCGAATGGGAACGCTATGCCTGGCTCAAGGCGCGCCTGATGCCGGGCCAGGCCTTCGCGGGCAGCGACAGCGCGGCCCAGGCCCGCCAGCTGGAAAGCCTGCGCGTGCCGTTCGTCTACCGCAAATATTTCGACTTCGACGCGCTGGCCGCGCTGCGCGCGCTGCGCGAGCGCATCCGCCAGGACTGGCAGCGCCGCGCCTCGGCCCGCAACGGCATCGACAGCGCCAACAACATCAAGCTGGGCGACGGCGGCATCCGCGAAATCGAGTTCGTGGTGCAACTGGCGCAACTGATCCGCGGCGGCCGCATGCCGGCGCTGCAGCAGCGCGGGCTGCTGGCGGCGCTGCACGCCGAGCAGGTCGCGGGCCTGGTGCCCGAGGACGACGCGCGCCGCCTGGAAGAGGCCTACCGCTTCCTGCGCCGCACCGAACACGCGCTGCAATACCGCGAGGACGAACAGACCCACCTGCTGCCGGGCGACCCGGACCAGCGCGCCGCGCTGGCCGCCGCGCTGGGGCTGAGCCCGCAGGACTTCGAAAGCACGCTGGCCGCGCACCGCCAGTTCGTCTCGCGGACCTTCCGCAACGTGTTCCGCATGGTGGGCATGGATAAGGAAGACACCGCCGATGCCGGCGCCGACACGCCCGCCGACGAAGCCGACGAGGAATGCGCCCTGGCCGAGCAGATCCGCCAGGCCTTCGGCGAGCAGGCCGACGACCTGCTGCGCCGCACCGAAACGCTGCTGGGCAGCCACCGCGTGCGCAGCCTGCCCGAAAGCAGCCGGCGCCGCATGGAAACCCTGCTGCCGGCCGCGCTGCGCGCCGCGCGCCAGACCAGCGCGCCGCTGGACGCCGCCGTGCGCCTGTTCGACCTGATCGAGAAGATCGCCCAGCGCAGCGCCTACCTGGCGCTGCTGGCCGAATACCCCGACACCCTGGCGCGGGTCGCGCGCATGGTCGCGGCCAGCCCCTGGGCGGCCCAGTACCTGACGCAGCACCCGCTGTTGCTGGACAGCCTGATCGACTGGCGCACCCTGTTCGAGCCGCTCGATTTCGCCCAGATCGCGCGCCAGCTGTCCGCCGACCTCGACGCCTGCCGCCTGCCCGATGGCGACCCCGACATCGAGCGCCAGATGAACCTGATGCGCGACGTGCAGCGCCAGGCCAGCTTCCAGCTGCTGGCGCAGGACCTGGAAGGCGAGCTGACGGTGGAAAAGCTCGCCGACCAGTTGTCGGCCCTGGCCGACCTGCTGCTGACGGAAACCATCCGCCGCACCTGGCCGCTGGTGAACAAGGCCGCGGGCGCCACGCCGCGCTTCGCCGTCATCGCCTACGGCAAGCTGGGCGGCAAGGAACTGGGCTACGCCTCGGACCTGGACCTGGTGTTCCTGTATGACGATCCGCGCGAGGACGCCGCCGAGGTCTACGCCAAGCTGGGCCGCCGCATGACCTCGTGGCTGTCCACCATGACGTCGTCGGGCCGCCTGTACGAGATCGACCTGCGCCTGCGCCCGGACGGCGACGCCGGCCTGCTGGCGGTGTCGGTCGAGGCCTTCGAGCAATACCAGCAGAAGCACGCCTGGGCCTGGGAGCACCAGGCCCTGACCCGCGCCCGCCACGCCTCCGGCGACAGCGACGTTGGCCAGCGCTTCGAGCAGATCCGCGAGGCCATCCTGGTGATGCCGCGCGACACGGCCAAGCTGCGCGAGGAAGTGCTGGCGATGCGCCAGAAGATCAACGCCGGGCACCCCAACAGCACCGACCGGTTCGACCTGAAGCACGACGCCGGCGGCATGGTCGACGTCGAATTCGTGACCCAGTACCTGGTGCTGTGCCACGCCGGCACCCACCCCATGCTGGTGCGCAACCTGGGCAACATCACCCTGCTGCGCCTGGCCGGCGAGGCCGGGCTGATCGAGCCGGCGCTGGCCGCCCGGGCCGGCGACGCCTACCGCACGCTGCGGCGCGTGCAGCACCAGCTGCGCATGCAGGGCGTGGAAAAGGCCCGCGTGGCGCCCGACCAGCTGCAGGCCGAACGCGCGGCCGTGCGCGAGCTGTGGGACGCGGTGCTGGGCTGAGCCGCGGCAAGCCCTTCCGGGCGGCGCTTGCCGGCGCCCCCTGGCCAAGGCGGCAACTCAGCGTAAAATAAGGAGTTTTCCGCCTCACCGCCTGCTTTTGATCATGTCCGAACTCGTGCGTCCCAAACTCGACCTGCCCGCCGGCCGCCGCAAGGTGCTGATGCACTCGTGCTGCGCGCCCTGTTCCGGCGAGGTCATGGAAGCCATGACGGCTTCCGGCATCGACTACGCGATCTACTTCTACAACCCGAACATCCATCCGGTCAAAGAGTACGAGATCCGCAAGCAGGAGAACATCCGCTTCGCCGAGCAGCACGGCATCGAGTTCATCGACGCCGACTACGACATGGACAACTGGTTCGACCGCGTCAAGGGCATGGAAGACGCCCCCGAGCGCGGCGAGCGCTGCACCGCCTGCTTCGACATGCGCTTCGAGCGCACCGCGCTGTACGCCCACGAACATGGCTTCGACACCATCACCAGCTCGCTCGGCATCTCGCGCTGGAAGGACATGAACCAGATCAACGGCTGCGGCGAACGCGCGGCCGCGCGCTACGACGACCTGATCTACTGGACCTACAACTGGCGCAAGGGCGGCGGTTCGTCGCGCATGATCGAGATCAGCAAGCGCGAGAACTTCTACCAGCAGGAATACTGCGGCTGCGTCTATTCGCTGCGCGACACCAACCGCCACCGCCGCGCGCAGGGCCGCGAGCGCATCCACATCGGCGTGAAGTTCTACGGCAAGGAAGACCTGATCAACGAGGAAAACCTCTGATCGGACCGGGCCGCGCCGGCCATTGCGCCAGCGCGCGGCTACGCCGGCCTCAGGCCGATTCGCCCGGCAGGCGCCCCTGGCGCCGGTACTCCGACGGCGACACCCCATAGCGGTTGCGGAACGCGTGGCTGAAACGCGCCGCATCCGAAAACCCATGACGGAAGGCGATCTCGCCGATCTGCCGCGCGGTCTGCGCGGCATCGGCCAGCATGTCGCGGCAGCGCTCCAGGCGCGCGCTGAGGATGAAATCGGCCGGCGTCGTGGCGGCCTGGGCGAACAGGTTGTACAGATAGCGGCGCGACACGCGCAGGGCCTCGGCCGCCGTCGCTGGCGACAGGTCAGGATCGTGCAGGTTCTCGACCAGGTATTGCTGCACGCGGCGCAGTTGCGCCTGACGCATTTCCAGCTGGTCCTGTCCGCCCGCGCCACCGGCCCGCTCGCTGATATCCAGCCCCATCATCTGCATGACGGCGTTGGCCGCATCGCGCGCCGCGCTGTCCGACAGATGCGCGTGCTCGCTCAGCGCCACCCGCAGCAGGTCCATGGCCATGCGGCCGCAGCCGTGGCGGGCGCTGAAGCTGCGCGCCACCGCGTTGCGCATGGCCGGCAGCCAGGCCTCGGATTGCTTGCCCGGCACCTGCATCACCAGGAAATGGGCATCGTCGTCGACATCGACCTCGTACGGACGGGTGGTGTCGTAGATGCCCCATTCGCCGGGCATCAGCAAGGCGGTGCGCGCCGCCTGCCGGATCTCGCTGCGGCCATCGAGCTGCAGCGTGACCTTGTAGCCGGACGCCTCGGCGCGCTCGGCCAGCAGCCGGGTGCGGCGCACGCGCTGCGCGCCGGTGCGCATCTCGCAGACCTGCATCCAGCCCAGCGAATCCACCGCCACGCTGCTGCGAAAGCGCTTCGGATCGGCGGCCGACACCTCCAGCGGCACAAAGGTGTTGCTGATGTTTTCCTTCCAGCTGGCGCAATCCAGGAACTGCTGGGGCGCGCTGCGTAAGAGAGGGTGGGACATGGCGGCTCCGGCGCGCGGCATGGAACAAAAGGCGGTCTTCTTTCTATCACCGAGCCCCGGGCCGGGAGTATCCGTGACAACCCCTAGGGCGCCTGGCACGGGCCCCGCGCGCCACGCGGCCTCAGGGCTTGCGGGCGCTGCCATATGAATAGTCGGACAACGCCAGGCCCAGCGCCGCCAGCTCGCGCGCCAGGCCATGGCGCACCGGCACCACGTCGTCATAGCGGCGCGGCCGAGCCGCCGCCACCTCGCTCTCCGTGTAGGGCGAGAAATTGGCCGGCAACTGCGCCGGGCTGAACGTGTGCAACAGCCAGTTCAACACATTGGCCAGCTCGGCATTGCTCAACTGCGAATAGGCCGCGCCCGGCACCCGGATCAGGTATTCGCGCCCGGCCGGCAGGTGCGTGAAGGCGCCCACCGAGTTGCGGAAATCGGGAATGCCGTGCGGCGTGCTGCCACGGCCGTCGACCCGGTGGCAGCCGGCGCATTGCAGCACGTAGTCGGCGCGCGCGGCCTGCCACAGCGTGCCGGCGGCGGGCGCGCCATTCGCCGCCGCGACCGGTCCCGCGGCGGCCTGCCCGGCCGCGGGCGCCGCCTCGCCGGCGACGGCGGCTGCCCCGATCGTCACCGCAACCGCCGCACAGGCCAGCCGGGCGATGGCGCCACGCCACCGCCCTCGCCCGCCGCGCCGTCTTCCCGCCATCCCGTTCATGGCTTCTTCTTGGCCAACCCCACGATCACGGAGGTGGTGCAGTGGAAGATCGACGACTCGTTGGACATGCACCAGTTGACGTCGTTGTGCAGGAACATCTGGTAGCCCGGCCGCTCGCGCTCGGCCGAGGCGCACATGCACTTGCCGCAGGCCGTCTTGCCGCAGCAGTCGTTGTAGCTGATGAGATAGTCCTTGCCGTCCAGCGGGTTGTGGCAGGTGCCGACCCACGACACCGCCGACGGCGAGGTGCCCGGCGGGCACGAGGTCGTGCTGCCGCCGCAGCACGAACACAGGAAGCCGTCCACCGCGCAATAGCGCCAGTAGTCGCAGGCGGTCTCGTCGGTCTGCGGCTTCCTGGCCGCCGCCGGCGCGGACCGGGCCACCGGCAGCACCGGCACCAGGAAGGCGGTGCCGACCAGCACGCGGCCGATGCGGTTGAGCACGCTGCGGCGCGACGTGGCGTGGGCGACGGAGCGCGTGGCGCGCTCTCCAAGCTTATCCAACCAGCGCATTGCCGTTCTCCTTGCGTGAAATGCGGGTCTCTTCCAACGCGCCGCCGGCCAGGAATTCCTGCACCGACGCCACGCCCAGTTCCTTGGCCGTGAACAGGCTTTCCAGCTGTTCGCGCGAGTTGATCAGGCCCTTGGCGCGGATCACGCCGGACTCGTCGATCAGCACCGCGTACGGCAGCTTGCTGATCTGGAACTTCATGCCCAGTTCGGTCGACAGCAGATAGGGAAAGCGCTCCAGCGCCGCCTGGCGGTAGAACGCCAGGTGCTCGGGCATCTCGCCATCACTGGCCAGCACGATGCGCAGCCAGGCGCTCTCGGTGCCGGCCACCGACTTGAGGATCGGCAGCAGCTTCTTGCACACCGGGCAGGTCGGCGACAGGAAGAACAGCAGCTGGCTGTGCTGGCCGCGTTCGCCGATGGTCAGGCGCCGGCCCAGCAGGTCGGCCAGTTCGAAGCGCGGCGCGGCTTCGCCCACCGCCGGCCCCTTGTCCATGGTCAGCGCCCCCATCGGCGCCACGCGTTCGTACAGCACGCCGATCTGGCGCGACAGCGCCAGGATGACCAGCATCAGGCAGAGCACCACGCCCCACAGCAGAAAATTGGAAATGATCAAGGCTTCCATAATCGTGTCGCTCCCTTGGTTCTAGGTATGCAGCTGCCGCAGCTTCAGATGCGAGGCCAGCAGATGATTGACGGTGAAATACAAGGCCACGGCGCACATCGCCAGGCCGAAGACCGAGGCCGCGTCGGCCCATTGCAGGCTGCGCGAAGCGCCTTGCGCCGCGGCGAACACCGGCAGCGTCCACGACGCCAGCAAGGCATTGCGCAGCACCATCCACCAGGACAGCCCGGCGCCGCGCGCCGCCGCGCCCCGGAAGGCGGGACCGCCGCAGCCGCAATCGATATCGCGGCGGCCGCGCGCCAGGTTGAGCGCCACGCCGGCCGTCGCCAGGGCCAGCACCAGCAACGCCAGCGTGGCGCCCCCGGCCTGCGCGCCCGGCGCCAGCAACAGGGCGCCGGCCAGCGCTTCGGCCAGCAGGTAGCCCCAGGCGAACACGGCGGCCAGGCCGGCCGGCACGATCTCGTAGGCCGTCACGGCGGCGCTGAAGGCGGCCATGTCCTTGAGCTTGTCGAGCGCGCCCAGCAGCAGCACGCAGGCCAGCGCGGCGCTGGCGGCGTAGAACAGGACGGGATCGGTCATTGCGCGCCTCCCGGCTGCGGCTCGACCTGCAGCGCCGTCTCGCCCGCGCCCTGGATCGTGCCCTTGAGCACCGGCGCGGCCGGCGCCGCGTCGTAGATGTTGACGTTGCCGCCGTCGATGGTGAACAGGCGCGGCTTGTCGTCCTGCGACACCGACATCGACAGCGCATTCTTGCCGGGGATGCGCGCCAGCCGCTTGTGCGTGGCCAGGTCGTAGACCCAGATCTCGGCCGCCGGCGTCTTGTGCGTGCCCTCGGCGCCATTCGGATGCATGCCCACGTACAGCCGCTTGCTGGCGCGGTTCACCGCCAGCAGGTTGTAGCCGCCGGGACGCCAGCCGCGGTCCTTGCCGGAAGCGTCCAGCAGCGACCAGCGCTCGCCGAAGCGGGCCTCGGCGCCGCTGAAATCGGCGCTGTAGACGTTGCCGTTGTACGAGACGAAGTAGAAGGTGTCGCCCAGGCGGTCGGTATGGGTGAAGATCGGGTCCTTCTCGACCTCGAACATGGGCTTGCTGCGCTGCTGGCCCGACGGCTTGCCGGCCGCGTCCAGGTCGACCGTGACGAACGAGCCGTCGCCGCAGATGCTGGCGAAGCTGCGCGGCCGCGACGGCGGCACGATGATGCTCCAGCACCCCGCGGACGCGGTCACTTCGTCGGCGAACTTGCGCGTCTTCAGGTCGACCACCGTGACCGACGAGGCGGGCGTGGCGTTCTGCACGAACAACAGGCCGCCGTCGGAACTCTGCTGCAGGTAGTTGCGGTAGTTCAGCGCCTGCGCGCGCTTCTCGGGAATCGGCACCTCGTACTTGGGCGTCAGCGTCTCGGCGTCCCAGGCCTCGACCACGTCGGTGCGCTTGCCGCGGTTCAGGCGCTCGTAGTAGGTGGTCATGATGTAGATGTCCTTGCCGTCGGCCGACACCGTCATGTGGCCGTTGAACGACGAGGGCACCAGCCCCAGGAATTTCATCGTGTCGCCGTCGTAGATGTTGACGCGGCTGTCGACCAGGTGATTGAACACCGCGTCCATCACGTACAGCCGGTGCGGCGTGGCCGGCGGCAGGCGGGTGCCGCCCTTGAGCTCCTCGACCGGCAGGTCGGCGCGGGCAAGCCCGGCGGCCGCGGCCAGGGCCGCGCACAGCGCCCATTTGCCGGCCCGCGCGGCGCGTCTGTTGGCACAAAGCGCAATCATTGGATCTCTCCTGGTGTCATGTCCGTTGCTCCTAGAAGGCGTAGACGTAGCGCATCTGCACGCCCCGCATGCGCGGGCCGTTCTCGACCTTCAGGTCGTGGATGTACTGCATCTGGATCTGGTTGGCGTCGTTGATCTGGTGCGTCAGTTCCAGCGCCAGCTGGTGGTTGCGGGCGCGGCTGGTCACCGTTTCGCCCGCGGCGCGCTCGCGCCCGCCAGTCTCGTAGCGGTAGCGGATGCCGGTGTAGGTGTTGTCCGTTATGTTGGTGGAGGCCAGCGCGAAGAAGCGGAAGGACGGATCCTTCTTCAGCGTCTGGCTCATCCAGTCGCTGTTGCGGCCGTAGATTTCCACTTCGCCGATGGCCTCCAGGAAGGTGGATTCGCCCACCCCCTTCACGAACGAGAAGTCCTGGATGGTGGACCAGCGGTTCTTGCCCGGCGAGGTGTCCGGCCGCGAGCCGTCGTAGCGTCCCACCGGCACCACCACGAACGGCTCCCAGGCGAACCAGGTCTTGGTCTGCTCGTTGTTGTAGAGCCAGATCGCGGACCCCAGCGTCACGTCGCCGATGCCGGTCTGGCGGTCGCGCGAGGCGCCCGGCAGCTCCATCGTGGTGCGCGACATCGGCACGATGAATTCGAGCTGCACGGTCTTGCCGAACAGCTCCCGGTAATGCATCTGGCGGTAGATCAGCGCGTCCACGTCCACCGAGGCGCCGTCGATGCGCTTGCCGGCCGAATACAGCCCCGACGAGCGCAGCCCGGTCAGGTAGCCGGCGATGATGTTCGTGCCCACCGGCGCGGGTATCCAGTCTCGCGCGCTGGGGTCTCCAGCCCATGCCGCCTGCGCCATGGCCAGGCCCGCCAGCAGCAATGCTGTGCGCGCCCGGGCCCGGCAATTGGTCTTGCCTGCCATGCACTTCCCCTTGGTTGCGCGGCCTCGCGCGCGCCGGTATCTCCCGGCTTGTCTCGCGCGGCCGTCAGTCTAGTAAGCGATACAAACGGACTTCTTCTCCAGGTACATGTCCAGTACGGCGCGGCCGTGTTCACGGCCGATGCCGGACTGCTTGAAACCCCCGAACGGCATGTTCGGGTCCAGCATGTTGTGGGTGTTGATCCAGAGCGTGCCCGCATCGATGCGCGGGATCAGGCGCTGGACCCGCGTCAGGTCATTGCTCCAGAGGCTCGCGCCCAGGCCGAAGGCGCTGTCGTTGGCCAGCCGCACGGCGTCGTCGAGCGTGTCGAACGGCTGCGCCACCACCACCGGCCCGAAGATCTCCTCGCGGGCGATGCGGGCGTCGGGCGCCACGTCGGCGAACACCGTCGGCCGCACGAAATAGCCGGCGCCCTCGCCGGCGTCGCCACCCGCCAGCACCTTGCCGCCCTCGGCGCGGCCGATGCCGATGTAGTCCATCACGCGCCGCTGGTGGCGCGCCGACACCAGCGGCCCCACCTGCGTGTCCGGCGCGAAGCCCGAACCCAGCTTCATGCCGGCGGCCAGGTCGGCCAGCCGCTCCACCACCTTGGCGTACAGGCCCTTCTGCACATACAGCCGCGAACCGGCGGTGCAGACCTGGCCCTGGTTGAAGAAGATGGCGGCGGCCGCGCCCTGCGCCGCCACGTCGGCGTCGCAATCATCGAGCACGATCACGGGCGACTTGCCGCCCAGTTCCAGCGACACGCGCTTCATGTCGTCCATGGCGGCGCGGCCGATGAGCTTGCCGACCTCGGTGGAGCCGGTGAAGGCGATCTTGTCCACGCCCGGATGCGCCACCAGCGCCGCGCCGGCGGTCTCGCCGCGGCCGGTCACCACATTGACCACGCCCGGCGGAAAGCCGGCTTCCAGCACCAGCTCGGCCAGGCGCAAGGCGGTCAGCGGGGTTTCCTCGGCGGGCTTGAGCACCACCGTGCAACCGGCGGCCAGCGCCGGGGCGATCTTCCAGATCGCCATCAGCAGCGGGAAATTCCACGGGATGATCGCGGCCACCACGCCCACCGGCTGCGGCAGCGTGTAGGCGCTGTATTTCACGCCGGGCGGGAACGGGATCGACAGCGCCAGCGTGTCGCCGGTCAGCTTGGTGGCCCAGCCCGCCATGTAGCGCAGCCATTGCGCGCCGGAGCCGACCTCCAGCCCCTGGGCCACGCCCAGCAGCTTGCCGTTGTTCAGCGTCTCGAGCCGCGCCAGTTCCTCGCCGTGGCGTTCCACCAGGTCCGCCAGGTTCAGCAGCAGGCGCTCGCGGCCGGCCGGCAGCATGTCGCGCCACGGCCCGCTGGCGAACGCCCGGCGCGCCGCCTGCACCGCCAGGTCGATCTGCGCCGCGCCGGCGTCGAGCTGGGTGGCGATGACCTCGCCGGTGGCCGGATCGTGCACGGCAATGGGTTCGCCCTGCCCCTGGCGCAGCGGCTTGCCGTCGACGATCATGTATTCGCGGATGGCGGCCAATTCCGGGCGGCCGGAGGCGGAAGAATGGGCGGACGGCATGCGTGAGGCTCCAACGGATAAGGTGAGGCCAGGATAGCAACGGCCCACCGCGCTGGCTTGTCCGCCCGTGCATGGCGATTTGTCCCGGTGCGCACGGCAAAAAAAAGCGGGACGCGCCATGCGTCCCGCCTTGTCCGTGGCGCCAGGGGCGCGCCGGATCAGTCCAGCATCAGCACCGTGGCGCCGGTGGTCTTGCGCGAGGCCAGCGCGGTCTGCGCTTCGCCCGCCTGCTCCAGGTTGTAGCGCTGGTCGATGCGGACCTTGATCTTCTTCTTCAGGATCAGGTCGAACAGCTCGTCCGAGGCGGCCTGCAGCTTTTCCAGCGTGTTGACGTGCACGCCCAGCGACGGCCGCGTCACGTACAGGCTGCCCTTCTGGTTCAGGATGCCCAGATTCACGCCCGCCACCGGACCGGAAGCGTTGCCGAAGCTGACCATCAGGCCGCGCGGCTCGAGGCTGTCCAGCGAGGTTTCCCAGGTGTCCTTGCCGACGCCGTCATACACCACCGGCACCTTCTTGCCGCCGGTCAGTTCGAGCACGCGCTCGGCGACGTTCTCGCGCGAGTAGTCGATGGTTTCCCAGGCGCCGTTGGCGCGGGCCAGTTCGGCCTTCTCGGGGCTGGAGACGGTGCCGATCAGCTTCACGCCCAGCGCGCGCGCCCATTGGCAGGCGATCAGGCCCACGCCGCCGGCGGCCGCGTGGAACAGGATGGTTTCGTTGCCTTGCAGGCGATAGGTCTGGCGGAACAGGTACTGCACCGTCAGGCCCTTGAGCATCACGGCGGCGGCCTCGTCGAAGCCGATGCCCTTGGGCACCTTCACGACCTGGTTGGCCGGCACGTTGCGGGCCTTGGCGTAGGCGCCGATCGGGCTCTGGCCGTAGGCCACGCGATCGCCCTTCTTCAGGTGCTTGACATCGGCGCCAACGGCCGTGACCACGCCCGCGCCCTCGAAGCCCAGGCCGTGCGGCAGCGGGTGGGGATACAAGCCCGTGCGGAAATAGATATCGATGAAGTTCAGCCCGGCCGCGTGCTGGTCGATGGTGACCTCATTGGCGGCCGGCGGCGGCACTTCGACTTCGACCAGTTTCAGGACTTCGGGACCGCCATGCTGCTCGATACGAATTGCCTTGACGAGATTGCTGGCCATGCTGGCCTCCTTTCTTTGAAATGTTGCGACGCAAGCTTGAGAATCAAATGTGAAGCCCGGACTTCAGCGCGCGGACGCGCTGCCGCCCGGCGCGGCGGGCGGCGGCTTGGCGGCCCCGCCCCCCATCAATACGAATACCCCGGCCAGGACCAGCGCGGTGCCGGCCATCTGCCATACCGTCACGGGCTCGTCCAGGAACCACGACGCCAGGAACAGCACCGACACCGGCCCCAGCATGCCCAGCAGCGACGCGGTCGGCGCGCCGATCAGCGCCACCGCCCACATCAGCATGAAGACAGGCACCACCGTGTTCAGGGTGGCATGGATGATCGAGTAGCCGTACACGCCCATCGGCTGGATCAGCACGGAGGCCGGATGGATCACGAAGAACTGCACGATGCAGGCCACGCACGACACCAGCATGGCATATGCCACCAGCCGGGTGGGCCCGACGCGCTTGATCAGTTCCCCGGAACAAATCAGGTACACAGAATAGCTGAGCGCCGAACCGAAAACGAACAAAGACCCTAACAGCACCTCGGAGGACCCGCCGAAGCTCAGGTCATGCGCGAAGACCAGCACCACGCCGGCGTACGACAGCATCATCGCGAGCCATTGCCGGCGCTCGACCGGCCGCTTGAACCAGAAGGCCGAGATCAGCACCACCAGCGACGGCGACAGGAACAGGATCAGCCGCTCCAGGCTGGCGGTGATGTAGCGCAGGCCGAGGAAATCCAGGAAGCTGGACAGGTAGTATCCCAACAGGCCCAGCAGGCAGACCTGGATGCGTTCCTTCCAGGTCATGACGACGATCTCGCCGCGCGCCGCCAGGCGCGACTGATGCCAGGCCACCGCCGCGAAGAACGGCATGGCGAACAGCATGCGGAAGGCGATCAGGGTGACCGCGTCGATGCCGTAGCGGTAAGTGAACTTGACGACGATGGCCTTGGCGGAGAACAGGATCGCGCCAAGCGCGGCCATGAAAAAACCGGCCGCGCGGCTGGAGGGACGAGAGACCGGCAAAAGCTTGGCAATGCGATTCATGCGATGATTTTAGATTCAGCGCCGCGGGATTTGCACGCCCGGCGCGCATTTTCAGCCTGCCGCGGCCCGGCCACGAACCGACGCCGAGCCTTTCCGTTCCCTGCCATCCCCTGCGAATGACCCGACACCGCGCCCTGACCTATATCCATATCGCCGCCGTTCTGTTCGGCCTGACCGGCGTCTTCGGCGAGCTGATCCAGGCCAGCGCGGCGGTCATCACGCTGGGACGGGCGGTCTTCGCGGTCATCTCGCTGGGCCTGTTCGCGCGCATGCGCCGCCGCCCGTTGCTCGGCGCCCTGACCCCGGCCCAGCTGTTCGTGCTGGTGATCGCGGGCGCCCTGCTGGCGGCCCATTGGGTCACCTTCTTCATTTCGGTCAAGGTCGGCGGCATCGCCATCGCCACGCTGGGCTTCGCCAGCTTCCCGGCCTTCATCACGCTGTTCGAGGGCCTGATCTTCCGTGAACGGGTGCGGCTGGCCGAATGGCTGCTACTGGGCCTGGTCACGGCCGGCCTGGTGCTGGTCACACCCTCGTTCGACCTAGCCGACCAGGGCACCATCGGCCTGGCCTGGGGCTTGCTGTCGGGCCTGACCTTCGCCCTGCTGGCCCTGAGCAACCGCCGCTCGGCCTCGGGCATGGACCCGATGCAGGTGGCCTGCTGGCAGAACCTGGTGGTGGCGCTGGTGATGCTGCCGTTCGCGGCCGGCCAGTTGCCCGCCCTGCCCGCCATCGACTGGTTCTGGCTGGCGTTGCTGGGCGTGTTCTGCACCGGCCTGTCGCACTTCCTGTTCGTCTCCAGCCTGACCCGCCTGAACGCCCGCAGCGCCGGCCTGGTGATCGCGCTGGAGCCGGTCTACGCCATCGCCTTCGCCTGGGTGCTGTTCAGCCAGCAGCCGACGGTGCGCATGATGGCCGGCGCGGCCCTGATCGTGGCCGCCATCGTCTGGTCCGGCCTGCGCAAGGCGCCGGCCGCCCCGGAAAGCGTCCCTCAAAAGCAGCCTTGACAATTACTGACTAGGCAGTAAAATTCGCTGCATGAATGCCTCGTCACGTCCTGAATCCACCGAAAATCCGGTTCATTATCGCGGGGATACCCGCTGCATGATGGAAGAAAACGCCGGCTACCTGATCAAGTTGGTCGCCAACTCCCTGAACCGCATGCTGGACCAGGAAATGGCGCCGCTCGACCTCACCGCGATGCAGTGGCGCCCGATCGCCATGGTTGCCCTGGGCCGGGCCGACACGCCCGCCGAACTGGCCCGGCTCAACGGCGTCGACACCGGCGCCATGACCCGCACGCTCGACCGGCTCGAGGCCAAGGGCCTGCTGCGGCGGGCCCGCAACCAGCTGGACCGGCGGGTCGTGAAGATCGAACTGACCGAACTGGGCGAGACCAAGGCGCGCGAAATCCCGCCCAATATCGCCCGCGTGCTGAACCACCACCTGCGTGGTTTCTCCACCGACGAAGTGACGCAGCTGATGCACTTCCTGCGCCGCATGATCGCCAACGGTTCCGCCTCCGCGCCCGAGCGCTGACGGCGCCCGCCCAAGCCAACCCGCCCCTGCGAAAGGGGTTTTATTTGACGTAATATTTGCCTAGGCAAATACAGATTAATCAATTACTTTCAGCAGATTGTCAGGATGAAACGCCTTCTTTCTACCGCATTAGTGCTGGCCTTGAGCGGTTGCGCCCTGATGGAACCCGGCTCCGAGCCGGTGGCCGCCCTGAATGAAACCAAGCTGGGCCTGACCGCCCAGGCCGTCGCCTGGCCCGACACGCAATGGTGGCATCGCTACGGCGACAGCCAGCTCGACGCGCTGATGGACGAAGCGCTGGCCAACAGCCCGTCCATGACCGCCGCCCAGGCGCGCCTGGCCAAGGCCAACGCCGCCGTCAGCACCGCCCGCGCTCCCCTGATGCCGCGCGTGGACGCCAACTACACGCTCAACCGCGAGCACTTGTCCGGCGACTACATCTACCCGGCGCCGCTGGGCGGATCGGTCGTCAGCGACAACCGCCTGGCGCTGGACTTCAGCTACGAGCTCGATTTCTGGGGCAAGAACCGCTCGCACCTGAAAGCCGCGGTCTCGCAGCAGGCCGCCGCCGCGGCCGACGCCCAGGCGGCGCGCAACGTGCTGGCCAGCGCCACCGTGCGCGCCTACCTCAATCTGCAGGACGCCTTCGCCCAGCGCGACGTCATCAAGCGCGTGCTGACCCAACGCGAGGAAGTGCTGTCGCTGACCCGCGGCCGCTATTCCGCCGGCCTGGACACCCAGGTCGAGGTCAAGCAGGCCGAATCGTCGCTGGCCGCCGGCCAGGTCGAGCTGACCCAGACCGAGACCACGCTGGCGCAACTGCGCAACCAGGTCGCGGCCCTGGCCGGCGCCGGCCCGCAGCGCGGCCAGTCGCTCGTGCAAGCCTCCCTGACCGCGCCTGCCGGCGGCGTGCCCGACAGCGTGCCGCTGGACCTGCTGGGCCACCGTCCCGACGTGGTCGCCGCGCGCTGGCGCGCCGAGGCCGCCCGGCACCAGATCGACAGCGCCCGCGCCGAGTTCTACCCCAACGTCAACCTCGTGGCCTTCGCCGGCTTCCAGGCGATCGGCACCGGCAACCTGCTCGGCGCCGCCGCCCGCACCGCCGGCTTCGGTCCGGCCATCACCCTGCCGATCTTCCACGGCGGCGAGCTGAACGCCAACCTGGCCGGCCGCCGCGCCGACGCCGACCTGGCCGTGTCCGACTACAACCAGGCCGTGCTCGACGCCGTGCACCAGGTCGCCGACGCGCTCGACGGCCTGCGCCTGCTGGAACAGGAACGGACGCAGCAGCGCCAGGCGCGCGAAGCCATCGAGGCCGCCTATGAGCTGGCCGTCAACCGCTACAAGGCCGGCATGGGCAACTACCTGACCGTCCTGGTCGCGCAGACCGGCGTGCTGACCCAGGCGCGGCTCGACACCGACCTGCGCATCCGCGCCTACCAGCTCGACGCCAACCTGGCCAACGCGCTGGGCGGCGGCTACGTCCCCGCCCCCGCGCAGCAGCCCGCGCCCGCCACGAACTCCACTCATTGAACGCTCCGGATTCAGACGTCATGAACGCAGCCACTCCCACGACCAACCCCGCCCGCAAACGCCTGCTGCTGACCGCGACCGGCGTTTTCATCCTCATCGCGATCGCCTACGGCATCTGGTGGGCCCTGTTCGGCGCCCACTTCGAAAGCACCGACGACGCCTACGTGCACGGCAACCTGGTGCAGATCACGCCCCAGGTGCCCGGCACCGTGGTCGCCATCGAGGCCGACGACACCGAGACCGTCACCGCCGGCCAGCCGCTGGTGCGCATCGATCCGGCCGACACGCAGGTCGCCCTGCAGCAGGCCGAGGCCAAGCTGGCGCAGACCGTGCGCCAGGTCCGCACCTACTACGTCCAGAACGACGCGCTGGCCGCTGACGTCGACCTGCGCCAGGCCGACATCCAGCGCGCGCAGGCCGAACTGACCCGCGCCCAGAGCGACGTCACCCGCCGCCAGCAACTGGCCAAGTCGGGCGGCGTCAGCGGCGAGGAAATCCTGCACGCCGAAGCCGCGCTCAAGACCGCGCAGTCCGGCCTGGCGCAGGCCCGCGCCGCGCTGGCCGCCTCGCGCGCCAAGCTGGCGACCAACCAGGCGCTGACGCAAGGCACCACGGTGGCCGACCACCCTGACGTGCGCCAGGCCGTCGCCGGCCTGCGCAACGCCTGGCTGGCGCAATCGCGCACGGTGCTGCCCGCCCCCGTCGGCGGCGTCATCGCCCGCCGCACCGTCCAGGTAGGCCAGCGCGTGGCCCCCGGCGCCGCGCTCATGACGGTGGTGCCGCTGGACCAGGTCTGGGTCGAAGCCAACTTCAAGGAAGGCCAGCTGCGCAAGATGCGCATCGGCCAGCCGGTCACGATGACCGCCGACCTGTACGGCAGCTCGGTCACCTACCACGGCAAGATCGCCGGCCTGGACGCCGGCACCGGCAGCGCCTTCGCCCTGCTGCCGGCCCAGAACGCCACCGGCAACTGGATCAAGGTGGTGCAGCGCGTGCCCGTGCGCATCGCCCTCGACCCCGAGGACCTGAAGACGCATCCGCTGCGCGTGGGCCTGTCGATGGACGTGGAAGTCGACGTCGGCAAGCAGGACGGCGAAGCGCTGACCACCGCCGCCCGCAAGGAACCGGCCTGGTCGACGCGCGCCTTCGAACCGGCCCATGACGAGGTCGACGCCCTGATCGGCAAGATCATCCAGGCCAACCTCGCCTCCGACGAATTCACCCCGCAGGCGGCGCAGTCGCCCGTGGCCAAAGAGGGCTTGGCGCTCGGCGCCAAGTAAGGGAGCTTTCCCATGAGCACCACCGCTCAGCCCGCGGCCGGCGGCGCCCCCGCCGAGCCGACCGTACTCCCGCCCGGGACCTACCCGCCGCTGGAAGGCGCCACCCGCATCATCGGGTCGATCGCGCTGTCCACGGCGGTGTTCATGAACGTGCTGGACACCTCGATCGCGAACGTGTCCATTCCCACCATCTCCGGCGACCTCGGTGTCAGCTCCAGCCAGGGCACCTGGGTCATCACCTCGTTCGCGGTGGCCAACGCCATCACCGTGCCGCTGACCGGCTGGCTGACGCAGCGCTTCGGCCAGGTACGGCTGTTCCTGATCTCCACCCTGCTGTTCGTGCTGGCCTCGTGGCTGTGCGGCTTCTCGCCCTCGCTCGAAGCCCTGATCGCGTTCCGCGTGCTGCAGGGCGCCGTGGCCGGGCCGATGATCCCGCTGTCGCAGACCCTGATGCTGGCCAGCTTCCCCAAGTCCAAGGCGGGCATGGCGCTGGCGGTCTGGTCCATGACGACACTGGTGGCGCCGGTGGCCGGCCCCCTGCTCGGCGGCTGGATCTCCGACAACTACACCTGGCCGTGGATCTTCTACATCAACGTGCCGGTGGGCCTGCTGGCGGCGTGGATCAGCTGGCGCATCTACGGCAACCGCGAATCGCTGACCCGCAAGCTGCCGATCGACAAGCTCGGCCTGGTGCTGCTGGTGGTGTGGGTCGGTTCGCTGCAGATCATGCTCGACAAGGGCAAGGAACTGGACTGGTTCGCCAGCCCCACCATCATCGCCCTGGCCGCCATCGCCTTCGTCGCCTTCGTCTTCTTCCTCATCTGGGAGCTGACCGACGCGCACCCGGTGGTCGACCTGCGCCTGTTCAAGATCCGCAACTTCACGGTCGGCGCGCTGACGCTGGCGGTGGCCTACGGCGTGTTCTTCGGCAACGTGGTGCTGCTGCCGCTCTGGCTGCAGAGCTACATGGGCTACACGGCCACCTACGCCGGCCTGGTGACCGCGCCGGTGGGCCTGCTGGCCATCCTGCTCACGCCGATGGTGGGCAAGATGCTGGCCACCCGCGACCCGCGCCAGATCGTGACGGTGGCGTTCCTGATCTTCGCGCTGGTGTGCTTCATGCGTTCGGGCTTCAACACCCAGACCGACGTGCGCACGCTGATGATCCCGACCATCATCCAGGGCGCGGCCATGGCGGCGTTCTTCGTGCCGCTGACCTCGATCACGCTGTCGAGCATCGAGCCCTGGCGCATCCCGGCCGCCTCGGGCCTGTCGAACTTCCTGCGGCTGACCGCGGGCGCCTTCGGCACCTCGATCGCGACCACCCTGTGGGAGAACCGCGCGACGCTGCACCATGTGCAATTGACCGAGTCCGCGCGGCCCGGCCAGCAGGCGTTCGACCAGACGCTCAACGTCCTGCAGAACACGGTCGGCATGTCGCACCAGCAGGCCTTGAGCACGGTCGACCGGCTGATCAACGCGCAGGCGTTCACGATGTCCGCGGTGGATGTGTTCTACGCCTCGGCGGTGATCTTCCTGTTGCTGACCGGCCTGGTCTGGTTCGCCCGGCCACGCTCGACCAAGGCGGGCGGTGGCGGCGGCGCGGCGGAAGCGGCGGCGGGCGCCCACTGAGCCTCTCCGGACAGAGGCCAAGACAAAGGGCCCGGCAGATTCTGCCGGGCCCTTTTTTTCAATTTTTTAGTAACGCATGCCAGTCCTGCCGCTCGATCACCTCCGGCGGCAGCGCGCTTACCGGCGACAGGTTGATCACCGACACACCGCGCCCCCGCCACTGTTGCGCGGCGAAACGGAACGAGGGTTCGATCAGGCGGGCGAAGTTGCGCGTCAGCCGGCTGGTCTGAGGCGTCTCGCCCTCGTCATAGAAACGCATGCCATGCTGCAGCGTCAGATCCAGGCCGTGCACGTAAACCTTGCGCGCGCCACCGGAAATCATGACCTGCAACGCCACATAGGCCACCGTATCGGCGTCGAACACCCCAAGTGACGCGTCGAAGCTGTAGCCCAGCCCCTGCTTGGCATCCAACAACCGCAGGTCCGGCGACGCCGCCACCATGCGCTTGAGCACTGCGGGCGCCGCGCTACGCTGGTAGGCGCGCTCGGAAATGAATTCGATGATACAAATGCGGCAACGAATGTATTCCTGCGGAATTCCCTGCATGATGTAGCGCAGCACATCAGGCAGCACATACAGCGTCAGGTCACAAGCGACGATCTCGCGCACCAGATCAATGCGGTCTCGCACGAAGTTCTGGTCGATGATGCAGTAATACTTGAACTGCAGATCGAACTTGCGCTTTAGCGTGATCGAACCGTTCACCCCCATGGCCGCCCGGATATTCAGGCGGTCATAGGGAATCTCGGCAATCGAGGGGCCGCTCAGAATCAGATGCATCTCGTCGTCGCTGGGGTCGTATCCCTGCTCCAACGGCGTAATCGGCATGGAACGGCCCAGCGCCCGAAAACCACAGATCACCCCAGCCGGATTGCGCCAGATACGCACGAACGGCCACAGGTGCTGATTGTGGCGCTGCGTGCGCGACCGCATCATCCGGAACAGCTTGCGAACGAAGCGGTCCGCACGACTGCCGCCCACCCGAACAGTGGGAGCGGCGATGGAATCGACCATGGTCTCGGCCCTCATACAGCGCTATACCGACGCGATAAGCGACGCGATGGCGTCGCCTACCTCGGCGGTCGATGCGGTGCCCTTCATGTCGCGCGTGCGTGGGCCTTCGGCCAGCACCGATTCAATGGCGCGGACCACGGCCGCCGAGGCGTCCGGATATCCGAGGAAATCCAGCATCAGCGCGCCGCTCCAGATCTGGCCGATCGGGTTGGCGATGCCCTTGCCGTAAATATCGGGTGCAGAACCATGCACGGGCTCGAACAGCGAGGGAAACCTACGTTCGGGATTCAGGTTGGCCGAGGGCGCAATGCCAATGGTTCCCGTGCAGGCGGGGCCAAGGTCGGAAAGAATATCGCCGAAAAGATTGGAAGCTACGACCACGTCGAACCAGTCAGGATGTTGCACGAAATGCGCGCAGAGGATATCGATGTGATATTTGTCCCAACGAACATCCGGATAGTTCCCGGCCATTTCCGCCACGCGCTGATCCCACCAGGGCATTGAAATCGAAATGCCGTTGGACTTGGTCGCCGCCGTCAGGTGCTTGCCGCGCTTGCGGGCCAGCTCGAAGGCGAATTTCAGCACGCGCTCGGCGCCGATGCGGGTAAATACGCTTTCCTGGATGACGACTTCGCGCTCGGTGCCACCAAACAGGACGCCGCCGCTGTTGGAATATTCACCCTCGGTGTTTTCACGCACGATGAAGAAATCGATCTCGCCGGGCTGGCGGCCGGCCAGCGGCGACGGCACACCCGGCATCAGGCGTACCGGACGCAGATTGATGTATTGGTCGAATTCACGGCGGAACTTGAACAGCGAGCCCCACAGCGCCTCGTGGTCGGGCACCGTGGCCGGCCAGCCGATGGCGCCGAAGAAAATCGCTTCATGCTGGCCGATCTGCCGCTGCCAATCGTCCGGCATCATCTTGCCGTGCTCGGCGTAATAATCGCAGCTCCAGTCGAAGTGGTCCCACTGGAAATCAATGCCAAAGCGCGACGCCACGGCGTCGAGTACTTTCAAGCCCTCCGGAACGACTTCCTTGCCGATTCCGTCCCCTGGGATCACCGCAATTTTGTGCTTTTTTGCCACCACCGTTTCCTTTGCATCCTGGATTGCATCGCCCAGAATCATAGGCATAAATGAGGGCAACGCAATACCCCAAGTTACAAACAACGTACTACCCTGCGTTACAACAAACCGGACGCAAATTTGTTCCGCAAATGGAATACAGAATTCAACGGCGCGTCTTGGACCCCAGCAGCGATCCCAGGATGCCACGCGCCAGTTGCGTCGCGATCGAACGCGCCGTGCTCTTGGCGAAAGTCTGCACCACGCCGTCGCGCTTGCCGCCGCGCGGGCCGGTGGAGCCGAACAGCACATCGTTCAGGCTGTCCATCAGGCCGCCGCCCTGCGCCTCGGCTGGCGCGCCGCCCGCCGTCGGCGTTGGCGCGGCCCTCCCAGGGGCCTGATCGGCCGGCGCCGCCGCGCGTCCGGCCAGCACTTCGTAGGCGGATTCGCGGTCGATGGCCTTGTCATATTTGGCGGACATGGGGCTGCCCTGGCGCAAGGCCTGGCACTCGGCGTCGGTGGCCGGGCCGATGCGGCTGCCGGGCGGCACGATCCAGGCGCGCTCGGTCGGCATCGGCCGGCCCTTGGCGTCCAGCAGCGACACCAGCGCCTCGCCCACGCCCAATTCGGTAATGGCCGCCTCGATATCCAGCCCCGGATTGGGCCGCATGGTCTGGGCCGCGGTCTTGACGGCCTTCTGGTCGCGCGGCGTGAAGGCGCGCAACGCGTGCTGCACCCGGTTGCCCAACTGGCCCAGCACGGTGTCCGGAATGTCCAGCGGGTTCTGCGTCACGAAATAGACGCCCACGCCCTTGGAACGCACCAGCCGCACCACCTGCTCGATCTTGCTCAGCAGCGCCGGCGGCGCGTCGTTGAACAGCAGGTGCGCCTCGTCGAAGAAGAACACCAGTTTGGGCTGGTCGACGTCGCCCACTTCCGGCAGTTTCTCGTACAGGTCGGCCAGCAGCCACAGCAGGAAGATGGCGTACAGCCGAGGCGCCTGCATCAGCTTGTCGGCGGCCAGCACGTTGACGATGCCGTGGCCCTGGGCGTCGGTGCGCATCAGGTCGGCCACGTCCAGCATCGGCTCGCCGAAGAATTTCTCGGCGCCCTGCGACTCCAGCGCCAGCAGGCCGCGCTGGATCGCGCCGACGCTGGCGGCGGACACATTGCCATAGCGCGTCTTGAGCTCGGCGGCGCGGTCGGCGACGTTCTGCAGCATGGCGCGCAGGTCTTTCAGGTCCAGCAGCAGTTGGCCTTCGTCGTCCGCCACCTTGAACACCAGCGTCAGCACGCCTTCCTGGGTGTCGTTCAGTTCGAGGATGCGCGCCAGCAGCAGCGGCCCCATGTCGGTGATGGTGGCGCGCACCGGCGTGCCCTGCTCGCCGAACACATCCCACAAGGCCACCGGGCTGGCGCCCCAGGCCGGTTCGTCCAGGCCCAGGTTCTTGAACCGCTCCTGCAGCTTGGGGCTGGCCACCCCCGCCTGCGAGATGCCGGTCAGGTCGCCCTTGACGTCGGCCATGAAGACCGGCGTGCCGAGGCGGGAAAAGGACTCGGCCAGGACCTGCAGGGTGACGGTCTTGCCGGTGCCGGTGGCGCCGGTGATGCAGCCGTGGCGGTTGGCCAGGGCTGGCAGCAGCGCCAACTCGGTCTGCGCATTCTTGGCGATGACGATGGGGTTGGGCATGGGCTGCTCTCCGGACCGTAATGACTCAGATGCCCAAGTGTAGAGCCTGCGGTGGCGCTTGTGCGCGTGGCAATATGGACACAGGCGGCCGACTCCCGGGCGCGCGGGCCGCCGGCACGGTAAAATGCCCTTTTTGCAGACAATTTATCCTGGGAAGCCATGGCCGGACACAGCAAATGGGCCAATATTCAGCACCGCAAAGGCCGCCAAGACGCCAAACGCGGAAAGCTCTGGACCAAGATCATTCGTGAAATCACCGTGGCGGCGCGCGCCGGCGGCCCCGACCCGGACAGCAACCCGCGCTTGCGCATGGCCTGGGACAAGGCCACCGACGCCAACATGCCCAAGGACAACATCCAGCGCGCCATCCAGCGCGGCGCGGGCGGCGCGGACGGCGAAGCGTACGAAGAAGTGCGCTACGAGGGTTACGGCATCGGTGGCGCGGCGGTCATCGTCGACTGCATGACCGACAACCGCACCCGCACCGTGGCCGAAGTGCGCCACGCCTTCGCCAAGAACGGCGGCAACCTGGGCCAGGAAGGCTCGGTGGCCTTCATGTTCAAACACTGCGGCCAATTCGTGTTCGCCCCCGGCACGCCGGAAGACCAGGTCATGGAAGCCGCCCTCGAGGCCGGCGCCGAAGACGTCGCCACCGACGAGGAAGGCGTGATCGAAGTCATCTGCGCGCCGACCGACTACGCCGCCGTGCGCAAGGCGTTCGACGACGCCGGCCTGAAGGCCGAAGTCGACGGCATCGTCATGAAGGCCCTGAACGAAACCGAACTGGCCGGCGAAGACGCCATCAAGATGCAGAAGCTGCTCGACGCCCTGGAAGGCCTGGACGACGTGCAGGAAGTCTATACCACCGTCATTTTCGACGAAGCGCAGTAAGTTGTCTCGCGACACTCGACTGGCAACCTTAAGAATCACGCAACAATGAAACTCCTGGTAATTGGCTCGGGCGGCCGCGAACATGCCCTCGCCTGGCGACTGGCCCGCTCCCCGCGCGTACACAAGGTGTACGTGGCGCCGGGCAACGGTGGCACGCAACGGGCCGAGCAGATGGAAAACATCGCGCTCACCAATGCCGAGGAATTGGCTGATTTCGTCCAGCGCGAAGGCATCGCCCTGACCGTCGTCGGCCCCGAGGCGCCGCTGGCCGCCGGCGTGGTCGACGTCTTCCGCGCCCGCGGCCTGAAGATCTTCGGGCCGACCAAGGCCGCCGCGCAGCTGGAAAGCTCCAAGGACTACGCCAAGGCCTTCATGGTCCGGCACAACATCCCGACCGCGCGCTACGAGACCTTCACCGATCCCGCCGCCGCCCACGCCTATATCGACCAGGAAGGCGCCCCCATCGTGATCAAGGCCGACGGCCTGGCCGCGGGCAAGGGCGTGGTGGTCGCCGCCACGCTCGAAGAGGCGCATGCCGCCGTCGACGCCATGCTGGGCGACGGCTCCATGGGCGAAGCCGGCGCGCGCGTCGTCATCGAGGAATGCCTGGTGGGCGAGGAAGCCAGCTTCATCGTCATGTGCGACGGCCGCAACGTGCTGGCCCTGGCCACCAGCCAGGACCACAAGCGCCTGCAGGACGGCGACCAGGGCCCGAACACCGGCGGCATGGGCGCCTACTCGCCCGCCCCCATCGTCACGCCCGAACTGCACCACCGCATCATGCGCGAAATCATCCTGCCGACCGTGCAGGGCATGACGCGCGACGGCATCCCCTACACCGGCTTCCTGTACGCCGGCCTGATGATCGCCCCCGGCGATGATCCCGACCGCGCCATCAAGACACTGGAATTCAACTGCCGCATGGGCGATCCGGAAACCCAGCCGATCATGATGCGCGTCAAGAGCGACCTGCTGGACGCGCTCGAGCACGCCGTCGAAGGCACGCTGGACCAGGCCGACATCACCTGGGACCGCCGCACCGCCCTGGGCGTGGTGCTGGCTTCGCACAACTACCCCAATACCCCGCGCACCGGCGACGTCATCCGCGGCCTGCCCGCCGACGCCGACGACTGCATGGTGTTCCACGCGGCCACCCGCCTGGAAGGCGAGGAAACCCAGACCACCGGCGGCCGCGTGCTGTGCGTCACCGCGCTGGGCGACTCGGTCAAGATGGCGCGCGACCGCGTGTACGAAGCGATCGACGGCATCCACTTCGACGGCCGCCAGTACCGCAGCGATATCGGCTGGCGCGCGCTCAAGCCGTCGCAGCAGAAGCCCAAGTCGAACGCGTAACCGGAAGCGCCGATGAATGCCTTGCCCGTCGCCGACGTCCGCGGCTACCTCACCGGCCTGCAGTCCCGCATCGTCGCCGCGCTGGAGGCCGCCGAGGGCGGCCCCTTCCGCAGCGACGAATGGGTCCGGCCCGAAGGCGGCGGCGGCCTGTCGCGCCTGCTCGAAGGCGGCCAGCTTTTCGAACGCGCCGGCGTGCTGTTCAGCCACGTCCGCGGCTCGAAGCTGCCGCCCTCGGCCAGCGCGCACCGGCCCGAACTGGCCGGCCGCTCCTGGGAAGCCATGGGCGTGTCGATGGTGCTGCACCCGCGCAATCCGTATGTGCCCACCACGCACATGAACGTGCGCATGTTCGTCGCCGCGGCCCGCCCCGGCCATGACGAAGCCGACGTGTTCTGGTTCGGCGGCGGCATCGACCTGACGCCCTACTACCCCTTCGAGGAAGACGCGCGCCACTTCCACACGGTGTGCCGCGACGCGCTGGCCGGCCACGGCGCCGACTACTACCCGCGCTACAAGCGCTGGTGCGACGAGTATTTCTTCCTCAAGCACCGCAACGAGACCCGCGGCATCGGCGGCATCTTCTTCGACGACCTGAACGCCCCCGGCTTCGACGCCTCCTTCGCGCTGACGCGCGCGGTCGGCGATGCCTTCCTCGACAGCTACCTGCCGATCGTCGAACGCCGCCGCGACACGCCCTACGGCGAACGCGAACGCGACTTCCAGGCCTATCGCCGCGGCCGCTATGTCGAATTCAACCTGGTGTTCGACCGCGGCACGCTGTTCGGCCTGCAATCCGGCGGCCGCACCGAGTCGATCCTGCTGTCCATGCCGCCGCTGGCGCAATGGCGCTACGACTGGCAGCCGCAAGCGGGCACGCCCGAAGCCGAACTGGCCGCCTACCTGACGCCGCAGGACTGGGTGTGAAGCGTATCGGGCTCCTGGGCGGCAGTTTCGACCCCGTCCATGTCGCGCACGTCGCGCTCGCCGACAACGCCTTGCGCGCGCTCGGCCTGGCCCAGGTGCAACTGATCCCGGCGGCCAACCCGTGGCAGCGCGCGGCCCTGAACGCCACCGAGGACCAGCGCCGCGCCATGCTGGAGCTGGCCATCGCCGGCCACGGCGGCCTGGTCGTCAATCCGATCGAACTCGAGCGCGGCGGCGCCACCTACACCATCGACACCCTGCGCGCCCTGCCCGCGGATGCTCGCTACGTCTGGCTGCTCGGCGCCGACCAGCTGGCCAATTTCTGCACCTGGCAGTCCTGGCGCGAGATCGCCAGCCTGGTCGACCTGGCGGTGGCGACGCGGCCCGGCACGCCGCTGGCGCCGCCCGCCGAACTGGCGGACTGGCTGCGCGGCCAGGGACGCCAGCTGGAAGAATTGCCGTTTGCCCCGATGCCGGTGTCTGCCTCGCAGATCCGCGAGCGCCTGGCGCGGGGCGAATCCACCGACGGCCTGCTGGCCCCTTCCGTCGCCGCCTATATTGCGGCGCACCATCTTTACCGATAAACCCATCCCGCCCGGGCGCGCAGCGCCACGGAACCGGCACCCGCCGTCCGTGAGCGGGTTATATTTGCAGCTATGGATATTCAGAAACTCCAACGCGCCGTCATCGACGCCCTCGAAGACGTCAAGGCGCAAGACATCAAGGTCTTCAACACCACGCATCTGACCAGCCTGTTCGATCGCGTCGTGATTGCAAGTGCCACCTCCAACCGCCAGACGCGGGCGCTGGCCGCCAGCGTGGCCGACCGCGGCCGCGCGCTCGACCTCTCCGGCATCACGATCGAAGGCGAGGACACCGGCGAATGGGTCGTCGTCGACCTGGGCGATGTCGTGGTCCACATCATGCAGCCCGCCATCCGCCAGTACTACAACCTGGAAGAGATCTGGGGCGGCAAGCCGGTGCGCGTCAAACTGCTGCCCGAATCGACCCGGGTCGCGCCGATCGCCAGCGACAGCGCCTACGACAGCACCGACGACTAAGGCGTGTCGTGAAGCTGATCGTCGCCGCCGTGGGCACCCGCATGCCGGACTGGGTGCAGACCGCCTGGGACGACTACGCCAAGCGCCTGCCGCCCGACTGCGCGCTGGAACTGCGCGAGATCAAGCCCGAACCCCGCACCACCGGCAAGACGCCGGCCCAGATGATGGCCGCCGAGGCCAAGCGCATCGAGGCCGCCCTGCCGGCCGGCGCGCTGCGCCTGGCGCTGGACGAACGCGGCCGCGACCTCACCACCATGGCGTTGTCGCAGAAGCTCGAACAATGGCGCGCGGGCGGCCAGGACGTCGCCTTCCTGGTCGGCGGCCCGGACGGCCTGGATGCCGACCTCAAGGCATCGTGCAGCGGCCAGTTGCGGCTGTCGTCGCTGACGCTGCCGCACCCCATGGTGCGCGTGGTGCTGGCCGAACAGCTCTACCGCGCCTGGGCCATCATGACCAACCATCCCTATCACCGCGCCTGAGGCATGACGCCCGGCGCCAGCCTGGTGCGCCCGCCGCGCGCCGCCTCCCATGACTGACGCCTCCTCTCCCGCACGCCTCTACCTCGCCTCCGCCAGTCCCCGCCGGCGCGAACTGCTGACGCAGATCGGCCTGGCGCACGAGGTGCTGCGCGTTCCCGCCCCACCCGGCGAAGACGAACCGCAACACCCCGGCGAAAGCGCCGCCGACTACGTCCAGCGCACCGCGCGCGACAAGGCCGAGCGCGGCCGCGACTGGCTGCGCGGGCAAGCCCTGCCCGTCCTGCCGCTGCTGGCCGCCGACACCACCGTCATCCTCGACGGCCAGGTGCTGGGCAAGCCCGCCGATCGCGACGACGCCATCCGCATCCTGCAGGCGCTGTCGGGCCAGACGCACCAGGTCCACACCGCCGTCGCGCTGTGGACGGGCGATCGCCTGCTGGAAGCGGTCTCGATCACCCACGTGCGGATGCGTCCGCTCGAACTCGACGAGATCGCGCGCTACTGCGACAGCGGCGAGCCTTACGGCAAGGCCGGCGCCTATGGCATCCAGGGCCTGGCCGGCACCTTCGTCGCGAACATCGATGGCAGCTACACCGGCGTCATGGGCCTGCCCCTGTTCGAGACCGCCAACCTGTTGCGGGCCGCGGGCATCGCGATTCCCTGATTCCGCGCGACTCCATGAAAAAAGCCCCCGGGCCTTGCGGTCCGGGGGCTTTTTGCCGTGTTCAGGAGGCGTCGATCAGCTCTGCGACGTCGACACCCGCGCCATCGCCTGCGGCTGCGCGGCCGGGGCCTCGCCTTCCAGCGCGGCATGCAGCTGGTCCTTGTCCAGTTCGCCTTCCCAGCGCGCCACCACCACGGCGGCCGTGGCGTTGCCGACCAGGTTGGTCAGCGCGCGGCATTCGGACATGAAGCGGTCCACGCCCAGGATCAGCGCCATGCCGGCCACCGGCACCGTCGGCACCACCGACAGCGTGGCCGCCAGCGTGATGAAGCCGGCGCCCGTCACGCCCGCGGCGCCCTTGGAGCTCAGCATCGCCACCAGCAGCAGCAGGATCTGGTCGCCCAGCGACAGCGGAATGTCGCAGGCCTGGGCGATGAACAGCGCCGCCATCGTCATGTAGATGTTGGTGCCGTCCAGGTTGAACGAATAACCGGTGGGCACCACCAGGCCGACGACCGACTTCGAGCAGCCGGCGCGTTCCATCTTCTGCATCAGCGTCGGCAGCGCCGCTTCCGACGAGCTCGTGCCCAGCACCAGCAGCAGTTCTTCGCGGATGTAGCGCACCAGCTTCAGGATCGAGAAGCCGTTGTAGCGCGCCACCAGGCCCAGCACCACCACCACGAACAGCACCGCGGTGGCGTAGAACGTGCCCACCAGCATCGCCAGATTGATGATCGACTTGATGCCGTACTTGCCGATGGTGAACGCCATGGCGCCGAAGGCGCCGATGGGCGCGGCCTTCATCAGGATGGCGACCAGCTTGAAGATGGGCTGGGCCAGCGCCGTCAGGAAGTCCAGCACCGGCTTGCCGCGCTCGCCGACCTGCGCCAGCGCGATGCCGAACAGCACGGCCACGAACAGCACCTGCAGGATGTCGCCGCCGACGAACGGACTGAAGATCGTGGTGGGGATGACGTTCAGCAGGAAGCCGGTGATGGTCGAGTCATGCGCCTTGGCGACATAGCCCGACACCGCCTTCTGGTCCAGCGTGGCCGGATTGATGTGCATGCCGGCGCCCGGCTGCACGATGTGGCTCACCACCATGCCCACGATCAGGGCCAGGGTCGAGAACACCAGGAAGTACAGCATGGCCTTGCCCGCCACGCGACCGACCTTCTTCAGGTCGCTCATGGCCGCGATACCGGTCGCCACCGTCAGGAAGATCACCGGGGCGATGATCATCTTCACCAGCTTGATGAAGCCGTCACCCAGGGGTTGCATGGCCTGGCCGAGGTCGGGCTTGAAATAGCCCAGCAGAATGCCGATCACAATCGCGAAAAGCACCTGCACGTACAGGATTTGATAGAACTTGAGCTTGCGCGCAGGCGCGCTTTGATCTACTTCGATCATCGGGATTTGTCCCCACCAGGGGCCCCAGGCTCCATGCGACGATGCGCAGCGGGTAGCGGGGCGTTATCTCTTTTAAAGCCTTGCGTATCTCCGCAGGCCGATTTCACCCGGTAAGCGATATCGCCGGGCTTGCCCAGCTATACGCAAATGCCGTGCCAACCCGCCGTCGATCGTTCCCTGAATTCAAGCCCTTGATTCAGCTACGATTTTTCAGGTGAACCCAGGACGTTGCCGAAAAGAACGGCGAAATATCACACAGAACTCAGCTAGAATGTGCGAAAAACCGCACAACATTATGTCCACTCGCCCTTCCTCCCAGGCGGCGCCCGCGCCGGCGCCTGTCCAAGCGGATGCCGCCGCGCCCCGGCGCCGTCCGGCGTGGCCGTGGGCCCTGCTGATCCTGGCGGCCGTGGCGGTGGTGTTCGGCATCTTGCATGCCGCCAGCGAATGGGCGCGCGACGGCGCCCTCAAGGAAGCCTATCTGCAGGCTCGCAGCGCCGGCCAGATCAACGCCGCCCTGCTGCGCAACAACCTGGATAAATTCCGCGCGCTGCCCTTCGTCCTGACCCGCGACGTCGACCTGCGCGCCACGCTGCAGAATCCCACGGCGGCGCAGATCGAATCGCTCGACGATAAACTCGACACTCTGAGCCGCGGCGTGGGCGCCTCGGCCATCTACGTCCTGGACCAGACCGGCTACGCCATCGCCGCCAGCAACTGGCGCGAACCCGCCACCTTCGTCGGCGTCGACTACCAGTTCCGGCCGTACTTCCGCGGCGCCGTGGCGCACGGGTCGGCCGAGCATTTCGCGCTTGGCACCATCAGCCACGAAGCCGGCCTGTACCTGTCGCGACGGGTCGACGACACCAACGGCGTGATGCTGGGCGTCGTGGTGCTGAAGGTCGATTTCCGCGACCTGGAAGCCGACTGGCGCCAGTCGAACGCGCCCATCTTCGTCACCGACGAGCATGGCGTGGTGCTGCTGGGCAGCGTGCCCGACTGGCGCTTCCGCGTGCTCAAGCCACTGGCGCCCGACCTGGCCCAGACCCTGCGCACCAGCCTGCAGTTCGGCGACGCCATGTTCCAGCCGCTGCCGTTGCAGCCCACCCCGAGAACCGTCAGCGGCGGCCAGCTGCTGAGATCCGGCGACGCCCTGCCGCAGATCCCGGCCGGCGCGCCGCTGCTGCACACCACCCTGCCCATCGTCGAATCGCCGGGCTGGACGCTGCACCTGCTGTCGCCCGTGCAATCGGCGCTGAACCGCGCCACCGCCAACGCGCAATTGGGCGCGCTGCTGGCCCAGGGCGTGCTGTCCGCCGTCATCGGCATCCTGCTCTACCGCCGCCATCGCAGCCGCGAAGGCGCCGCCCAGCAGATGGTGGTGCGGCAGCAGCTGGCCGCCCAGGTCGAAGAGCGCACAGCACAACTGCGCGAGGTCAACCAGCAACTGCTGGCGCAGATGGACGAACGCCAGCGCACCGAGGCGCGCCTGCACACCATGCAGGACGAGCTGGTACAGGCAAGCAAGCTGGCGCTGCTGGGCCAGGTCGCCGCCGGCGTCGCGCACGAAATCAACCAGCCGGTGGCGGCGATCCGCGCCTATGCCGACAACGCCGCTGAATTCCTGCGCCGCCAGGACCCGGCCTCCGTCGAGGAAAACCTGGGCACCATCGCCTCGCTCACCGACCGCATCGGCCATATCACGGGCGAGCTGCGCGCGTTCTCGCGCAAGGCAGGCGCCTCGGTCGGCCCCACCAGCCTGAAGGAAGCGCTGGACGGCGCGCTGCTGCTGGTCGGCCCCCGCGCCCGGCGCCAGCGCGTGGTGCTGCAACGCCCGCCGGTGGAACAGGACTACCTGGTGCAGGCCAACCGCATCCGCCTCGAGCAGGTGCTGGTGAACCTGCTGCAGAACGGCATGGATGCGCTCGAGGACCAGGCCGACGGCCGCATCATCATCGCGCTGCAGGACATGGGCGCCTCGGTGCAATTGTTCGTCAACGACAACGGCCCGGGCCTGTCGCCCGAAGCCAGCGCCCACCTGTTCACGCCGTTCCACACCACCAAGGCCGAAGGCCTGGGGTTGGGCCTGGTGATCTCCCGCGACATCGTCGCCGAATTCGGCGGCGACCTGCGCGCCGCCCATCCCGGCGACGCCATCTTTCCCGCGCCCCACGGCCCCGGCCGCGGCGCGATGTTCACCCTGACGCTGCGCAAGTCGCCGCCTTCGATCCATGACCCGCGTACCTGACACCGACCACTCCCAGCCCGCGCAGCCAGGCGCCATGCCTGGAGCCGCCTTGCTGGAAGATCCCCGCGCCAGGCCGGCCATGCCCCGCGTCGCCTTCATCGACGACGACGAGGAACTGCGCCGCGCCAACGTGCAGACGCTCAAGCTGCACGGCATCGCGGTCGAAGCCCACGCCAGCGCGCGCGCCGCGCTCGCCACGATCAGTCGCGATTTCGACGGCGTGGTGGTCACCGATATCCGCATGCCCGACATCGACGGGCTGCAGCTGTTCCAGCGCCTGCAGGCCATCGATCCGGAGATCCCCGTCATCCTCATCACCGGCCATGGCGACATCGCCATGGCCGTGCAATGCATGCGCGACGGCGCCTATGATTTCCTGGCCAAGCCCTATCCGCCCGATCGCCTGGTCACCGCCGTCACCCATGCCGCCGAAAAGCGTCACCTGGTGCTCGAGAACCGCCGCCTGCGCGAGGCGGCGTTCGCGGTCGAAGCCGACGAAGTGCCCTTCATCGGCACTGCCCCGGCCATGCAGCGCATCAAGCAGACGCTGCGCCACATCGCCGACGCCGACGTCGACGTGCTGGTGGAAGGTGAAACCGGCACTGGCAAGGAAGTGGTCGCCACCGCCCTGCACCGCCTGAGCCGCCGGCGCCATCGCGCGCTGGTCGCGATCAACTGTGGCGCACTGCCGGAAAGCGTGATCGAAAGCGAACTGTTCGGCCACGAGGCTGGCGCCTTCACCGGCGCGCAGAAACGGCGCATCGGCCGCATCGAGCACGCCAGCGGCGGCACCCTGTTCCTGGACGAAATCGAGAGCATGCCGCTGGCGGTGCAGGTCAAGCTGCTGCGCGTGCTTGAATCGCGCCAGATCACTCCGCTGGGCAGCAACGAAGTCCGCAGCCTGGACCTGCGCGTCGTCGCGGCCACCAAGGAAGACCTGGGCAGCCCCGCCATCCGCGCCAAATTCCGCGAAGACCTGTTCTACCGCCTGAATGTGGTCACCATCCGCATTCCACCGCTGCGCGAACGCCGCGAAGACATCCCGCTGCTGCTGGCCCACTACCTGGGCCACGCCTCGCGCCGCTTCCAGCGCGACATCCCCGACATGCCCGCGGACATCAAGCGTCACCTGTTGACGCACGACTGGCCCGGCAATGTGCGAGAACTCGCACACTTCGCTGAACGCTTCGTCCTGGGCGTGCTAAACGCACCCATCGCCACGGCGCCCGAACCCGCTGCCAGCACCGGCACCCTGCCGGAAAAGATCGAGCGTTTCGAAGCCCAGCTCATCCGCGAAGCGCTCGCCGCCCACCAGGGCGACGTCCGCTCAACCCTGGAAGCGCTGGGCATCCCACGCAAGACCTTCTACGACAAGCTGCAACGCCACGGCATTGACCGCCAGGACTACACCGGGACGGCGCCGCTGGGCTGAAGTGGGCATAGGCATCGACGCCTGTCAGCAGCCCAACAAAGCAAAAACCCCCGTGCGGCGCCAGCCGCACGGGGGTTTCTTTTCAAGCGCCAGTTTTACGCGCACAAAAGACAAAACCCCACAGGCGGAGCCTATGGGGTTTTGCGGAATAAAAGCCTGACGATGACCTACTTTCACAGACGTCCGTCCACTATCATCGGCGCAAAGGCGTTTCACTGTCCTGTTCGGGATGGGAAGGAGTGGTACCACCTTGCTATGGTCGTCAGGCGTAACTGGTTGAGAGATTGTCCTTTGGGGGACAACCGCTCCAATCTTGGAAGAAGCGCAACGTGTGGGGATCAGAGGCTAAGCTCGATGATCCCGCACAGTGGGTGTAATTGGTGTTGGCTGGCTGCTGACGGGGCAGCCAGATTTTGTATTGAACGACACTTGGAACGCTATACCACCAGGTCATAACCATCAGTGTTATAGGATCAAGCCTCACGAGCAATTAGTATCGGTTAGCTTAACGCATTACTGCGCTTCCACACCCGACCTATCAACGTCCTGGTCTCGAACGACTCTTTAGGGGGATCAAGTCCCCGGGATACCTAATCTTCAGACAAGTTTCCCGCTTAGATGCCTTCAGCGGTTATCTCTTCCGTACTTAGCTACCCGGCAATGCCATTGGCATGACAACCGGTACACCAGAGGTACGTCCACTCCGGTCCTCTCGTACTAGGAGCAGGCTCCGTCAAGTATCCAACGCCCACGGCAGATAGGGACCAAACTGTCTCACGACGTTTTAAACCCAGCTCACGTACCTCTTTAAATGGCGAACAGCCATACCCTTGGGACCGGCTACAGCCCCAGGATGAGATGAGCCGACATCGAGGTGCCAAACACCGCCGTCGATATGAACTCTTGGGCGGTATCAGCCTGTTATCCCCAGAGTACCTTTTATCCGTTGAGCGATGGCCCTTCCATTCAGAACCACCGGATCACTATGTCCTGCTTTCGCACCTGTTCGACTTGTCAGTCTCACAGTCAAGCACGCTTATGCCATTGCACTATCAGCACGATTTCCGACCGTACCTAGCGTACCTTCGAACTCCTCCGTTACACTTTGGGAGGAGACCGCCCCAGTCAAACTGCCCACCATGCACTGTCCCCGATCCGGATAACGGACCAAGGTTAGAACCGCAAACAAACCAGGGTGGTATTTCAAGGATGGCTCCACGTGATCTAGCGACCACGCTTCAAAGCCTCCCACCTATCCTACACAGGCCGGTTCACAGTCCAATGCAAAGCTACAGTAAAGGTTCATGGGGTCTTTCCGTCTAGCCGCGGGTAGATTGCATCATCACAAACACTTCAACTTCGCTGAGTCTCAGGAGGAGACAGTGTGGCCATCGTTACGCCATTCGTGCAGGTCGGAACTTACCCGACAAGGAATTTCGCTACCTTAGGACCGTTATAGTTACGGCCGCCGTTTACCGGGGCTTCGATCAAGAGCTTGCACCCCATCACTTAACCTTCCGGCACCGGGCAGGCGTCACACCCTATACGTCGACTTTCGTCTTTGCAGAGTGCTGTGTTTTTAATAAACAGTCGCAGCCACCGATTCTCTGCGACCCCATCATGCTAAGCGCGCAGGCGCTTCACACTACCGGGGTATACCTTCTCCCGAAGTTACGGTATCAATTTGCCGAGTTCCTTCTCCTGAGTTCTCTCAAGCGCCTTGGAATATTCATCCCGTCCACCTGTGTCGGTTTGCGGTACGGTCTCGTACAGCTGAAGCTTAGAGGCTTTTCTTGGAACCACTTCCAATCACTTCGCAAGCAATGCTCGCTCGTGCCATACCCTTGATTTACGCGCCCGGATTTGCCTAAGCGCCATCTTCGATACAGCAACAGGGACATCCAACACCCTGATGATCTTCCGCGATCCGTCCCCCCATCGCACTGTACGACGGTACTGGAATATTAACCAGTTTCCCATCAGCTACGCATCTCTGCCTCGCCTTAGGGGCCGACTCACCCTGCGCCGATGAACGTTGCGCAGGAAACCTTGGACTTACGGCGAGGGGGCTTTTCACCCCCTTTATCGCTACTCATGTCAGCATTCGCACTTCTGATACCTCCAGCAGCCTTTACAAGCCACCTTCGCAGGCTTACAGAACGCTCTCCTACCGCGTGCACTAAAAGTGCACACCCGCAGCTTCGGTTTATCGCTTAGCCCCGTTACATCTTCCGCGCAGGACGACTCGATCAGTGAGCTATTACGCTTTCTTTAAAGGATGGCTGCTTCTAAGCCAACCTCCTGACTGTCTATGCCTTCCCACTTCGTTTCCCACTTAGCGATAATTCGGGACCTTAGCTGGCGGTCTGGGTTGTTTCCCTCTTGAGTCCGGACGTTAGCACCCGGTGCTCTGTCTCCCAAGCTGTACTTGCGGGTATTCGGAGTTTGCCATAGTTTGGTAAGTCGCCATGACCCCCTAGCTATAACAGTGCTCTACCCCCGCAGTAATACTTGAGGCACTACCTAAATAGTTTTCGGAGAGAACCAGCTATTTCCAGATTTGTTTAGCCTTTCACCCCTATCCACAGCTCATCCCCTAATTTTTCAACATTAGTGGGTTCGGTCCTCCAGCACGTGTTACCGTGCCTTCAACCTGGCCATGGATAGATCATCTGGTTTCGGGTCTACACCCAGCGACTGAATCGCCCTATTCGGACTCGCTTTCGCTACGGCTTCCCTATTCGGTTAACCTTGCCACTGAATGTAAGTCGCTGACCCATTATACAAAAGGTACGCAGTCACCCCACAAGGAGGCTCCTACTGTTTGTATGCATACGGTTTCAGGATCTATTTCACTCCCCTTCCGGGGTTCTTTTCGCCTTTCCCTCACGGTACTGGTTCACTATCGGTCGATCACGAGTATTTAGCCTTGGAGGATGGTCCCCCCATCTTCAAACAGGATTTCACGTGTCCCGCCCTACTTTTCTTACGCTTAGTTCCACACACAAAATTTCGTCTACAGGGCTATCACCTGCTACGGCCGGACTTTCCATTCCGTTCGACTATCTTGCATGCTAAAACGTAAAGGCTCTTCCGATTTCGCTCGCCACTACTTTCGGAATCTCGGTTGATTTCTTTTCCTCGAGCTACTGAGATGTTTCAGTTCACCCGGTTCGCTTCCACTGACCTATGTATTCAGTCAGGGATACTCCTTGCGGAGTGGGTTTCCCCATTCGGATATCTGCGGATCAAAGCTTGTTTGCCAGCTCCCCGCAGCTTTTCGCAGGCTACTACGTCCTTCATCGCCTGTGATCGCCAAGGCATCCACCATATGCACTTAGTCGCTTGATCCTATAACGCTGTAGGCTATAGGACCTGAGTATTAGCGTTTGTGCCGTTCATAAGTTTCAAAGCAGTCTGAGGTTATTCACCCCAGTCTTGAGAACTTGGAACAAAATTAATGCAATCACAACCCGTACTTATCTTCATCAGCTTGCGCCGAGTACTTGATAAGTACATTTCGTTGTGCTTCTTCCAGATTGTTAAAGAACGAATATAGCTGTCAGGTAAAACCTAACTCATAAGACCGGGCAGAAATTATCTACACGACGCTATGAGTTAGCCTCTACATCACCACCAGGTGATCTTAAAGTCTTGGTGGAGGTGAACGGGATCGAACCGATGACATCCTGCTTGCAAAGCAGGCGCTCTCCCAGCTGAGCTACACCCCCATATTCACGGTATCAACTACCTGCGAATACTTGGTGGGTCTGGTTGGATTCGAACCAACGACCCCCGCCTTATCAAGACGGTGCTCTAACCGACTGAGCTACAGACCCAAAACCTTCTCGGATCAGTAGTCAGGAGTCATGGACACAGGGAGGAATCCCTCTACCCAAGCCCACAACCGATCCCAGCTATATATCAAACAACCGATAAGAGTGGACGCTTAACACGAGCACTAAGCTCTGAAAGGAGGTGATCCAGCCGCACCTTCCGATACGGCTACCTTGTTACGACTTCACCCCAGTCATGAATCCTACCGTGGTAATCGCCCCCTTGCGGTTAGGCTAACTACTTCTGGTAAAACCCACTCCCATGGTGTGACGGGCGGTGTGTACAAGACCCGGGAACGTATTCACCGCGACATGCTGATCCGCGATTACTAGCGATTCCGACTTCACGCAGTCGAGTTGCAGACTGCGATCCGGACTACGATCGGGTTTCTGGGATTGGCTCCCCCTCGCGGGTTGGCGACCCTCTGTCCCGACCATTGTATGACGTGTGAAGCCCTACCCATAAGGGCCATGAGGACTTGACGTCATCCCCACCTTCCTCCGGTTTGTCACCGGCAGTCTCATTAGAGTGCCCTTTCGTAGCAACTAATGACAAGGGTTGCGCTCGTTGCGGGACTTAACCCAACATCTCACGACACGAGCTGACGACAGCCATGCAGCACCTGTGTTCCGGTTCTCTTGCGAGCACTACCAAATCTCTTCGGCATTCCAGACATGTCAAGGGTAGGTAAGGTTTTTCGCGTTGCATCGAATTAATCCACATCATCCACCGCTTGTGCGGGTCCCCGTCAATTCCTTTGAGTTTTAATCTTGCGACCGTACTCCCCAGGCGGTCAACTTCACGCGTTAGCTGCGCTACCAAGGCCCGAAGGCCCCAACAGCTAGTTGACATCGTTTAGGGCGTGGACTACCAGGGTATCTAATCCTGTTTGCTCCCCACGCTTTCGTGCATGAGCGTCAGTGTTATCCCAGGAGGCTGCCTTCGCCATCGGTGTTCCTCCGCATATCTACGCATTTCACTGCTACACGCGGAATTCCACCTCCCTCTGACACACTCTAGCTCGGTAGTTAAAAATGCAGTTCCAAAGTTAAGCTCTGGGATTTCACATCTTTCTTTCCGAACCGCCTGCGCACGCTTTACGCCCAGTAATTCCGATTAACGCTTGCACCCTACGTATTACCGCGGCTGCTGGCACGTAGTTAGCCGGTGCTTATTCTGCAGGTACCGTCAGTTTCACGGGGTATTAACCCATGACGTTTCTTTCCTGCCAAAAGTGCTTTACAACCCGAAGGCCTTCATCGCACACGCGGGATGGCTGGATCAGGGTTTCCCCCATTGTCCAAAATTCCCCACTGCTGCCTCCCGTAGGAGTCTGGGCCGTGTCTCAGTCCCAGTGTGGCTGGTCGTCCTCTCAAACCAGCTACGGATCGTCGCCTTGGTGAGCCGTTACCCCACCAACTAGCTAATCCGATATCGGCCGCTCTAATAGTGCAAGGTCTTGCGATCCCCTGCTTTCCCCCGTAGGGCGTATGCGGTATTAGCTACGCTTTCGCGTAGTTATCCCCCGCTACTAGGCACGTTCCGATACATTACTCACCCGTTCGCCACTCGCCACCAGACCGAAGTCCGTGCTGCCGTTCGACTTGCATGTGTAAGGCATCCCGCTAGCGTTCAATCTGAGCCAGGATCAAACTCTTCAGTTTAATCTCTGTATTTGTTTCGTATTTCTTAGTTCCGAAGAACCGAGTCATACGTCGCTACTCAAAGGAAGTGAGGTATGTTCTTAAACTTGACGTCTAAGGTACTTCACTTCTAGTGAGCACTTGATTTCATTGTGCTTGTGACCGAAGTCACTATGCACTCGCATCAAGCGCCCACACTTATCGGTTGTTTAATTGTTAAAGAGCGGTACTGCTAAATTCTGCACTACTTACTGCATCTTCTGCTTTCTTCGGCGATTTCGCTTTCGCGTCGATCGCTGTGTCAGCAGCAGAGAAACGAGATTATGAAGAAGTTTTTATCGTTTGTCAAGTCAGCGTCGTTTGATTCACTTCGCTTTCTTGCCTACGACCTCTTCAGGTCTCACCAGGCTCGCACCCGGCTTTCTCTTTAGCAGCTATCGAAATATCAGGGTTAACCCTAAGTTTTCGGTAACTGCCAAGCCTGAAACTATAACACAACTTTTGCAGATCATGCAACCGGCTTTTGCCTAATTTGCATCCTATCTTGCAACCCTGCCGCACCGGTGAATCACTTCACTTTCACAGCAGCTCCGGATCACTCCAGAGGTTGGTTACCGCCCAGTCAGCTTGCAACGCCTTTCAGACCACCCTACCGGGTAAACCCTGATTTGCCGTCACCAGCCAAGCCCAAGACTATAGCACAATTTTTGCAGGTTATGCAACTGGCTTCTGCCTGATTTGCACCACCTCTTGCAAAATTCGCTGACTGCCGGTTCGAGAGAATCATTGCTGACCCACCGCCTTGCTGCCCTGCGGCAGATCCGTTCGCCGTAGCGTTCAGATCCGTTGCACTTGCCTGGCCTCGCTGCTCAAAACTGCTTGAACTGCGAAGGAGCGAGACTATAGCACAGAATTTCCGGCTGTCACACGCCGGACGCAAAAAGACTGATGAATTTCGCAGGCCGCCAGCGTGGGGGCATCCGCGGGCCGTCCCTGCCCTGCCCGCGCACTTGCCCAACGCCGCGTCTCTCTATATAGATAGAGCATTGTGTGCTCCCATGCCACTGGCGCAGTCGTCTCTATCCATATGGGGTTATCGAACTGCCTCATATCTATATAGATAGGCCGTCTCGCCAGACGGGCGCCGCGCCGCTTGCCCGGCGCGCCGGTACGTTTACTATTCGCCTTGCGCCGCACAGCCCTTACCTCGGAGAAGATGCCCCCATGCCCCCAACCATCGCGTTGAGCGAAGATATCCTGATCAACGTCACGCCCTTCGAGACCCGCGTCGCGCTGGTCGAGCAGGGATCGGTGCAGGAGCTGCACGTCGAGCGCAGCATCCAGCGCGGGCACGTCGGCAATATCTATCTGGGGCGAGTGGTCCGGGTGCTGCCGGGGATGCAGAGCGCCTTCATCGACATCGGCCTGGAGCGCGCCGCCTTCATCCATATCGCGGATCTGCGCGAGAACCGCGGGGAGCGCAGCCAGGGCCTGACGCCCACGCCGATCGAAAAGCTGCTGTTCGAGGGGCAGACCATCATGGTCCAGGTGGTCAAGGACCCCCTGGGCACCAAGGGCGCGCGACTGTCGACCCAGATCAGCATGGCCGGCCGCATGCTGGTCTACCTGCCGCATGACCCGCACATCGGGATTTCGCAGAAGATCGACTCGGAGTCCGAGCGCACCCAGTTGCGCGAGCGGCTGCAGGCGCTGATGCCGAGCGAAGAGAAAGGCGGCTTCATCGTGCGCACCCAGGCCGAGGGCGCCAATGACGAGGAACTGGCCGCCGACCTGGAATACCTGCGCAAGCTGTGGACCAGCGTGCAGGCCTCGGCCCGCACCCAGCCGGCCCCGGCGCTGCTGCACCAGGACCTGACGCTGGCGCAGCGGGTGCTGCGCGACATGGTGGGACCATCGACCGGCAGCATCCTGGTCGATTCCCGCACCACCACGGCGGCGATGCTGGAGTGGGCCCGCATCTATACGCCGTCGGTGGTCGACCGCATTCAGCACTACAGCGGCGAGCGCCCCCTGTTCGATACCGCCAACGTCGACGAGGAAATCGCGCGGGCGCTGTCGCGCCGCGTCGACCTGAAGTCGGGCGGCTACCTGATCATCGACCAGACCGAGGCGCTGACCACGGTCGACGTCAACACCGGCGGCTTCGTCGGCGGGCGCAACTTCGACGACACCATCTTCAAGACCAACCTGGAGGCGGCCCAAGCCATCGCGCGCCAGCTGCGGCTGCGCAACCTGGGCGGGATCGTGATCCTGGACTTCATCGACATGGAGGAACAGGAGCACCGCGAGACCGTGCTGGCCGAGCTGAAGAAGGCGCTGGCGCGTGACCGCACCCGCATGACGGTCAATGGCTTCACCCAGCTGGGCCTGGTGGAGATGACGCGCAAGCGCACCCGCGACTCGCTCGCGCACCAGCTGTGCGAGCCCTGCCCCATGTGCGAGTCGCGCGGCAACGTGCGCACGCCGCGCACGGTCTGCTACGAGATCCTGCGCGAGATCCTGCGCGAGGCGCGCCAGTTCAATCCCAAGGAATTCCGCATCCTGGCGTCGCAGGACGTGGTCGATCTGTTCCTGGAAGAGGAAAGCCAGCACCTGGCGATGCTGGGCGACTTCGTCGGCAAGCGGGTATCGCTGGAAGTCGAGAGCACGTATTCCCAGGAAAAGTACGACATCATCCTAGTTTGAGGCTCGACGCCTTGCCGGCCTTCGGGCCGGTGACGCACTATCCGTGATACCGGAAAGCCGCGACAGCGGCTTTTCTTCTTTGGGCGCGGGCCGCCCCCTGCTCTCTCGCCACTTACCAGTTGCAGCGCAAACTTTCACGTCAATGTGTGTGAATTTTGTATCGCCGCGATTCGATTGCAATCAAGTTTGAAACCGGTGGCGACCAGGATGACGACCCGATAAGCTCGCCACCGGCTGGCAGGCCCCGGGGTTGAGGGGCCGTGCCATTTCCCATGTTTTCCGGAGAATCACGCAATGAAAACCCTATTCCGTCCGTTCCTGCTGCTGGCCCTGGCCCTGCCGCTGGTGCTGGCCGCCTGCGGCAGCAAAGAGCCCGAACAGCGCGCCGCGTTCACGCAGTTCCTGCAAACCCGCATCGTCGACAAGCCCGGCGTGCGCGTGCCGAAGCTGACGGAAGAAGAGAAGAAGTCGTTCGGCGACTACGCCGCGCAGTACGCCGTGATCACCGACTTCAACGCCGCCATGGACGCGTCCGTGAAGCCGATGGGCAACCTGATGCAGAAGGGCGCCGTGCGCTCGCTGAACGATGTGATCGCGCGCCGCGACGACATCAAGACGGTCCAGACCGCGCTCAAGGACATGGGCGAGGCCCTGACCAAGGAACAGGCCAAGGCGGATGCCGCCCGCGCGCAGCTCAAGCAGCCCGATGACCTGAAGGTGGTCTACGACAAGGCCTACGCCAAGACCGTCACGGTGCCGGCCGACACGTTCCGCGAAGTGCTGCCGCAGATCAGCGGCACGCTGGACAGCAGCCTGAAGCTGGCCGAGTACGTGGAAGCGCACAAGGCGCAGATCGACCTGTCCGGCCCGATGCCGAAGGTGCAGGATCCGACGGTGCTGGCCGAGCTGAACAAGCTGCTGCAGGACCTGACCGCCCAGGCGCAGAAGGTGCAACAGGCGCAGACCCGCCTGCAGGCCGTGATGCTGGGCGGCTGATCACACGCGCCCCAGGTTTGACGGGACGGCCTCGAAAGGGGCCGTCCTTTTTTTGCGTCGCACCCATCCGCGGCGTCGCGCGGCCTTCACGCATCCGCCACCATGACCCGGTTGCGGCCGGCCTCCTTGGCGCGATAGACGGCGGCATCGGCGGCCTCCACCAGCGCGGCGACATCGTCGCCCGGCTGTGGCTGCAAGGTGGCCACGCCGATGCTGACGGTGACGATGCCGCCCTCGTTGTCTTCATGCGGCGCCCCCAGGCCGGCCACGGCCTGGCGGATGCTCTCGGCGATGACGCGGGCGCGCTCGCGGGTCGTGTCGGGCAGCAAGGCGACGAATTCCTCGCCGCCGTAGCGCGCCGCCAGGTCGCGCGGCCGCCGGGCCTTGCCGCGCACCGTGAGCGCCAGAAGCTTGAGCAGCTCGTCACCTTCCTGGTGACCGTAGCGGTCGTTGTAGCGCTTGAAGTGGTCGGCATCGAGGAACAACAGCGACAGCGGCTGGCCATCGCGCATGGCGCTGGCCCATTCGCGCGCCAGCGCCTCGTCGAAGGTGCGGCGGTTGGCGATGCCGGTCAGGCCGTCGGTCTGGGCTTCTTTCTCGAGCCGGCTCTCGACCTCCAGACGCAGGCGGGTCTCGCGCCGGTACAGCACGATCTGCGCCATCACCGAGGCGAACAGCGCCAGCGTGATGGGGATGATCAGCATGGCGCGCCGCACCCAGGGTTCGAGGACTTCGTCGACCGCCATCGCCACGTCGATCACCAGCGGCGTGCCCGGCACGCTCTCGAAGGTATAGAGCCGGTCGACGCCGTCGGGCGCCAGCACGCCGACGAAGACGCCTTCGCGGCGGATCAGGAATTGCTGGAAATCCAGTTCCTGCCCGATGTCGGCGCCCACGTCGGCGGACGAATACGGCGTGCGCGCGAGGACCGCGCCATCGTTGCGGAAGATGGATTGGACAGCCGCCGGCTGATGCCGATGCTCTCGTCGCCGCCGCGCAGGCGGCTGAGGTAGGGACGGCTGAGGTACATGCCCGCGTCGGGATGATCGCGGTGGATCTGGAAGAAATCGCGGTCGGCGAAGTTGACCGTGACAGGCTCGGTGCTTTGCGAGTCGTAGCGGACGTTGCCGTCGCGATCCAGGATGAGGATGGTGCCCAGGTATTCGGCGCTCGCGGCGCGGTCGAACAGGAAGCGGTGCAGCGTGCCGCGCGGCAGCGACTCGATATCGGGTTCGTGCAGGCGCTCGACGACGCCTTGCAGCGACAGGTCGTAGACGCGGATGGTGCGGCCGATGTCGGCGGCCAGCACTTCGGTGAGATTGCGGGCGGAGACGTAGGCCTGGTTCCAGGTCGTGCGCCGGTCCATCCACAGCAGCGCGACCGCCGCGGCGCAGATGCCGACCGCGATCAGCCCCGCCAGGGCATACAGACTTCGGTGCAGTAACCCGTGGGACTTCAATACGGCGCTCCTTCGCTGTCGCGGTAGGGGTCGTGCCATCTTTACCGGTCATAATGCCGCAAGGCCATACGGGCAGGCAAGATGGCGCCAGTGGCGCCGCGCCCGCCCTTCCCATTTAACGAAGCTATGAACATCCAGGACAGGATTTACAGCGTACCCACCCTGCGGTTCACGCGGTGGCTGGTCGACCCCGGCCGCAACGTGCCGCCGGATATCCGCGTGGCGCTGGTGGGCGGCCTGTTCGGATCCCTTCCGATCTTCTTTGGCGGCATCATCAATACCTTGCTGGTGGCGGCGCTGATCACGCTGCGGCGACCCGAGCCGCCGTTCCTGCTGTGGCTGACGATGGAATCGCTGATCTGCGCCACCCGCATCGTGGTGCTGGTGGCGGCGCGGCGCTCGGCGCTTGCCCACCGGCCGACCCCGACCGACCTGTACGTGGTGTTGGCGCTGTTCTGGGCCGGCAGCGTGGGCTACGGCACCTTCATCAGCCTGACCAGCGGCGACTGGATCGCGGCGACGCTGGCCTGCCTGTCGGCCGCCTCGATGGTCGGCGGCATTTGCGTGCGCAATTTCGGCGCGCCGCGGTTGTCGGCGGCAATGGTGGCGCTGAGCGTGGGCCCCTGCGCGCTGGCGGCCCTGTTCACCCAGGAGCCGATTTTCTGGCTGGTGCTGGTGCAGGTGCCGCTCTACATGACTTCGATGTCGATGGCCTCGTACCGGCTGAACGGCATGCTGGTGTCGACCATGCTGGCCGAGCGGGAGAACGAGCGCCAGGCGCGGCAGGATTCGCTGACCGGGTTGCTGAACCGCTACGGCCTGCTGCGCGCGCTGGACCAGGCGGTGGGCCGGGCCAGCCAGGACAAGGCGGAGTTCGCGGTGCTGTACCTGGACCTGGACGGCTTCAAGTCGGTCAACGATACCTATGGCCATGGCGCCGGCGACACGTTGCTCAAGCAGGTGTCCGAACGCCTGCAGGCGCTCAAGCCGCCGGGCGCCGAGGCCGGCCGGATCGGCGGTGATGAGTTCGTGCTGTTGATGCGGCTGGACGGCAATGAGGATATCCGGCGGTTTTCCGACCGGATCATCGACAGCGTCAGGCAACCCTATGACTTGCAGCAGGCCATGCCGGTCTATATCGGCGGCAGCATCGGCATCGCGCTGATCCCGCGCCACGGCGCCGACACGGCCGCGGTGCTGCATGCGGCGGACCAGGCGTTGTATCTGGCCAAGTCCGCCGGCAAGAGCCGGGCGGCGATGGCCCAGCTCTGACCACCCGGCGAGCGGAGCGCGCGCCCAAGGCCACGCGCCCGCGCCGGCCGTCAGGATGCCGTGGCGGCGATCCGGAAGGGAAAGGCCTTGGCGCCGCGCGCCTTGTCGGTTTCGCGGTGGGCGTTGATGGCCCAGGCCGGGCCGGCCCCGCGCGTCGACTGGGCTAGTTGGCGCATCGCGCCGGCGGAAAATCCGCAGTGCAGGGTCATGGCTTGCCGCCGCGCAAGCTCAAGCCCGACAGCGTGCGGGGTCGTGGAAATCCGATCGGATTGCAGCATGGCAGGCCCCTGGCAGAGGCGCTTCGGAAGTGAAGCGCCGATGGAGACCAATCTACCTCAGCCGCTCAGGCTTGCGCGTGAAATGAAGCGTAAAGTAATGAAAAGACGCTGTAATACATCATCCAAAAGACCTGTCATACGCCGGTCATGCCGGCGCACCAGGCTCGGCGTGGCTGTCCGGCGCCACGGTTTCCCGGTCGGCCTGGTCGTTGCGGCCGTCGGCCGGACCGGTCATGTTGCCGTACAGCAGCGAGCGGCCGGCGAACAGCCCCCCCGCCACTTCCAGCGCGAACCGGTCGGTGTCGCGCTTGCGCACGTCCGCCAGGACCTCGGCGGCTTCATCCGGCGGCACGCCGATGACGCGTAGCGCCGCCTCGCCGAACACCAGGGCGGATTCCAGGGTCTCGCGCACCTGATAGTCGACCCCTTCCCTGGCCAGCGCCAGGGAATGGATGCGGTCATAGGCCCGCACCACCAGTTGCACCAGCGGGAATTCGGCCTTGATCAGCTTGACCATGTGATTGACCGACTGCGGATTGTCGATGCAGATCAGGATGACCTTGGCGGTTTCGGCGCCCGCGGTGCGCAGCATGTCGATACGGGTTCCGTCCCCGTAATACACTTTGACGCCCCACTTGGCGGCGGCGCGGATGGCGTCGGTGTCGGTATCCAGGATCGATACCTTGATGTCGCGCGCCAGCATCGCCTGGGTCACGATCTGGCCGAAGCGGCCGAAACCGACGATCAGCGCGCAGCCGTCCAGGTCCTGGGCGACATCCACGCCCTCCATCGACGGCACCGGCCTGGGCAGCAGCCAGCGCAGCGCCAGCACGCACAGCGGCGTCAGCGCCATGGAGATGATGACCACCGCGATCAGCACGGCGGCCAGGTGCGCATCGAAGATGCCGGCGGCCGCGGCGGCGCCATACAGCACGAAGGCGAATTCGCCGCCCTGCGCCAGCAGCGCCGCGCGGGTCAGCGCCTCGGCATGGCTGGCGCGCAGCAGGCGGGCGACCAGGTAGACGCCCACCGACTTGACCACCATGAACACCACCACGCCGGCCAGGATCAGCTGCCATTCGCGGGCCACGGCGGCCAGGTCCAGCGACATGCCCACGCCCAGGAAGAACAGGCCCAGCAGGATGCCGCGGAAGGGTTCGACCTCGGCTTCCAGCTGATGGCGGAAGGTGGATTCGGACAGCAGCACCCCGGCCAGGAACGCGCCCATGGCCATGGACAACCCGCCCAGTTCCATCAACAGCGCCGCCCCCAGCACCACCAGCAGGGCCGCGGCCGTCATGACTTCGCGCGCATGCGCGGCGGCCAGCAGCCGGAACAGCGGATTGAGCAGCCAGCGCCCGGCCGCCAGCAGCGCCAGCACGCAACCGAGGGCGATGGCCGACTGCAGCCAGGGATCGCCATGCTCGCTGGCGCCGGCCGGCGCCAGCAGCGCCACCAGGGCCAGCAGCGGCACGATGGCCAGATCTTCGAGCAGCAGGATAGAAACGATGCGCTGGCCCTGGGCGCTGGCGGTCTCGTCGCGCTCGGTCAGGATCTGCATGACGATGGCGGTGGACGACAGCACGAAGCCCATCGCCGCCATGAAGGCGGCCGGGCCCGACAGGCCGGCGGCCAGGCCGACCGCGGTCAGCAACGCGCCACAGGCCAGCACCTGGGCCACGCCCAGCCCGAAGATCTCGCCGCGCAGCTTCCACAGCCGCGACGGCTGCATTTCCAGGCCGATGATGAAGAGGAACATCACCACGCCGAGTTCGGCGACGTGCAGGATGGATCGGGGATCGGAGAACCAGCCGATGCCGAACGGGCCGATGGCCAGCCCGGCGGCCAGGTAGCCCAGGACGGAGCCCAGGCCCAGGCGCTTGAACAGGGGCACCGCCACCACCGCGGCCCCCAGCAGAACGACGACGTTGACGAGCTGGTTGCCTTCGGCGGGCAGGGACATGGGCGGCTCCTGGGTGGCGGCCTGGCACCGCGCGGGATCAGTCTTCGCGGAACTGCATCTTGTAGAGCGAGGCGTACAGGCCATTGGCGGCCAGCAGCTCGGGATGCGCGCCCTGCTCGACGATCTTGCCGGCGTCGAGCACGATGATGCGGTCGGCGTTCTGCACGGTCGACAGGCGGTGCGCGATGACCAGCGTGGTGCGGCCCTTCATGAGGCGCTCGAGCGAGGACTGGACCTGGCGTTCGGATTCGTTGTCGAGCGCGGAGGTGGCTTCGTCGAGGATCAGGATGGGCGCGTTCTTGATCAGGGCGCGGGCGATCGCCAGGCGCTGGCGCTGGCCGCCGGACAGGCGGGCGGCGTTCTCGCCAACGGGGGTGTTGATGCCCTGCGGCAGGCCTTCGACGAATTCCAGCAGGTTGGCGGCGGCCAGGGCGTCGCGCACCTGCTGCTCGCTGGCCTGGCCGAGCGCGCCATAGCCGACGTTGGCGGCGATGGTGTCGTCGAACAGCACCACGTCCTGGCTGACCAGCGACAGGTGCGAGCGCAGACTGCGCAGCTTCAGGTCGTTGATCGGCACGTCGTCGACCATGATGGCGCCGCTGTCGGCCAGGACGAAGCGCGGCAGCATGTTGACCAGCGTGGTCTTGCCGCTGCCGGAACGGCCCACCAGGGCCACGGTCTGGCCGGGTTCGACGATGAACGACACGTCGTTGACGGTGTCGCGGTCGGCGTCGGAAAAGCGGTGGGTGACGTTGCGGAATTCAACCTTGCCGCGCACCGGTTCGGGCAGCTCGCGCGTGCCGTCGTCGCCCTCGGGGACCTGGTCGATCAGCGTGAACACGCTTTCGGCGGACACCAGCATCTTCTGCATGCGGGCGGCCAGATTGGTCAGGCGCTTGATCGGGTCGAAGATCTGGGCCAGCGCCGCCATGAAGGAGGCGAAGCTGCCGACGGTGAGCGCGCCGTTGTTGGCCTGGCTCAGGGCCACGGCGATGACCGCGCCCACCGAGATCGAGATGCAGACCTGCGTCAGCGGCGTCAGGGCCGCGTCGGCGGTGGCCGTGCGCATCGCGAAACGACGCAGGCGGGTGCTGACGAAATCGAAACGGCCGCGCTCGACCTCGTAGCCGTCGAACAGCTTGATGACGCGCTGGCCGTCGATGCCTTCGCTGACCACGCGGGTCAGTTCGGCGTTCATGTTGACGGTTTCGCGGTTGATGCGGCGCAGGCGGCTGATGAAGCTGCGGGCGATCAGCACCGAGACCGGCAGCATGATCAGGATGATCAGGGTCAACACCCACGACATGTACAGCAGCACGCAGATCAGGGCGATGACCACCAGGGTTTCGCGCACCAGCACCGTGATGACGTCGGTGGCATAACCGGTGACGTTGCCGGCGTCGATGGTGAAGCGGTTCAGCAACCGGCCGGTGTCGCCGCGCTTGAAGTCGGCGTCGGGCAGGCCCAGCAGGCGCTCGAACATGTCGCGCCGCATGCCCAGCAGCACGTTGTTGGCCACCCACGCCAGCAGGTAGTCACTGAAGAAGTTGCAGACGCCACGCACGAAGATCAGGCCCACCACCGCCAGCGGCAGCGCCCAGACATAATAGGGTTTGGCGCCCGAGAAGCCTTCGTCCAGCAACGGCTTCATAATGACGGCCAGCGTGGGCTGCGTGGCCGCGGCGCCGGCCATCAGCAGGATCGCCAGCACCAACCCCTTCCAGTAGGAACCGACCCGGCTGTAGATACGGTTCCAGAGCTCGGCTTTGACGGGCTGGGAGCCCGCAGGCGCGTTGCGTGCGGCAGAATTCAATGGAATCACTCGCTTTTATACAATTGTGCCCCGGATTGTACTGGCTACGCGTTGCCGCGCGGGGCCGGGCGTCCCCTTTTCAGCCCCTACCGCGCCGTGCGCCTGTCCATGTCCGAAATCAGTTGCCTTTACGTCCGTCTGCCCAACTGGGTGGGTGATGTCTGCATGAGCCTGCCCAGCCTGCGCACCCTGCAGGCCACCGGCCTGCCCCTGGTGATCTGCGCCCGCCCCTGGGCCCGGGACCTGTTGGATGGCATCGAGAAACGGGAGTTCCTGCCGATGCTGGGCAAAGTGGGGCCGGATCGTGCCAAGGTCAGCGCGCACCGCCGCTCGCTGGGGGCCGAAGGCCGCCGCGCCCGCGGGTTGCTGTTGCCGGACTCGCTATCGAGCGCGCTGGTGTTCCGGCTGGCGGGACTGCCGTCGGCCGGCTACCGCGACGACGGCCGCAGCTTCCTGCTGCGCTGGCCGGTGGCCAAGCCGGACGCCGGGCTGCACGCGGTGCAGTCCTGGCACCACCTGACCCGCGAGGCGCTGGCCCGCTGGGGGCTGCCGACCGGCCCCGCCGAACCGGGCCCGACGCTCGACCTGCCGCTGACGCCGGGCCACCAGCAAACCGCCAGCCTGGCCCTGGAAGCGGCCGGCCTGGCCGGCCAGCGCTTCGTCCTGATCGCCCCCACCGCGACCGGGCTGCACAAAGGCAGGATCAAGGTATGGCCGGGATTCGATACACTTACCCGCACGCTGCAAGCCCGGGGCCATACCGTGGTAATGTGCCCCCCTCCGGCGGAAACCGAGGAAGCCCGGCGCAATGCGCCGACGGCGCAGTTGCTGCCCCCGCTGCCGCTGGGCGCGTTCGCCGCGCTGACGGCGCGCGCGGCGTTGGTGATTTGCAACGACTCCGGGGTCTCGCACGTGGCCGCCGCGGCAGGCGCCCGCGAGTTGACGCTGTTCGGCGTCACCCGCCCCGGCCGCACCGGCCCGTGGTCGCCCCGCGCGGTATGTGTCGGTTCGGAAACGGCCTGGCCATCCATCGAGGAGGTGGAACGGCAGGCTGGCCAGTTACTGGACGGCGCGCAGTAAACGCTTAGTTTTGAAATGACCATCATGTCCACCTACCTCACGAATCTGATCATCCCCTACAACCTGTGCCTGACCCTGGTGGTGATCGGCCTGGTGCTCGGCCTGTTCCGGCTGCGCAAGACCGGTGGCGCCCTGATCGTTGCCGGCCTGCTGTGGGCGCTGGCCTGGTCGCTGCCGGCCACCTCGCTGTGGCTGGGCGGCGCGCTGGAAAGCCGCTATCCGCACCTGCCGCCGACCGAATCGCCGACGGCCGACGCCATCGTGGTGCTGGGCGGCAACACCGCCAACGGGCGCGCCAACTGGTTCCTGCCTTACGACAAGGACACCGCGGTGGTACGCGTGGACACCGCCGCGCAGCTGTACCTGGCCGGCCGCGCCCCCAAGGTGGTGCTGTCCGGCGGCGCCCTGGAAGGCGACATCAGCGAGGCCCGCGGCATGGCCCATGCGATCCGCCAGCAGGGCGTGCCGGAATCGGCCCTGATCCTGGAAAACGCCAGCCGTACCACCTACGAGAACGCGGCCCTGACCGAAGACCAGCTCAAGACGCGCGGCATCGGCAAGGTGCTGCTGGTGACCTCGGCGTTGCACATGCCGCGCGCCATGGCGGCCTTCTCCAAGCAGGGCGTGGTCGCCATCGCCGCCCCCGCGCCGCCGCAGATCGTGGCGCCAACCGACGGTTCGCTCAACCGCTGGCTGCCCGACCAGCGCACCTTCGACGCCAGCCGCTCGATCATCAAGGAATACGCCGGCCTGTTCGTGTACTGGCTGCGCGGGTGGGTCTGAGCATGGCGACGGCGCTGGCCTGTCGGCCGGGATGCGGCGCCTGTTGCATCGCGCCGTCGATCACCCGGCCGATTCCGGGGATGCCGCATGGCAAGCCGGCGGGCGTGCCCTGTATCCAGCTGCTGCCGGACATGCGCTGCGCCATCTTCGGCCAGCCGTCACGGCCGGATTTCTGCGGCGGACTGCAGGCCCAGGCCGAAATGTGCGGACCGGATCGGGAATACGCGGTGCGCTGGCTGGGCGAACTCGAACGCGCCACGGCGCCAGCGCACTGAATGCGCAACGGGACCTCGCGGTCCCGTTGTCGTTTCTGGCGCGGGCCTCGCGGCCGCCGTCAGGCGCGCTCGGCCAGCACGGCCTGATACAGGTCCTCGTAGCGCGCCGCCACGGTTTCCCAGCTCTGGGCGCGGGCGATCGCCAGGCCGCGTTCGGACAGCGCCGCGCGCAGCTCGGGCTCGTCGCCCAGGCGTTGCAGGGCCTGCGCCAGCTGGGCGCCGTCGCGCGGGTCCTGCAGGATCAGCGCATCCTTGCCGGCCGACAGGTACTGGGCGAAGCCGCAATAGGCGGGCGAACTGACCACCACCGGCAGGCCGTGCGACATGGCTTCCAGCGGCGCCATGGCGTAGCTGTCGTTGAGCGTGGGATGCGCGTAGATGTCGGCCGCGGCGAAATAGCGGGCGACCTCGGGCGTGGGATCCACCAGGGTGACGCGGCTGGCGACCGCGCCGGCCGCGCGCACGCGGTCGCGGGTGGCCTCGTCGGCGCCCACCACCAGCAGGCGGTACGGCGCCGGCAACAGCGCCAGGGCGTCGAGCAGCGCGGGCAGGCCCTTGCGCAGCGGATTGCGGGCCACCAGCAGGCAGCCGATGGTGGCGTCGTCCCAGCCGAGTTCGGCGCGGGTGGCGGCGCGGGCCGCGGCGGCCTCGGGCGCGGGCAGCTTGACGCCAGGCGCGATGATCTCGACCGGCAACTGCGGGCCGTAGCTGCGGTGCAGCTGGTCCATGATCAGGCCGGACACCGCCACCACGCGCCGCGCGGACGCGCGGCGCACGCGGAACTTCTCCAGCAACAGATAGGTGGCCAGCCGCGGGCTGAGCCAGGCCAGCGCGCGCTTGAGCGGCTTGACCCGGGTCAGGCGGTTGTAGCGCACCGGCGTGACGTGCATGACCTGGATTTCACCGGCCCAGCCGTTCATGTGCGAATGCACGATGTCGTAGCGGCCGCGGGTCAGGCGATCGGCCTTCCAGGCGAAATACAGCACCCGCATCCAGCTGGGCAGCCAGCCGGGGAAACGCACGGGCAGGAAGGGAAACGGCAGGTCGCTGTCGAAGTCGCGCGCCACCACGGAAATGTCGTGGCGTTCGCCCAGCACGCGCATGAGTTCGACGCCGTAGGCCTCGGCGCCGCCGAAACGGTTGCCGAAGCGGTCGACCAGCAGTGCGATACGCAACCGCCGCTCAGCCGCGACCGCGGACGTCTTCATAACGCGTCAGGCATTTCTGCAGGAAACTCAAAATGCCGGTCGACCGCGACACCGTCACCCGCGGCAGGCCGAACGGGTCGTCGCTGGCCTTGGCCAGCCCGCGCTTGGTCAGCGTGGCGTTGTCATAGCCCGCTTCGCGCGCCATGACCAGGTGTTCCGGGCCATGGTCGCCATAGGGATAACAGAAGGCGGTGACGGGCGCGCCCAGCACCTGCTCCAGCGCGTCCTTGGACTCGACCATCTGGCGGCGCGCCTCGTCGGGCGTCATTTCGGGCAGGTGGACGTGGTCCAGGGTGTGCGAGCCGACCTCGTGGCCGGACGCGGCCCATTGGCGCATCTCGTCGACCGTCATCAGCGGCGAGAAGGGAATGCCGATCTTGGCGTCCCAGACATTGCCGCCGTCGAACTGGTTGGCCACCAGGTAGTTGGTGGCGGTGAAGCCCAGCTTGTCCAGCACCGGCATCGCGTTCTGGACCACGTTGCGGTAGCCGTCGTCGAAGGTCAGGCCGAACACCTTGCCGCGGCGCTCGCCGCGCACGTAGGGCATGACGTCGCGCATCGACAGGCCGCGATAGCCCAGGAAGCGCATCCAGCGCATCTGGCGCGCGAAATCGTCCGGGTGCACCGTCAGGCCGCGGAACGGCGTGCCCTTGGGATTGGGCTCGCCGATCTGGTGGTACATGAGAATTGGGATAGACATAGCGCGGATTATAAAGGCTCAGTGTCCGCCCAATGTACGTTGGTAGACGTCGATCGTGGCTTGCGCGAAACGCGCCAGGTTGAAGTCGCGCTCGGCGGTCTGGCGGGCGTTCCGCCCCATCTCCCGCACCTGCGCGGGGTCATCCAGCATGAGACGCAGACGCGCGGTCATGGCGGCCACGTCGCGCACCGGCACGATCCAGCCGTCGACGCCGTCGGTCACGTTCTCGGGCAGGCCGCCGGCGTCGGTCACCAGCGCCGGCAGACCCAGGCCCATGATCTCGCGGCAGGCGAACGACAGCGCCTCGCGGTACGAAAGCACGAAGCCGGCGTGGCACGAGGCCAGCGCCGCCCGCACGTCGTCGAGCAGGCCGGGGAAGCGTACCTGGTCGATCATGCCGAGTTCGCGCACGCGATCGAGCTTGGCCTCGGACGGCGGGTCGCCGGCCACCAGCAGCAGCACGCGCTCGCGGTCGCCCGGCGGCAGCGCCGCCACGGCGGCCACCAGGTCGAGCCAGCCCTTGTCGTAGTCGGTGCCGCCGGCGCTGCCCAGCAGCAACTTGCCCTGCCATTGCGGGCCGAAGAAGATCTCGCGCAGCTTATCCAGGCTGTCGGGCGGCGGCGGCGCGAAAAAGCGCGTATCGATGCCGTGACGGATCGTGGTGATCGGCCGCTTGCGATAGGGGGAATCGGCCAGCAGGCGATGGATGTAGTCGCTGACGGCGATGCTGTGGTCGGTGGCCAGCGCGACGCGTAGCTTGTGGCCGAAGCTGGTGACCGGGTGGTCGTTGTGTTTGGTGAACACGATGCGCGGACGGTGCGCCATCGCCAACGTGGCCAGCATGACCTGCTTGTGGTCTGCCGAGCCGTTGGCGTGGATGATGTCGAAGCGGCCGCCCTTGATCAGGCGGCGCAACCGGGCACGGTCCTTGAACCAGGACGACGGCCGCGTGGTGTAGCGCATGTCGACCACCGTGACGCCCGGGACCGCCTTGGCGTAGCGATACAGGCGGCTGGTGGCGGGCGCGGCGACCGTGATCTGGTGCTCCGCGGCCAGGGCGCGCGCCAGGTTGATGATGTAGGTGACGTGCCCACCGCCGTTGCCGGCGTGGAAGTTGGTGTAGAGGATTTTCACTTGTTTTTATCAACCAGGAACATCAGCTTCGAATAACGGAAGAAGCTGCCCGCGGCGGCCGTCACCGCCAGCACCAGGCCATGGCGGCCGTCGAGAAAGCCGCGCCGGATCAGATAGATGCGCACGAAGGTCCAGAAGCTGTGGCCGAGCGCACCGAACACGGAGGTACGGCGGCCCTTGGCGTGCATCATCGCGGCGGCGTCGGACGAGTAGCGGTTGATCTTGGTGATCAGCGCATCCAGGTTGTCGTACGGGTAATGCTGGAAGTGGCCGGCGAGCCGCAGCGGCGCCTGGCCGCTGGCCGGCACCACCCGCTCGTGCACCACCACGTCGTTGAAACGCGCCGTGCCGCGCTTGAACAGGCGCAGCACGTAATCGGGCCACCAGCCGCTGTGGCGGATGTCGCGGCCGCAGAAATTCGACAGGCGGGCGATCTCGTAGGCCGCGCCGCGCGGCGCGGCGATGGTGTCCTGGATCTCGCGGGCCAGCTCGGGCGTGACGCGCTCGTCGGCGTCGATCGACAGCACCCAGTCGCCGGTGGCCAGGTCCAGCGCACGGTTCTTCTGCGGACCGAAACCAGGCCAGTCGGCCGTCACCTCGACCCGCGCCCCCAGGGCGCGCGCCAGTTCCACCGTGCCGTCGGTGCTGCCCGAATCCACCACGATGAACTCGTCGGCGAAGGCGACCGACTTGAGGCAGTCGGCGATGTTGGCCGCTTCGTTCTTGGTGATGACTATGACTGATAACTTCATCCGCGATTCCTAAGACGCTTTTTCCAGGCCTTCCAGGCGAGATAGCGCGGCCCCCAGAAGGGATCGCGCGACAGCCAGATGCGCCGGTTCAACCAGGTGCCGCCCTGGTTGCGCACCGCGAAGCGGTAGATGTGCGCGGGATCTGCGCCGGGCGTGTTCTGGCCGAACGGGTCGGTCGTGTAGAGGTGGCGAAAGCCCGCCTGGCGGGCGGCGGCCACGTAGTCGGCATCGAAATAGCCCTGCGGCCAGCAGAGGTGGTCGCTGGCCTGCCCCAGCCGGCGCGTCAGCGTCTCGCGCGAATCGGCCAGTTCCTGGACGATGTGGGCGCGCCTGGCCTCGGTATCGGCGCCACAGACCTTGTCCCAGCGGGTGTGGGTATGGGTGTGCGAATGGAATTCGAAGGTGCCGGCGGCCTGCATGGCCTCGATCTCGCTCCAGCGCAACATGGCGTCGTCGCTGCGGCCCTCGGCCACCAGCTTCTTGCAGGCATCGTGGTCGGGCGTGGCCGGCAGCGGCAGGTCCTGCCCGGCGTGCGCGCGCACGGGTCCGTCGCCGATCCAGCCGGTGATGGTGAACAGCACGGCGCGCATGCCGTGGCGCGCCAGCACTGGATGGGCATGGACCCAGTTGTCGAGATAGCCGTCGTCGAAGGTGATCAGCACCGAGCGCTCGGGCGCCGGCGCGCCGGCCAGGTAGGCGGCGAACTGGTCGGTCGACAGCGACTGGTAGCCGGCGCGCGCCAGGCGCGCGATCTGGGCCTCGAACACGTCCGGCGTGGCGGCGATCATGCCGCCGGCCGGCGTGACGTGGTGGTACATCAGCACCGGGACATTGGGCGCGCTCATCCGCGCCGCTCCGCCAGCCAGCGGGTGTAGACGGCCTCGGTGGTCTCGGCCAGGCGGGCGGGCGAGAACACGCCCTCTTCCCAGACCATCTTGCGGCCGGCCTCGCCCATGCGGTGACGCAGCGCGGCGTCGTCGATCAGCGTCTCGAGCGCGGCGGTGAGCGCGACCGGGTCCCTGGGCGGCATCAGGATGCCGGTTTCGCCGTTGCGGAACATCTCGGACACGCCGCCGACGTCGGTACCGATGACCGGCAGGCCGCTGGCCTGGGCCTCGACGTAGACGGTGCCGGAAGCTTCCTGCTGGGTCGCCAGCGCGAACAGGTCGCAGCCGGCCAACAGGTTGGGCACGTCGCGGCGCATACCCATCAAGTGGATGCGATCGGCCAAGCCACGTTCGGCCACGTAGGCCTGGGTCTGCTCGAACACCGGCGAACCGCCGCCCACGAATACCAGGTGCAGCTTGGGCCGGGTAGCCATCAGCGGCGCGATGGCGTCGATCAGGTCCTTGTGGCCCTTGGTGGCGCGCATCACGGCGACACAGCCGACCACCAGGTCGTCCGGCGCCAGCCCGAGTTCCTCGCGCAGGGTCGAATGCTCTACCGGCGGCGGCAGCACGATGGGCGAATAGACGGTGGCGACGCGATCGGCCGGCACGCCGCGCGCGATCAGGTGCTCGCGCACATGGTCGCTGACGGTGGTGACGCGATGCGGCAGGCGCGTGTACGACCAAAGCCAGCCGACCCTGTTGGACAGGTGGCGGGTGCGCACGATCAGCGGCGTGCCCGCCAGGCGGCCGGCGGCCGCGGCGATCACGGTGTCGCGCCGGCTATGGGTATTGAGTACGTCGAAGCGGCCTTCGCGCAAGATGCGGCGGATGGCGGCAACGCCCTTCAGGTAGTTGACCGGCCCGTCCATCTCCAGCGCGTGAACCGTGAAGCCGACGTCCGACAGACGCTCGGCCAGCAGCGCGCTCGGCTGGCAGATGGCCTCGAGGTGATGGCCACGCGCTCGCATGGCGTTCATCTCCTTGAAGACACGGCCTTCCTGGCCACCGAAACTGGTGGCGGCCTCCGAGTGGACGATGCGCATCAGTACGTGACCTCCACGCCGTTCGGCTTGGTCCAGGCGTTCAGGTTCTCGAGCAGCGTGTCGGCCATGCGCACGCGCCATTCCTCGCCCAGCCGCACCGTGCACAGGAAATTGTTCCTGGTATAGACGATGTCGACCGGCACGCCGGGGATGCCGTTCTCGGGCTCGGCGCGGAACGGGTTGAGCATCTGGCGCAGGCGCGCGGCGTCGGCGCCGCCATTGAGCTTGACGCGCAGCGACTTGGCGCGCGCCTCGCGCGCCAGCTGCAGGTCATAGAGCTGCTCGGCGACGATGCGCATGCCGCCCGAGTAGTCGTCGTTGCTGACCTTGCCCTGGACGATGACCAGCTGGTCTTCGCGCAGGCGGTTGCGGTGCTTTTCGTAGAGCTCGTTGAACACCGAGATCTCGACCTGCGCGGTGCCGTCGTCCAGCACCGCGAACACCATCTTGCCCCGGCGCGTCATCATGACGCGCACGCTGGCCAGCACCCCGCACATCCATTGCAGGTCGCGCTGCGGCTCGACCCGCGCCAGCTGCATCGGCACGATCTGGCGCACTTCGTCGCGCCAGGCGTCGAACAGGTGGCCGCTGTAGTAGTAGCCCAGCGCCGATTTTTCCTCGGTCAGCTTCTTGTGCAGGTCCCACGGCGCGACCTTGGCCAGCTCGCCAGCCACCACGTCGCTGCTGTCGTCACCGAACAGCGACGACTGGTTGGCGCTGCGGGCGGCCTGCTCGGCCGCTTCCATGGCGGTCGGCACCGAAGCCAGCATGGCGGCGCGGTTGGGTTCGATGGTGTCGAACGCGCCGGCCTTGATCAGGGCCTCGATGGTGCGGCGGTTGACCGCGTGCTTGCTGACGCGGCGGCAGAAGTCGAACAGGTTCTGGAACGGGCCGCCTTCCTTGCGCGCGCGCAGGATGTCCTCGACCGCGCCCTGGCCCGTGCCCTTGACCGCCCCCAGGCCGTAGCGCATGGTGCGCGGCGGCTTGCCCTTTTCGGTGTAGCGGTCGGCCACCGGCTCGAAGCGGTAGCCCGAGAAGTTGACGTCCGGCGGCAGCACCTCGACGCCGTTGTCCTGGGCGTCGCGGCAGAAGATCTGGACCTTGTCCGTGTCGTCCATGTCGGAGGACATGGTGGCGGCCAGGAACTCGGTCGGGTGGTAGGCCTTGAGCCAGGCGGTCTGGTACGAGATCAGCGCGTACGCGGCCGAGTGCGACTTGTTGAAGCCGTAGCCCGCGAACTTCTCCATCAGGTCGAACAGCTTGACGGCGAGGTCCGGGTCGTGGCCCTTTTCCTTGGCGCCCTGCTCGAACAGCTCGCGGTGCTTGGCCATTTCCTCGGGCTTTTTCTTGCCCATGGCGCGGCGCAGCAGGTCGGCGCCGCCCAGCGAGTAGCCGCCGATGATCTGCGAGATCAGCATCACCTGTTCCTGGTAGACGATGACCCCGTAGGTGCTCTTGAGCGTGCTCTCCAGATCGTTGTGGAAGTAGTCCACCGCGGCGCGGCCGTGCTTGCGGTTGACGAAATCGTCCACCATGCCCGATTCCAGCGGCCCCGGACGGTACAGGGCCAGCATGGCGATGATGTCTTCGAAGGTATTGGGCCGCAGCTTCTTGAGCAGTTCCTTCATGCCGCGCGATTCCAGCTGGAACACCGCGGTGGTGTTGGCGTCGCACAGGATCTTGTAGGCGGCCGGATCGTCCAGCGCCAGCGCCATGACGTCGAAGTCGCGCTTGTCCGCGTTGAACTGGCGCACGTAGCGCACCGCCCAGTCCAGGATGGTCAGGTTGCGCAGGCCCAGGAAGTCGAACTTCACCAGGCCGGCGGCTTCGACGTCGTCCTTGTCGAACTGCGAGACGGCGCTGTTCTCCTGCCCCGCCTGGCAATACAGCGGGCAGAAGTCGGTGAGCTTGCCGGGCGCGATCAGCACGCCGCCGGCGTGCATGCCGATGTTGCGGGTCAGGCCTTCGAGCGGCTTGGCCAGGTCGACCAGCGCGCGCACTTCCTCTTCCTGCTCGTAGCGGTCCTTGAAGGCCGGCTCGTCCTTCAGGGTGCGTTCGAGCGTCCACGGATCCATCGGGTTGAACGGGATCAGCTTGGACAGGCCGTCGCAGAACATGTAGGGCATGTCCAGCACCCGGCCGGCGTCACGCACCACGGCCTTGGCGCCCAAGGTACCGAAGGTGGCGATCTGGCTGACGGCGGCGCGGCCGTACTTTTCCTTGACGTAGTCGATGACGCGTTCGCGGTTGTCCTGGCAGAAGTCGATATCGAAGTCGGGCATCGAGACCCGCTCGGGGTTCAGGAAGCGCTCGAACAGCAAGTCGTAGCGGATCGGATCCAGGTCGGTAATGCCCAGCGCGTACGCCACCAGCGAACCGGCGCCCGAGCCCCGGCCCGGGCCGACCGGCACGCCGTTGTTCTTGCCCCAGTTGATGAAGTCCTGCACGATCAGGAAGTAGCCGGGAAAGCCCATCTGGATGATGGTCTTGCACTCCCAGCGCAGGCGCTCGTAGTACTGCTCGCGCTTGGACTCACGCTCGGCGTCGTCCGGGAACAGGAAAGCCATGCGCTTTTCCAGGCCCTCTTCGGACAGCTGCACCAGGTAGTCGTCCAGCGACACGCCGTCGGGCGTGGGGAAGTTGGGCAGGCGCGGCTTGCCCAGCACCAGGCTGAGGTTGCAGCGCTTGGCGATCTCGACCGTGTTGGCCAGCGCCGAGGGCACGTCGGCGAAGCGGCGCGCCATTTCCTCGGAACTGAGCAGGTACTGTTCCTTGGTGAAGCGACGCACGCGGCGCGGGTTCGCCAGGATCTCGCCTTCGGCGATGCAGACGCGGGCCTCGTGCGCCTGGAACTCGTATTCGTCCAGGAACTGCACCGGGTGCGTGGCCACCACCGGCAGGCCGGCCTCGGCCGCCAGGCGCATGGCGGCCTGGGTGTAGGCTTCGTCGCCGTCCATGCCGGCGCGCTGCAGTTCGATGTAGTAGCTGCCCGGGAACAGGTGCGCCCACTGGCGCGCCAGCGCCAGCGCCGACACCGCGTTGCCGGCGTCCAGCGCCTGGCCGACGTCGCCGCCGCGGCCGCCCGACAGCACGATCAGGCCGTCCTGGCCCTGCAGCCATTCACGGCGGATCTCGGCGCGGCCCTTGCCCTGGTTGGTCAGGAACGAGCGCGACAGCAGTTCGCACAGGTTCAGGTAACCCTGGTGGTTGCGCACCAGCAACAGCACGCGGAACGGCTTGGACGGGTCGTCGTCGTTGCTCAGCCAGACGTCGCAACCGGCGATGGGCTTGATGCCCGCGCCGCGCGCGGCCTTGTAGAACTTGATCAGGCCGAACAGGTTCGACAGATCGGTCAGCGCGACGGCGGGCTGGCCCAGCTTGGCGACGCGCTTGATGAGGTCGGGGATGCGCACGAGGCCGTCCACCACCGAGAACTCGGAGTGAACGCGCAGGTGAACAAATGGGGACGGGTTTGTTACGGCTTCGGACATAGGAAGAATTGTACCCAGTCGGACGATCGAAAACCGCCCTTTGGCCGATTCGGCCGCCGCCCGCCGGGCGCCCCTGTGTAACAATAGGCGATTGGACCTGACTCACCTGTCGCAGGACGAAATTTACGTATGAAATGGCTGATTCCCGGGATCTGGCTCGCCGCCATCCTGTTCGCGCACTTCCGCGGCCGCGTCAAGCTGCCGCTGGGCCGGCAACTGCTGGACCACTCGGTGCTGCTCGCGCCGGTCAACGCCTTCATGGTGCTGACCTCGCGCGTGCCGTCGACCCCCTACCTGACCACCAGCGAGATCGCCGAACTCAAGGTGCTGGACGACAACTGGGAGACGATCCGCGACGAGGCCCTGCAGATGGCCGAGATGCGTCGCATCAAGGCGGCCGACAGCCATAACGACATCGGCTTCAACTCGTTCTTCAAGTACGGCTGGAAGCGCTTCTACCTGAAATGGTATGACGCCCGCCACCCGTCGGCCGAGGAACTGTGCCCCAAGACGGTGGCCATCCTGAAGACGCTGCCCAAGGTCAAGGCGGCCATGTTCGCCGAGCTGCCCCCGGGCGGCAAGCTGAACCCGCACCGCGATCCGTTCGCCGGCTCGCTGCGCTATCACCTGGGCCTGGCCACGCCCAACGACAACGGCTGCCACATCATCGTCGACGGCGAAACCTACAGCTGGCGCGACGGCGAAAGCGTGGTGTTCGACGAGACCTACGTGCACGAGGCCTACAACCACACCGACCAGAACCGCATCATCCTGTTCTGCGACGTCGAGCGGCCGCTCAAGTGGGGCTGGGCCGAGGCCTTCAACCGCTGGTTCGGCCGGGTGGTGATGTCGGCGGCCAGCTCGCCCAACGACGGCGGCGACCAGACCGGCGCCATCAACAAGCTGACCCACGCGCACTGGGTCATCGACCAGAAGCGCAAGGCCTTCAAGGCCTGGAACCGCAATGTCTACAAGACCACCAAGTACGGCCTGATCGTCCTGGTGATCGCGGGCTTCATCGCCCTGTGATCGGGCCGACCGCGCGGATCGCGCGGTCATCACGCCACCACGGCGGGCCGGACGGCCCGCCGTTCCCCACCCTACCCCGCGTCGCGTTCCGGCAAGGTCAACAGGCCGGTGTGGTAGTCATAGCCGTAGATCTCGCCATAGCGGCCCCATTCCACCGCGATCTTCAGCACGCGCTCGGCTTCGTCGGGCTTGAGGAATTCCTCCAGCGAATCCAGGAAGTTCTTTTCCGGCAACTCGCCGGCGGGTTCCTGCTCCAGGCTGTGGCGGATGTGCGCGGCCAGCGGCACGTGCGCCAGCAGCTGGCGGCCGAAGATGGCCTGCTTCTGGCCCTGGTCGGCATGCACGTAGCGCTGGCCCAGCGGCGTCAGGAAGATATCGCCCTTGTCGATCTGGGCCAGCCCGAACAAGCCCAGCGCTTCGCAGGCCGGCAGCAGGTCGTCGTCCGAGATCTCGGCTTCCTCGGCCAGCTTGGGCAGGTCGGCGCGGCCGTTGAACGGCGCCTCGGCCAGCACGTCCAGCACGCCTTCCATGCGCTCGACCTCGGTCTGCGGAAAGCGGTAGCCCAGGCCCTGCTGGCGCGGCGTCGGCACGTCGTGCGCCGGGCGTTGCGTCATCAGCGCGTAGACCTCGTCGATCAGCGCCCGCACCTGCGGCGAATCGGCGTCGCGCGGCCGCGGCAGGCCGATCTGCACCTGGCTGCGGATGCGGCCCGGATCGCTGGAGAACACGATGATGCGGTCGGCCATCATGACCGCTTCCTCGATGTTGTGGGAAACGATCAGGATGCCCTTGGTCGAAATGCGGCTCTCGTCCCACAGTTCCAGCATGTCGTCGCGCAGCGTCTCGCCGGTCAGCACGTCCAGCGCCGAGAAGGCTTCGTCCATCAGCAGCACGTCCGGATTCATGACCAGCGCGCGGGCGATGCCGACGCGCTGGCGCATGCCGCCGGACAGTTCGCGCGGCAGCGCGCCGCCAAAACCGCCCAGGCCCATCAGGTCGAGCACCGCGTCGGCGCGCTTGGCGCGTTCGGCCGGCGCCACGCCCTGGGCTTCCAGCCCCAGCTCGACGTTCTGCTGCGCGGTCAGCCACGGGAACAGCGCGAACGACTGGAACACCATGGCGATGCCGGCCGCCGGGCCGTACACCGGCTGGCCGCGGTAGGTGACGGTGCCCTGGTCGGCGTTGACCAGCCCCGCCATGATGCGCAGCAGGGTCGACTTGCCCGAACCGGACTTGCCCAGCAGGGCCACGATCTCGCCTTCGTGCAGGATGAAGTCGACGTGTTCCAGCACGTTGCGGGCAGTGCCGTCGGCGGCGCGGAACGACTTGCCGACATCGTGCAGTTCGATCAGGAAATTGGAATTCATGAAGACTCCTACCGGCCGCGGTCTTCGGCCAGCAAATACAGTTTGCGCCAGAAAAACCGGTTCAACAGCATGACGAAAATGCTCATGACGCCGATGCCGAGCGCGATGCGGTGGAAATCGCCCTGCTCGGTCATCTGCTTGATGTAGCTGCCCAGGCCGTCGGCCATCAGCGAGGTATTGCCCCAGGACACGTACTCGGCCACGATGCTGGCGTTCCAGGAACCGCCGCTGGCCGTGATGGCGCCGGTGATGAAGCTGGGGAACACCGCCGGCAGGTAGACCCGGCGCCACAGCAGCCAGCCCTTCAGGCCCAGGTTGCTGGCGGCCAGGCGCAGTTCGTTCGGAATGGTCGAGGCGCCCGCCACCACGTTGAACAGGATGTACCACTGGGTGCCGAAGATGATCAGCGGACTGAGCCAGATGTTGGGGTTGAGCTTCAACGCCACCATCACGAACACCACGGCCGGGAACAGCAGGTTGACCGGGAACGCCGCCAGGAACTGCGCCACCGCCTGCACCCGCTGCGAATACTTGGGCCGCAGGCCGATCCAGACCGCGATCGGCACCCAGATCAGCGACGCCAGCCCGATCAGCACCATCACCCGCAGCAGCGTGATGCCGCCCAGGCCGATCACGTGCAGCACTTCGCTCCAGCCCACCTCCGCATGCACGAAGACCACCAGCTTGTAGGTGGCCAGCAGCGCGCCGGCGGCCAGCAGCGAATCCCAGACCCGGGTCCAGCGCGGGTCCGGCGCCTTGGCGCGGGCGCGGATCGAGGTGCCGTCGTACGACACGCTGAACCAACCCAGCGCGCGCCGCATCTGCGCCCAGAACCTGTTGGACAGGGCCTGCATCCAGCGGCTGCGGCGGGTCCAGTCCAGCAGCCACGACTGCTGCGCCACGTCGGCCTGCGATTCCTCGAAGCGGAACTTGTCGGCCCAGGCCAGCAGCGGCCGGAAGAACAGTTGGTCGTAGAGCAGGATGCCAGCCATCATGGCGCCGATGGCCCAGGCGATGGCGCGGCCGTCCTCGGCGTCGATGGCCACGGCGATGTACGAGCCGATGCCGGGCAGCTTGATGTCCTGCCCCGCCACCGAGATGGCCTCGGCCGCCACCAGGAAGAACCAGCCGCCGGACATGGACATCATCATGTTCCACAGCAGGCCGGGGGTGGCGTACGGCAGTTCCAGGCGCCAGAAGCGCTGCCAGCCGGACAGCCGGAACACGCGCGCGGCCTCGTTCAGTTCGGCCGGCACGGTGCGCATCGACTGGTACAGGCTGAACGCCATGTTCCAGGCCTGCGAGGTGAAGATGGCGAAGATCGCCGCGCACTCGACCCCCAGCAGATTGCCGGGAAACAGCGCGATGAAGGGCGCGATGGCGATGGCCTGGAAACCCAGGATGGGCACCGACTGGAGGATGTCCAGCATCGGGATCATGGCTTTTTCGGCGGTGCGGAACTTGGCCGCGATGGCGGCGAAGATGAAGCTGAACAGCAGCGAAAAGGCCAGCGCCGTGAACATCCGCAGGATGGTGCGCAGCAGGTAGTACGGCAGGTAGATCGGATCGAGCGAGATCGGCAGTTCTTCGCCGACGGCGAAGGGGCGGCTCATCTGCGAGGCGCCGTAGGCCATGGCGGCCAGCACCACCAGCACCAGGGGCAGCAGCGCCCAGTCCCAGCGGTTGGGCGAGGAGCGCGACGACGAGGACGGGCGCGTGCGGGTGCTGAAAAGCTCGAACATGTCGGCAATGCTCCAGGGAGCGGCGGGAGAAGGCCCGCGCATTGAAGCATAACCAGATGACGTGTCTCTGAACAGAAAACGACTGAAATCCGGGTGTAATACGGGACGGCTCGCGCCGCCCCGTCCCAAGGGTCGCGGGGCTCAGGCCGGCCCCGCGAAAACCTGCAAATCAGCGTTGCAGGGACTCCCAGCTTTTCATCAGCCGCTTGACCGATACCGGCATCGGCGTGCGCAATTCCTGCGCGAACAGGGCGACCCGCAGTTCCTCCAGCAGCCAGCGGAACTCGTCCAGGCGGGGGTCGGGCGCCCCCTTCAGGGCCGAGCGGGCGCGCTGGTACTGGGTCACCAGCGGCGCCATCTCGGCCACCAGCTTGGCGTCGCGGCCCGGATCGGCGCGCAGCTTGTCGATGCGCGCCACCGCCGCCTTCAGGTAGCGGGGGAAGTGCGACAGCTGGGCGTACGGGGTATCGCGGATGAACCACTTGGGCATCAGCGCCCCCAACTGCTGCTGCAGGTCGGCGTAGGCCGCGGCGTGCGGCTTGGCCTGCGGCAGCTTGCGCTGCAGGGCCCCGTATTCAGTCAGCACCGTGCCCGCCAGGCGCGCCACTTCCTGCGCCAGCAGGCCCAGCCGGCCCTTGCCCTCGGCCCGGCGCGCCTCGAACTGCTGCTCGTTGACCGGCCAGGGCTCGGCCAGGCAGGCCTGGCCCAGGGCGCAGTCGATGATCTGGTCGCGCAGTTCCTCCTGCGTGCCCAGCGTCATGTAGAGCATGCTGATCTTGGTCAGGTCGGCCAGGTTCTTTTCCAGGAACTTGACCTGCTCGCGCAGGCCCAGCCGGAACAGCTTGAGCAGGCCGGCGCGGTGCGCCTTGCGGGCCTCGTCCGGGTCGTCGAACACGTCCAGGTCGCAATGCGCGCCGCGGTCCACCAGCGCCGGGTAGCCGATGACCGACTGGCCGCGGCGCTTGATCTCCATGATTTCCGGCAGCGGCCCGAAGGTCCAGGCAGTCAGGTTCTCGTGCGCCAGCGCCTGCGCCACCTGGGTGTCGCTGGCGGCCAGTTGCTGGAAGGTGGCCTGGGCCTGCTTGCCGAACTCGGCCCGCAGTTGCGCCAGGTTGCGGCCGGCGGCCAGCATGCGGCCGTGCTCGTCGACCACGCGGAAGTTCATGAACAGGTGCGCCGGCAGCGTCTCGAGCTTGAAGTCGGCGGCCGCCGGGCGCACTTGCACCTGGTCCCACATGTCGGCGATCAGGGCGTCCACCAGGCCGGTCTGCGGGTCGCCCAGACGCTCGAACCAGCGGTCGTAGAAGCCTGCCGCGTAGTCGGGCAGCGGCACGCAGTGGCGGCGCAGCTTCTGCGGCAGCGACTTGAGCAGCAGGTGCGCCTTTTCCTTGAGCATGCCGGGCACCAGCCATTCGCAGCGCGCCGGATCGATCTGGTTCAGGGCGAACAGCGGCACCGCCAGCGTCACGCCGTCGCGCGGCGAGCCGGGCTCGAAGTGGTAATCCAGCGCCATCGACACGCCCTGCCACTCGACCTTCTTGGGGAAGACGTCGGTGGTGACGCCGGCGGCCTCGTGCCGCATCAGCTCGTCGCGCGTCAGCAGCAGCTTGGCGGCGGCGGCCTTGTCGAGCCCGTTGACCCATTTTTCCAGGGTCGCGGTCTGCGAGATGTCGGCCGGCAGCTGGCGGTCGTAGAAAGCGTAGATCAGCTCGTCGTCGACCAGGATGTCGGGGCGGCGCGTCTGGTGCTCCAGTTTCTCGATGCCGGCGATCAGCTTGCGGTTGTGGGCCACGAAGGCCAGGCGCGTGTCGATCTCGCCCGGCACCAGCGCCTGGCGGATGAAGAGTTCGCGCGCCTCGCGCGGATGGACCCGGCCGTACTGGATGCGGCGGCCGGTGTAGATGGTCAGGCCGTAGAGCGTGGCGCGTTCGTTGGCCACCACCTGGCCGGCCTTCTTTTCCCAGCGCGGGTCCGACCAGTTCTTGCGGATCAGGTGGGCGCCGACCTTTTCCAGCCAGACCGGGTCGATGCGCGCCACGCAGCGCGCGTACAGGCGGGTGGTCTCGACCAGCTCGGCCGCGACGATCCAGCGCCCGGCCTTCTTCACCAGGCGCGAGCCCGGATGGATGTGGAAGCGGATCTCGCGGGCGCCCTGGTAGTGGCCGCCCTCGTCGCTCTTGAAGCCGATGTTGCCCAACAGGCCCGACAGCAGCGCCATGTGCAGCTGTTCGTAGGTGGCCTCGAGCTGGTTGACGCGCCAGCCCTGCTCACCCACCAGCGCCGCCAGCTGGGTGTGGACGTCGTGCCATTCGCGCAGCCGGATGGGCGACAGGAAGTTCTGCCGCAACAGGCCCACCAGCTTGCGCTGCGAGGCCTTGTGCTGCACCTGCTCGCCGTACCAGCGCCACAGCTTGAGGAAGGAGATGAATTCGGACTTGTCGTCGGCGAACTTGGCGTGCGCCGCCTCGGCCGCCTCGCGTTCCTGCATGGGGCGGTCGCGCGCGTCCTGCACCGACAGCGCCGAAGCGATGATCAGCATTTCCGCCAGGCACTGGTGTTCGCGCGCGGCCAGGATCATGCGGCCGATGCGCGGGTCCACCGGCAGCTTGGCCAGTTCGTGGCCGGTCTGGGTCAGGACGAACGAGGCGCCGGTGCGGCTGGCGTCGTCGCCCTCGTCGGCGGCGGCCAGCTCGATCGCGCCCAGTTCCTGCAGCAGGTGGTAGCCGTCGGCCACTGCACGCCCGGGCGGGGCTTCGACGAACGGAAACTGCTCGATGTCGTCGAGCTTGAGCGACTTCATCCGCAGGATCACGGAGGCCAGCGACGAGCGCAGCACCTCGGGGTCGGTGAAGGCGGCGCGGGCGTTGAAATCGGCTTCGTCGAAGAGCCGGATGCAAAGGCCCGGACCGATGCGGCCGCAACGGCCAGCGCGCTGGTTGGCCGAGGCGCGGCTGATCGGCTCGATGCGCAGCTGCTCGACCTTGTTGCGCCAGGAATAGCGCTTGACGCGCGCCAGGCCGCTGTCGACCACGAAGCGGATGCCGGGCACCGTCAGCGAGGTTTCCGCCACGTTGGTGGCCAGCACGATGCGGCGCGCGTTGCCGCGCGGATGGAAGATCTGTTCCTGCTCGGCCTGCGACAGGCGCGCATACAGCGGCAGCACCTCGGTGCCGGCCGGGTGGCGTTTGCGCAACGCCTCGGCCGATTCGCGGATCTCGCGCTCGCCCGGCAGGAATACCAGCACGTCGCCGGGGCCGTGGCGGGCGCATTCGTCGACCGCGTCGACGATGGCGTCGATCAGGTCGCGCTCTTCGTCGCCCGACATGCGCTCGCGGTCGCGGCCCGGCTTGGCCGGCGCGGCCTCTTCCTCGGCCTCCTCGCGCACCGGGCGGTAGCGCACCTCGACCGGGTACAGCCGGCCCGACACCTCGATCACCGGCGCCGGCTTGTCCTCGGACGCGGCGAAATGGCGGGCGAAACGCTCGGCGTCGATGGTGGCCGAGGTGATGATGACTTTCAGGTCGGGGCGGCGCGGCAGCAGCTGCTTGAGGTAGCCCAGCAGGAAGTCGATGTTCAGGCTGCGCTCGTGCGCCTCGTCGATGATGATGGTGTCGTAGCGGCGCAGCAGCGGGTCGCGCTGCGACTCGGCCAGCAAAATGCCGTCGGTCATCAGCTTGATCGACGCATTCGGGCCGGTGCGGTCGTTGAAACGCACCTGGTAGCCCACCACCTCGCCCATTGGCGTGTTCAGTTCCTCGGCGATGCGCTTGGCCACCGAAGTGGCGGCCAGCCGCCTCGGCTGGGTGTGGCCGATCATCTTCTGGCGGCCGCGGCCCAGCTCCAGGCAGATCTTGGGCAGCTGGGTGGTCTTGCCCGAGCCGGTCTCGCCGCTGACGATGACCACCTGATGGCCGGCGATGGCGCGCGCGATTTCCTGGCGCCGCGCGCTGACGGGCAGGTCCTCGGGGTAGGTCACGACGGGAACGGGTCGCTCGGGGCGGGGCGCCTGGCGGGCCGCCGGAGCCGCGGCGTCGGCGCGCGGCTTGCCGGGGACCCGGGTCGGCCCGTCGGCCGGCACGGGCGGCCGCGGGCGGGAAGATTCTGGCATGTACGATTTGTCCGGTTAGCCGCCTATTATATAAACGCCCCGCGGTCATATAATTTCGCCACGCCGTCCCGTGACGGCGCGTTGACGCGGCCCCGGGCCGCGTTGTTGCCACTCTCAGGAATTCCCCCGCCCATCATGCCCGACCTGGAACCAGACACCGTCTCCGCCCTTGAAGCCCCCGAATTCGCCCCTGCCCAGTTCGTCCGATGGTTCCGAGACGTGGCGCCCTATGTGCACGCGTTCCGAGGCAAGACATTCGTGGTGGCGTTCGGCGGCGAGCTGGTGCAGGCCGGGGCGCTGAACGCGCTGGTGCAGGACTTGTCGCTGCTGTCGTCGCTGGGCATCCGCCTGGTGCTGGTGCACGGCTCGCGCCCCCAGGTCAATGAACAGCTGCGCCTGAAGGGCTTCACCCAGCAATTCGACCGGGGCCTGGCGCCCACCGACGCCGCCGCGCTGGAATGCGCCAAGGAAGCCGCCGGCGAGATCCGCCTGGACATCGAGGCCGCCTTCAGCCAGGGCCTGCCCAACACGCCGATGTCGCACGCGCACATCCGCGTCATTTCGGGCAACTTCGTCACCGCCCGCCCCACCGGCGTGCTGGACGGGGTGGACTACAAGCACACCGGCCAGGTGCGCAAGATCGACGTCGACGCGCTCAAGTTCGCCATCGAAAAGGGTTCGTCGGTCGTGCTGCTGTCGCCGCTGGGCTTCTCGCCCACCGGCGACGCCTTCAACCTGGCCATGGAAGACCTGGCCACCAGCGTCGCGGTGACCCTGCGCGCCGAGAAGCTGATCTTCCTGTCCAGCGAACAGGGCGTGCTGAACGAAGACGGCTCGGTCGACACCGAGCTGGCCCGGGTCGACGCCGACGCCCTGCTCGCGGCCGGCTCGCTGGACGAGGAAACCGGCGCCTACCTGCAATACGCGTCGCTGGCGGTCAAGCGCGGCGTGGCCCGCGCCCACCTGGTGCCGTTCTCGCTGGACGGCAGCGTGCTGCTGGAGATCTTCACCCACGACGGCGTCGGCACCATGGTGGTGGAAGACACGCTGGACGACCTGCGCCCGGCCACGCTCGACGACGTCGGCGCCATCCTCAGCCTGATCGAGCCGCTGGAAGCCGACGGCACGCTGGTGCCGCGCCCGCGCAGCGTGATCGAGCGCGACGTCGAGAACTTCACCGTGCTCGAGCACGACGGCGTGATCTACGGCTGCGCCACGCTGCACACCTTCGCCGAGGACCACATGGCCGAGATGGCCTGCCTGATCGTGCACCCCGAATGGCAGGGTTCCGGCGAAGGCGAGATCCTGCTGCGCCACATGGAATCGCGCGCCCGCGCCTCCGGCGCCAAGCGCCTGTTCGTGCTGACCACGCGCACCTCGCACTGGTTCATGAAGCGCGGTTTCGTGCAGGGCGGCATCGCCGACCTGCCGCGTGAAAAGCAGAACAACTACAACCGCTCGCGCAACAGCCTGGTGTTCATCAAGAAGCTGTGACGCGGCCCCGCCCCGGGCTCGACCCGGGGCCTACCCGCAGTGCCCGCAGGGGCTTGGCCGCCTTCCGGCGCCAAGCCCGCTAAAATGGCGCATTACCCATTCTTTCCGGCAGCGAACCATGGCCCGTACCATCAACTGTGTGAAATTGAAGCGTGAAGCCGAAGGGCTCGATTTTCCGCCCTACCCCGGCGAACTCGGCACCCGCATCTGGCAAAGCATTTCCAAGGAAGCTTGGGAAGAGTGGAAGCAGGTGCAGACCCGCCTGGTCAACGAAAACCGCCTGAACCTGGCCGACGCCCGCGCCCGCAAGTACCTGCAGCAGCAGATGGAACGCTTCCTGTTCGAGGACGGCAGCGTCGAAGCCCAGGGCTACGTCCCGCCCTCGGCCTGATCCCGCCGCGCCGCCTTGCGCGGCACGCCTGCGAAGCCCCTCTTCCACGAGGGGCTTCGCGCTTCTGGCCGGGGCGCCCAGCCGCCCCGGCGCCTGCCTTAAGATTCCGTTGTTGCTGGCCGTACTAATTGCCGCCATGAAAGAAGAACCGAGTTCCGCCGCTTCCTCCGACCTGCCCCGGGCCATCCGGCGCGCGCTGGCGGTCGCCCCCGACCGCAAGACCGGCACGATCAACGATGTGCGGCACGTCGTCATCCTGATGCAGGAGAACCGTTCCTTCGACCACTATTTCGGCGCCCTGACAGGCGTGCGCGGCTTCGCCGACCCGCATCCGGCACCGACGCCTGCCGGCGACGTGCTGACCCAGGCCGACGGCGACCAGCGGCTGCGTCCCTATGCGCTGCAGGCCGAGTACGCCAGCGACACGCCGGTCGGCTACATCACCCCGCATACCTGGGACGACGCCCAGCGCGCCTGGAACGACGGCCGCATGGACCAGTGGCTGGCGGCCAAGAGCCGTCTCGGCCTGGGCGCCTACCGCCCCGCCGAGGTGCCATTCCAGACGGCGCTGGCCAATGCCTTCACGCTGTGCGACGCCTACCACTGTTCGATCCAGGCCGGCACCAATCCGAACCGCCTGTTCCTGTGGACCGGCACCAACGATCCGCTGGGACGCGCCGGCGGCCCGGCCCTGGTCAACACCTTCGACCGTCTCGGCCCGGCCGACCAGGGCTACGGCTGGACCACCTACCCCGAACGGCTGCAGGCCGCCGGCATCGACTGGCGCATCTACCAGGACATGGCGGACAACTTCCACGACAACCCGCTGGCGGGCTTCCGGCAATACCGCCGCCAGCACGCCACCACGGCCGCCGAGGCGCCGCTGCGCGACCGAGGCTTGTCGACCCATACCCTGGATGACCTGGCGCGCGACGTCGAGCGCGGCACGCTGCCGCAGGTCTCGTGGATCATCGCGCCCGCCGCCGATTCCGAGCATCCCGAGGTCTCGTCGCCGCGCCAGGGCGGCGCCTACACCGAGCGCGTGCTCGATATCCTGACCCGCAACCCCGAGGTCTGGAGCGGCTGTGTGTTCCTGGTCACCTACGACGAGAACGACTGCTTCTTCGACCACATGCCGCCCCCGGCCCCGCCGGCGCGCGCGCCCGACGGCGGCTCGGGCGGCCTGTCCACCATCGAGCTGGACGGCGAATACCACGACACCCGCCACGGCCCCAGCGCCGCCACCCCGGACGATCCGCCCGCCCTGCACGGCCGCGGCTTCGGCATGGGCCCGCGCGTGCCGATGCTGGTGGTGTCGCCCTGGAGCCACGGCGGCTGGGTCAATTCGCAGGTGTTCGACCACACCTCGGTGATCCGCTTCCTCGAAGCCCGCTTCGGCGTGGCCGAGCCCAACATCAGCGCCTGGCGCCGCGCCGTGGCCGGCGACCTGACCTCGGCCTTCGATTTCGCCGGCGACCGCGCCCTGCAGCACGCCGACAGCGTGCGCCACGCCTGCGCCCTGCCCTACGCGCTGGAGACGGTGGGCCGCATGACCGCCGACGGCGAACACTACCGCCTGACTTTCCGCAACGCCGGCCCGGCCGGCGCCGTGCTGCACGTCTACGACCGCCGGGCGCTGGCGCACGCGCCGCGCCGCTACACGGTGGGCGCGGGCGCGCGGCTGGACGACGGCTGGCGCCTGGATGCCGACGGCGCCTACGACCTGTGGCTGCTGGGCCCGGATGGCTTCCACCGCCACTTCCGCGGCGACCGGCGCGACGCCGGCCTGCTGGAAGCGCAGCTGGTGCCGGTGAGCTCGGGACTGCGCCTGCGCCTCATCAACCATGGCGACGCGCACCAGCCGGTGCACATCGAATCGCGCATGGGCGACGGCTGGCGCGCCATGGCGCACGTGCAGGCCGGCGGCGCGCTGGAGCTGAAATACGCCGGCTGCGAAGGCTGGTACGACCTGGAGGTCAGCGCGCAGGGCCTGCCGCGGTTCGGCCGCCGCCTGGCCGGGCGCATCAATCCGGGCAAGTCCGGCGTGCCGGACCCGCGCCTGTGCCAGGGCGCCGACCTGCCCTTGTAAGGCCGCTCCCCATCCCGGCCGAGGCCCGCGCCGGACAAGAAAAAACCCCAGGCCGCCGCGAGGCGCCTGGGGTTTTCACGTTCAGCGCGCGCCGCCCGGAGGCGGAGCGTGATCAGTCGTCCTGCTCGGGCGTGTCTTCTTCGCCGCGCGCCTGGCGCTCGGTGTTCTTGACGCCGGTGTGACGCACGTCGGCGCCCTTGACCATGTAGATCACGCGTTCGGACATGTTCTTGGCATGGTCGCCGATGCGCTCGAGCGCGCGGGCGATGAAGATCATGTCGATGGCGCGCGAAATGGTGCGCGGGTCTTCGATCATGTAGGTGATCAGGTGGCGCAGCGCGCCCTTCCATTCCTTGTCCACTTCCTTGTCGCTGCGCACCACGGCGGCGGCCAGGATGGGATCGAGGCGGGCGAAGGCGTCCAGGGCCTGGTGCAGCATGGTGCGCACGTTCGAGGCCATGTGGCGCAGTTCGATCACCGGGATGTGGCGGATTTCGGATTCGTGCACGCGGCGGGCCACGGTGGCGACCTTCTCGGCCTCGTCACCCGAACGCTCCATGTCCGTCAGCATCTTGGACACGGCCATCAGCATGCGCAGGTCGATCGCGGTGGGCTGGTGGCGGGCCAGGATGCGGCTGATGCTTTCGTCGATCTCCACTTCGTGGCGATTGACTTCCTTTTCGCGCTCGCGCACCTTCTCAACCAGCGTCAGATCGCCGCTGGCCAGCGCGTCGATGGCCTCCTGGATCATGGCTTCGACCACGCCGCCCATTTGCAAGAACTGCGAACGGACGCTTTCCAGATCAGCGTCGAACTGCTTGTTTGTATGCTCCGTCATCCGGGCTCCCTGCGTGGTTGATCTCATTGCATTGCCCCGATATGAAAGCGTTTCAAGTATGGGCCTGCACAACCCGCAAGGTTATGACCCAAGTGTGACAGGATTATGAATCGCGCCCGGACCGCCCGCAAGGGCGGCCGGGGCCCGCGATCCGCGCTCAGGCGCGGCGATCCAGGCGGCGGATGCCGTTCTGGGTGGCCAGCAGCGCCACGTCGGCGCCGGCGATGGCGAACAGGCCGCAGGTGACCACGCCCGCCAGGTTGTTGACGCGGGCTTCCAGGCCCGGCGCGTCGGTGATCGACAGGCCGGCAACGTCCAGGATGATGTTGCCGTTATCGGTGACGAAGCCTTCGCGCAGGCGCGGCTGGCCGCCCAGCGCGACCATGGCGCGGGCCACCGATTCGCGCGCCATCGGGATGACCTCGATCGGCAGCGGGAACTTGCCCATGACCTCGACCAGCTTGGACTCGTCGACGATGCAGACGAAGCGGTCGGCCACCGAGGCCACGATCTTCTCGCGCGTCTGCGCGCCGCCGCCGCCCTTGATCATGTGCAGGTTGGCGTCGATTTCGTCGGCGCCGTCCACGTAGATCGGCATCGAGGTCACGTCGTTCAGGTCCAGCACTTTCAGGCCATGGCCGGCCAGGCGCGCGGCGCTGCGTTCGGAACTGGCGACGGTGCCGCCGATACGGCCCTTGAAACGCGCCAGGCCGTCGATGAAGAGATCGGCGGTCGAGCCGGTGCCCACGCCGATGATGACATCGGGGCCGGCGACCTGTTCAACCAATTCCAGGGCGGCGTCTGCGGCTTGCTGCTTGAGTTCTTGCTGGGAGAGCATGGCGGGAATGCGGAAAAAAGGTGAGTGAAGCGGGGAAATTTAGCACGCGGCCGCCGCCGGCCAGGCCCGCGCCAGGATCGCCGCCACGTCGGTGCCGGCCGCCAGCTCGCCGAACACCCCACCCGCCGCGCCCAGCCGGCTGCCGACGAAACCCCGCGCCACCGGCTCGGGCGCATGCCGGATCAGCAGCGCCGCCTGCCACAGCCGCGCCAGCCCGCAGGCGACGCGGCGGGCCTGGAACTCGGCCTGGGCCGGGTCCGCCAGCAGCGCCCGCCACTGCGCCAGCGCGGCGTCGAACTCACGGTGCTGGCCGATGGCGGGCGCGAATTCGGCTTCCAGCGCCGGCAGCGCCTCGGGTTCGCGCTGCAAGGCCCGCAGCACATCCAGCGCCATCACGTTGCCCGAGCCCTCCCAGATGGAATTGACCGGCGTTTCACGGTACAGGCGCGGCATCGGCCCCTCTTCGACATAGCCGTTGCCGCCCCAAGCCTCCATGCATTCGGCCACCGCCGTGATGGCGCGCTTGCAGACCCATAGCTTGGCCGCCGGCGTGCCGACCCGCGCCAGCGCGCGGGCGCCGGCGTCGGCGCGCTCGTCCACCGCGCGCGCCAGGCGCAGCGCCAGCGCCTGCGCGGCTTCCGATTCCAGCGCCAGGTCACCCAGCACGTTGCGCATCAGCGGTTGCGCCAGCAGCGGCTTGCCGAAGGCGTGGCGGTGCCCGGCGTGGTGCAGCGACTGCACCAGCGCCTGGCGCAACAGCGCTGCGCTGCCCAGCACGCAGTCGAGCCGGGTGGTGGCGGCCATCTCCAGCAGCACCGCCAGGCCACGGCCGGGCTCGCCGACCATCACGCCCCAGGCGTCCTCGAATTCGACTTCGGCGCTGGCGTTGCTATGGTTGCCGAGCTTGTCCTTCAGGCGGCGGATGCGCACCGCGTTGCGCGGGCCATCCGGAATCCAGCGCGGCACGAAAAAGCAGCTGAGTCCTTCGTCGGCCTGCGCCAGCACCAGGTGGGCGTCGGCCTGCGGCACCGAGAAGAACCATTTGTGGCCCACCAGCTGATAGGCGCAGCCGCGGCCGGCCGCCCCCAGCGGCGCGGCGCGGGTGGTGACCGCGCGCAGGTCGGAACCGCCCTGCTTTTCGGTCAGGCCCATGCCGATCAGGGCGCCGCGCTTGCCCGCCAGCGGCGCGTCGGCGCCATCGAATTCACGCGAATACAGCGCCGGCAGCCAGTCGCCGCCGTAGTCCACCACGCCCGCCGGTTCGCGCTGCAGCAGCGGCACGGCGGCGAAGGTCATGGTGGTCGGGCACAGCGTGCCGGCCTCGACCTGGCCCTGCATCAGGTAGGCCGCGGCCCGCGCCACCTGCGCGCCCGGCACCGGCTGCGCCCAGGCGCGGCTGTGCAGGCCGCGCGCCACGATGCCGCTCATCAGCACCTGCCAGGCCGGATGGAAATCCACGTGATCGATGCGATGGCCGCCGCGGTCATAGGCCTGCAGCCGGGGCGGACAGCGGTTGGCGTCGGCGCCCGCGGCCAGCGTCTGCGCCCGGCCGAGCCAGGCGCCATGCGCGGCCAGGTCGCCGGTCCAGGCGCCGGCGCCCTCGCGCGCGGCGGCCTCGCGCAGCGCCGGGTCGGTGTCGAACAACGAATAGTCTTCCAGGGGCGGGACCTGGTTGAGGACGGTATGGGTCACGAACGACGGCATGCTGGCTGCTCCTATTCGCTATTCGATGGCGCGCCGCGACGGCCGGCGCATCCCGCCCGCGCGCCTATCTGGCGATGGGCGCCACCCGCTGCCAGGGCCGCAGGGCCTCGACCTGGGCGGCCAGTTCCAGCAGCCAGGCCTCGCTGCCCAGCGGGCCCATGACCTGGATGCCGATCGGCAGGCCGTCGGCCGACAGGCCGAACGGAATGGAAATGGCGGGCATGCCCGTCAGGTTGGCCAGCGGCGCGAACGGCGAATAGCCGATCACGCCCTTCTTGCCCAGGCGGTAGGCCAGGTAGTCGGCGTTGTCCATCGCGTAGCGGCCGATGGGCGCCGGCAATTGCGCCAGCACCGGCGACAGGAACAGGTCGTGGCCCTGCGTGCCTTCGCGATGCAGGAAGCGGCCGATGCGGCGCGTGATCTCGTGGCAGCTGTCGACGCAGGCCACGTACTGGGCGCCGGAAATGGCGCGGGCGTATTCGCGCGCGCCGAGCGTGGTGGGCTGCAACTCGTCGGCGGCCAGCCGGCGGTTGCGGGCGCCGACGTAGCTGTCGATGGCGTTGGCGGCGGCGCTGGCGATCAGCGGCAGCATCGGCGACAGCACTTCCTCGGAGCCCACCGGCGGCGCGGCCACCACCAACTCGTGGCCCAGGCCGGCGAACAGGCGCGCGGCCTCGTCGACCGCCGCCGCGACCTCGGGATGGATGGCTTCGCCCTCGTAGGTGGTATTGATATAGGCGATGCGGCGGCGCGGCGCCGATCCCGGATCGGCCGACACCCGCGCCACGATGTCGCGGTACGACTCGCCCGGCCTGGCCGGCGCAGCATAGGGCGCGCCGACGTCAGCGCCGGCGCTGATGTCCAGCGCCGCCGCGCAGTCGCGCACCGACAGCGTCATCATGTGTTCGGTGGCCAGGCCGCCCCAGCCCTCGCCCTTGAGCGGCCCCAGCGGCATCATGCCGCGCGAGGGCTTCAGGCCCAGCACGCCGCAGCAGGACGCGGGAATGCGGATCGAGCCGCCGCCATCGCTGCCGTGGGCGATGCGCACCATGCCGCTGGCCAGCGCCGCGCCGGCGCCGCCGCTGGAACCGCCGGCGCTGTGGCCGGTCTTCCAGGGGTTCTGGGTGGGCGCGCCGTAGACGGGCGATTCGCTGGTGGGGCTCAGGCCCAGTTCGGCGCTGGTGCTGCGGCCGAACGGGATCAGGCCGGCGCGGCGGTAGCGCTTGACGATCTCGGCGTCGACGCTCCAGTCGACCTTGCCGTACAGCACCGAACCCATGGCGCTGGGCAGGCCCAGCGCCGCGGTGCCGAGGTCCTTGAGCAAGGTCGGCACGCCCAGGAACGGACGTTCATGCAGCAGGGCCAGGCGCTGTTCGGCGCTCAGCGCCGCCAGCTCGCCGTCCAGCGCGCGCGCCAGGTCCAGGCCCAGTTCGGCCTGCACGCCGCAGGCCGCGTTGATCGACGGATTGCGCGCCGCCACCCGCTCGAGCGCCTGCTGCATCGCGGCAAGCGCCGTCGTGGCTCCCTGGGCGATATCGGCGCCCAGCGCCATCGCGTCGAAGGAAGAGGAATCAACTCGGTCAGCCGTGCCCATGCTTACGATGCTCCAGGTATCGACGGCGGAATGCCGCAAGTATGAGGATATCGACAGAGCGCCCGGGTCACAAGCCGGGCCCGGCGGCGGCCGCGCGAATCAGGCGCCGGAACCCGGTGCAGCCGGCGTGGCCGGCGCCTCGTCCGTGGCGGCGGCGTCTTCCGCGCCGTCGTAGGCCGCGGCGCCTTCGCCGCCCAGCAGGCGCAGCGCCTCGGCCTCGGGCAGGGCCTCGACGCTCTTCAGGTTGCGCAGCATGGCGCGCGTGCGCACCTCGGTCTGGCCGATCTTGCTGCTGGCGGTGTCCAGCGTCTTCTTGACGCCGGCCAGCGCGTCGCCGAACTTGCCGAACTCGGTCTTGACCGCGCGCAGCACCTGCCAGACCTCGGACGAACGCTGCTCGATCGCCAGCGTGCGAAAGCCCATCTGCAGGCTGTTGAGCAGCGCCGCCAGATTGCTGGGCCCGGCCACGTTGATGCGCAGGTCATGCAGGCGGTCCAGCAGGCCGGGGCGCCGCAGCACTTCGGCGTACAGGCTTTCGGTGGGCAGGAACATGATGGCGAAGTCGGTGGTGTGCGGCGGCGCCACGTACTTGCTGGCGATCAATCGCGCCTGCACTTCGACCGCCTTGCCCAGCGCGGCGCCGGCGGCCTTCACGCCCTCGGCGTCGGCCGCCTCCTGCGCGTCCATCAGGCGCTCGTACTCTTCCTTGGGAAACTTGGCGTCGATCGGCAGCCAGACCGGCGCGGCGCCATCGCCCCGCCCCGGCAGGCGAATCGCGAATTCGACCACCGCGTCGCTGCCAGGCACCGGCTTGATGTTGGCGGCGTACTGCTCGGGGGTCATGTTGTCCTCGATCAGCCGCGCCAGTTGCACCTCGCCCCAGGTGCCGCGCGACTTGACGTTGGTCAGCACGCGCTTGAGGTCGCCCACGCCGGCGGCCAGCGCCTGCATCTCGCCCAGCCCCTTGTGCACGGCCTCGAGGCGGTCCGACACCTGCTTGAACGATTCGCCCAGGCGCTGCTCGAGCGTGGCGTGCAGTTTCTCGTCGACGGTGCGGCGCATGTCGTCCAGCTTCGCGCCGTTGTCATTCTGCAACGCCTGAAGGCGCTGATCGACCGTGGTCCGCACCTCCATCAGGCGCCGTTCGTTGATCTGGATGAGCCCCTGCAACTGCTCGCCGAAACCGGCGGCGAAGCGCGCCAGCGACTCGGCCGATTCGGCTCGCGCCGCCTGCGCGTCCCGCGTCAGGGCGGCGCGCAGGTCGCCGTGGGATTGGGCAAGTTCCTGGCGCAGGCCGCGGGTGGATTCGGCGAACTCGGCGCGCAGGCCGCGCTGGCTCTCCGCCATGTCGGCGCGCAGGGCGCGTTCGGTGCGTTCCAGGCCTTCCAGCAGCGCGTCGAGCCGGTCGTCGCGCGCCGGCCGCGACAGCCAGGCCAGCAAGGCAATCAGGCAAGCCAGCACCGCGCCGCCGGCAGCCACCCAAAGCAGAACATCATTCGACAAAACGGCCCCTTTCAACACCGCGCGCCCACGCCGGACGCGTGAAATTATAGGACGGTGATCCGGCCCCGGCAGTCAATCTCAGTAGTCATCAGAAACGACTTTCTGGGCGCGCAAAAAGCGAAAGGCAAGCAACGGCATTAAACTGTTAACAACTTACATATAACCTTAAAAACAGTTGAACACAGCTGATCTCCCACCATTCTGCCCGCAGCCTGTCGCTTACGGCACTGTTTTCGGACCATTGAATCTCAATGACGAAACGCCGGTCGCGACGGGCGGGGACCGCCATATCTTCCAGCATCCCCACGCGCCCTCCCTGCTCGTCAAGATCATGGACATGCAGGCGCGTGCCGTCTACCTCGAAACCCGCCCGTTCAAGCGCTGGTACAAGCAGTACCAGCGCGAAAGCGCCTACCGCGTCTACCTGAACGAAATCACCGAATACGTCACCACCACCACCCGCCCCTCGGGCGTGTGGCAGGTGCCGATGGCGCGCATCCTGGGCCTGGCCCAGACCACCCTGGGCCTGGGCCTGCTGGTCGAGAAGATCACCGACGAGATCGGCAACATCGCCCCCACGGTGGCCGACCTGGCGCGCCAGGGCAAGATGGACGAGGCACTGTCGGCGCGACTGGACGAGTTCGTCGAGGATCTGGCCGACGCCCACGTGGTGCTGCACGATCTGTCGCCCAGCAACATCGCCTGCGGCCTGAATGCGGACGGCAAGTCAGGACTATTCCTGATTGACGGCTTCGGCGTCCTGCCGCTGGTGCCGGTGTACGCCTGGAGCAAGCGCCTGAACCGCTATCGCATCCAGCGCAAATACGCCGAGATGCGGGCCACCATGGCCGAGCACGCGCGTGAAATTGCGCTCAAGGCCGCGGGCCGCGCCAACGAAGGCGCCCCCAAGACCTGAATCGCGCTCAGGGCGCCCGCTTGAGCGGCGTCCCCTGCCGGTCCACCCAGTGATAGTCGCGCCCCGCCTGCTGCCCGCGACGCAGCGGATTGCGGGTGCACCAGGCCGCATAGGCCGGATCGACATAGCGGTATTCCAGGTGTTCGTCACGCCCGGCGGGAATGCCCAGCCGGGTGGTGCTGATGAGCGCCTGCGGCGATTCGCCCACGTCCTCGACGTACAGCGCGCCCGGATCGAAGCGGCGCGCATCCCAGTCCGGCACCTTCAGGCCGAGCGCGCGGCACAGCAGCGTCTGGCCGGCGCACAGCCGCCCCGGCGGCCGCGGCTGCCCCCGGGCATCGGGGTTCAGGGCCTGCATGCGGGCCAGCGCCTCGGGGCCGGACACGGCATCGACCCAGGGATAGGCCGACTTGATCAGCACCGCGTTGCCGGGACCGCCCGCGCTGAAATTGAGCGAGTCGCCGCCGCGCGCGTAATACATGTAGACCACGCCGCCATCCATGAACAGGGCGCGGCGCTTGTGGGTATAGCCGAGCGAGGCGTGGCTGCCCTTCTCTTCCAGGTAATAGGCCTCGGTCTCGATGATGCGCGCCGACAGCCACAGGCCGTCGACGCGATGGCGCACCACCTTGCCCAGCAGCTCGCGCGCCAGCTGGCGGGCGTCGCGATCAAAAAAGGCATCGGGCAACGCCTTGCCGGCGTCGCGCGATGCCTTGTCGGCCCTGGCAGCCACGGTGTCAGGCGAAGCGTTCGCCGTAGCGCTTTTCGCTGAAGCCGACGCCGACTTCGCCATCCGGCGAGACCGCCACCGGGCGCCGCACCAGCGCCGGGAACTCGGCGATCAGCTTGGTCCACTGGGCGTCTGTGCTGGCCGTCTTGCGATCGTCCGGCAGGTTGCGCCAGGTCATGGAGGCGCGGTTGACCAGCTTTTCCCAGCCGCCGAGCTGACCGGCCCAGTCCTTCAGGGTGGCAGCAGCCACGGGATGGTCACGGTAGTCGATGAACTGGTGGTCGACGCCGTGCGCGGTCAGCCACTCGCGCGCCTTGACGCAGGTGCTGCACTTGGTCAGGCCATACAGGGTGGTTTGCTTCATTTGGGTTCGGACTCCTTGCGCCATTGCATGCGGTTGGCCAGGATGACGCAGGTGCCCACCGCCAGGATGAACAGCGTCGCCAACGCATTGATCTCGGGTTTCAGGCCCAGCCGGACCCGCGAAAAGACTTCCATCGGCAGGGTGCTGGAGCTGGGGCCGGACAGGAACGACGCCAGCACCACGTCGTCCAGCGACAGCGTGAAGGATAGCAGCCAGGCCGAGGCCAGCGCCGGCGCGATCAGCGGCAGCGTGATCTTGAAGAACACGGTGATGGGCGTGGCGCCCAGGTCCAGCGCGGCCTCTTCCAGCGAGCGGTCGAGGTCGCGGATGCGGGTCTGGATCACCACCGCCACGAAGGCCATGCACAGCGTCACATGGCCGACCCAGATGGTGAAGATGCCGTTCTCGGCCGGCCAGCCCAGGTGGCCGCGCAGCTCCACGAACATCAGCAGCAGCGAGATGCCCAGCACCACTTCGGGGATCACCAGCGGCGCGCTCAGCATGCCGACGTACAGCGCGAAGCCGCGGAAACGGCCCATGCGCCCCAGCACGTAGCCGGCCCAGGTGCCGATGATGACGGCGGCGGTGGCGGTCATGGCGGCGATGCGGAACGACAGCCAGGCCGCGCGCAGCAGCGCGTCGTCGTTGAACAGCGAGTGGTACCAGCGGAACGAGAAACCGGTCCAGGAGGTGACGGCGGGCGATTCGTTGAACGAGAACACCATCAGGCTGATGATGGGCACGTACAGGAAGAAGTAGCCCAGCCCCAGCACCACGGCGCGCAAGGTCTTGTTGGGACCGTTCATTTGCGGCCTCCGCTGGCCAGTTCCTGCTGCTTGACCTGGTTGTACTGGAACAGCGCCAACGGCACCAGCAACAGCAGCACCATCACGCAGGTCACCGCCGAGGCCATCGGCCAGTCGGTGTTGTTGAAGAACTCGTTCCACATGACCCGGCCCATCATCAGCGTGTTGGCGCCGCCCAGCATTTCGGGAATGACGTATTCGCCGACCGCCGGGATGAACACCAGCATGGCGCCGGCGATGACGCCCTGGCGCGACAGCGGCACGGTGATCTGCCAGAACGCCTGCCAGGGCTTGGCGCCCAGGTCGTAGGCGGCTTCCAGCAGGCGCAGGTCCATCTTCACCAGCGTGGCGTACAGCGGCAGGATGAAGAACGGCAGGTACGCATAGACCATGCCGATGTACACGGCCAGGTCGGTACGGTAGATCTCCAGCGGGCTGGAGATGATGCCGAGCCATTGCAGGAAATTGTTCAAGAGGCCGTCGTTGCGCAGGATGCCGACCCAGGCGTACACGCGCAGCAGCAGCGAGGTCCAGAACGGCAGGATCACGCCCAGCAGCAGCAGGTTGCGCACGCGCGGCGACGACCGCGCGATGTAATACGCCATCGGATAGCCGATCAGCACACAGGCCAGCGTGGTGATGGCGGCGATCTTGACCGAACTGAGGTAGGTGGCGAAATACAGGCTGTCGGTGAACAGCAGGATGTAGCCGCGCAGGTGCAGGCTGAACTGCACCGCCTCGTCCTTGAATTCGGCCAGCGCGGTGTACGGCGGAATGCCGAACTTGAGCTCGGCGAAGCTGATCTTGAACACCAGCAGGAACGGCACCAGCAGGAACAGCACCAGCCAGGCGAACGGCGGCACCACCGCCAGCGTCCGGCCCGAGGGCAGCCAGTCGCGGGGCGAGAAGCGGCTCATGACGCCAGCACCGTCGCGCTGTCGGCGTCCCAGCTGACGAAGATTTCTTCGTCGATGCCCGGGGCGTCCAGCTGGGCCAGTTGCAGGCTGGGCACGCTGGCCTCGACCATGGCGCCGGAATCCAGCCGGATCTGGTAGAGCGCGTAGCTGCCCATCCAGGCCATGTGGCTGACCATGCCGTGGGCCCAGTTGTAGTCGCCGGCGGGCTGCTCGCGCGACACCACCATGCGCTCGGGCCGGATGGAGACGTGCACGTCCATGCCCAGCGGCTCGCTGACGCCGTGGCTGACGTACAGCGGGCGGCTCAGTTCGGGGCTTTCGATGGCGACGTGGTCGGGTTCATCGACCACGATGGTGCCGGTGAACATGTTGGTCGAACCGATGAAGCTGGCGACGAAGCGCGAGTTGGGGAAGGCGTAGACGTCCTGCGGCGTGCCGCACTGGACGATCTGGCCTTCGGTCATGACCGCCAGGCGATGCGCCATGGTCATGGCCTCTTCCTGGTCGTGGGTGACCATGATGCAGGTCACGCCGACCTGCTCCAGGATCTTGACCAGCTCGATCTGGGTCTTCTGGCGGATCTGCTTGTCCAGCGCCGACATCGGCTCGTCCAGCAGCAGCAGCTTGGGCCGCTTGACCAGGCTGCGCGCCAGCGCCACGCGCTGCTGCTGGCCGCCGGACAGCTGGTTGGGCTTGCGGCGCGAATAGCCGGCCATCTGCACCAGGTTCAGCGCCTCGAACACGCGGTCGTGGATCTCGGCGCGGTCCACGCCTTCCTGCTTCAGGCCGAAGGCCACGTTGGCCTCGACCGTCATGTGCGGGAACAGCGCGTACGACTGGAACATCATGTTCACCGGCCGCCGGTACGGCGGCACGTTGGTGATGTCCTCGCCATCGAGCAGGATCTGGCCCGAGGTGGCTTCCTCGAAGCCGGCCAGCATGCGCAGCAGGGTCGATTTGCCGCTGCCCGAGCTGCCCAGCAGCGCGAAGATCTCGTTGCGCTTGACCGAGAGATTGACGGAACGGACGGCGACCACGTCGCCGAAGATCTTCACCACGTCGGTCACCCGGACGAACTCGTCCGGATCGGCCGCAAGCTGCGCCGAGTAACGGCTATCGGTCATGATGCTCAGCGCCCCGATTTCAGCTCGGCCCACATGCGCGTCTGCAGGCGTTGGATGTTCAAGGGCTGCGCCTTGATGACATACAAGGTCTTGGAGACCTCGGGCGACGGGTAGATCATGGGGTTGTCGGCCACGTCCTTGACCACGTACTGCCGCGCCTCTTTGTTGGCGTTCGGGTAGAACATGGTGTTGGTGATGGCGGCGTGGACCTTGGGCGTCTCGATGTAGTTGATGAACGCCAGGGCTTCTTCCGGATGCGGCGCGTCCTTCGGGATGACCATCAGGTCGAACCAGGCCGGGGCGCCGCCCTTGGGAATGAAGTAGTTCACTTCATAGGCCTTCTTGGCTTCCTGGGCGCGCTTGCGGGCGATCATGACGTCGCCCGAGAAGCCGTAGACCATGCACAGGTCGCCCACGGCCAGCTCGTCGATGTAGCCCGACGAGCTGAACTGGCGGATGTACGGACGGATCTGCTTGAGCACGTCCAGCGCGGCCTTGTAGTCGTCCGGGTTGGCGCTGTTCGGATCCTTGCCCAGGTACTTGAGCACGGCCGGGAACACCTGCGCGGCCTCGTCCAGCATCGAGATGCCGCACTCCTTGAGCTTGGCGGCGTTCTCGGGCTTGAAGATCATGTCCCAGTTGCCCAGGTCGACGTTGTCGCCCATGATCTGCTTGACCTTGGTGACGTTGTAGCCCAGGCCGTTGGTGCCGTAGCCCCAGGGAATGGCGTATTCGTTGCCGGGATCGACCGAGGCGACCAGCGCCATGACGTCGGGGTCCAGGTACTTCCAGTTGGGGATCTTGGACTTGTCCAGTTTCTGGAACAGGCCGGCCTCGATCTGGCGCGAGGCGTAATGCGTGGACGGGACAACGACGTCGTAACCCGATTTGCCGGCCAGCAGCTTGGCCTGCAGCGTGTCGTTGCTGTCGTAGACGTCATAGCGGACCTTGATGCCGGTTTCCTTCTCGAAACCGGAGATCGTGTCCGGAGCCGTGTATTCGGCCCAGTTGTAGACGTTGACGACCTTGTTCTGCGCCATCGCCGCCGACGTGGCTGCCGCGACCAGCATCGTCCCCAGCGCCCAGCGCATTCCCGCCCGTAGTTTCATTACCAGCCCCCCAGCCATATGCCGTAAGTTACAGGAGTACCAAAAGGCGGAATCATAAAGCCTTTTAGCGATGACCTGCCCAACTTTACCGGGAGATTTACCCCAATTTGCCGCAATTGGGCCCCCATTGCGGCCCGCGGCCAACGCCCCGGCTCAGGGCTGCACGCCGACGCCCCAGGCGGTCCAGTAGCTGTCGCGCAACTTGAGCCAGAAACGCTCGCCGTCTTCGCCGGCCACCTTGACCAGCGAACGGCGCAGGCGTTCCAGGTTGCCCTGGCGCTGGCGGTCGGACAGGCCGCCCTGGGTGCCGCGGTCGAAGTCGATCAGCCAGACCTGACCGTCGGACCCGATCAGGATGTTGAAGGCGTTCAGGTCGGCGTGCCAGACGCCGGCCCGGTGCATGCGCGCGATGGCCTCGGCCACCGGCTGCCACAGGGGTTCGGCCAGCGCCAGGGCCAGCGGCCGCACGCCGGGAATGCGTTCGACCACGATGGCGGCGCGGTAGGTCGGCCCCTGGCGCCAGTAGGCGGCGGCCAGCGGCGCCGGCACCGGCAGCCCCTGGGCGCGCATGGCGGCCAGCAGGCGGAACTCACGGAAGCTGCGGGTGCGGTCGGCACCCGCCCACAGGTAGGTGTCGCGGCTGAGCTTGGCGATCAGGCCGCCGCGCCGGTAGCGGCGCAGCACGCCCTGCCAGCCCTGCCCCTGCACGAACCAGGCGGCCTGGCGGCCGCCGGCGTCCACCGGCCGGGCGCGGTCGCCGTAGTGGGCCGGGTTGAACACTTCGGGGCCGGACTCGCCCAGGCGCGGGTCGGCCAGCATGGCGCCGGCCAAGGGCGCCGGCCAGCGCTGGCGCCGGGCGCCTGAGGGATCCCGCTCAGCCTTCACGGTTGCGCATCCAGTCGGCCACGCCGAAGAAGGCCTGCAGCAGGCGCTCGACCAGGGCGGGGTCGATGCCCTCGTCTTCCATGGCGCGGCCCATGCAGGCCACCCATTGATCGCGTTCGATCTCGCCGATCGAGAACGGCAGGTGCCGGGCCCGCAGCCGCGGATGGCCGAAGCGCTCTATATAGTGGTCGGGGCCGCCGAAGTAGCCGCACAGGAACCAGAACAGCTTGTCGCGGGCCTCGTCCAGGCTGGGGCCGTGCGCGGCCCGCAGCTCCTTCAGGTCCGGCTCGATGTCCATCAGGTCATAGAAGCGGTCCACCAGGGCTCGCACGCCGGGCTCGCCGCCCAGGAGATCGAAAATGCTGCGGGAGGTTTCCACGGGTTCGGCAGGGGTTTGGACGGAGGACGTCATCAGGTTTCTCTCAGGGTGACCAGCGGCGGGGTGCGCAGCACGCCACGCAGCGCCAGCGCGCCACCGGCCCAGGCGCCGAGCATACCCGCGCCCACCCCTACCAGCCAGGGCCAAAGGCTGAGGGTAATGGTGAAATCGAAAACCTGGGTTGATAAAACCCAAGCGATCGCGCTGGCGCCGGCCGCCGCCAGCAGGCCGGCCAGGCCGCCAACCGCCCACAGTTCGATGCGCTGCGAGCGCGCCAGCTGGCTGCGGGTGGCGCCCAGGGCGCGCAGCACCGCGGCTTCGCGCATGCGCTCGTCGCGGGTGGCGGTCAGCGCGGCCGACAGCACCAGCACGCCGGCCGCCAGGGTGAACAGGAACAGCAGCTGCACCGCGCGGCCGACCTCGTTGAGCACCGACTGCAACTGTTGCAGGATGGCGCCCACGTCGAACACAGTCAGGTTCGGGAACTGCCGCACCAGCGCGGGCAGCACCTGGGCCTTTTCCGGCGGCAGGTAGAAGGATGTGATCCAGCTTTGCGGCATGTCGGCCAGGGTATCAGGCGTCAGGATGGCGAAAAAATTGACGCGCATCGTATCCCAATCCACCCGCCGGGTGCTCGACACGGCCACCTCGAACTGCTGGCCGGCCACGTCGAAGGTCATCTTGTCGCCCAGCTTGATGCCCAGGGTCTTGGCCAGGCCCGACTCCAGCGACACCTCGGCCGAGCCCGGCTTGAGCCAGCGCCCTTCCTCGATGCGATTGGACGACGGCATCTGCTCGCCATAGGACAGGTTGAATTCCCGGTCCACCAGGCGCTTGGCGCGCGGCTCCTCGTAGTCGTCCGGCCCCACCGGCTTGCCGTTGACCGCGATCAGGCGGCCGCGCACCATCGGCGACAGCACGATCTGGCCCAGCCCCTCTCGGGTCAGCGCGTCGGTCACGGCCTGGCGCTGGTCGGGCTGCACATTGATGAGGAAACGGTTGGGCGCGTCCGGCGGCAGCGTGCGCTGCCAGCCCTGGATCAGGTCGGTGCGGGTCATCGCCAACAGCAGCAGGGCCATCAGGCCCACCGCCAGCGCGCACACCTGGGTGATGGTGGCGGCGCGCCGGCGCACCACGCCGGCCAGCGCGAACCGCAGCGCCGGCAGGCCGGCGGCCAGGCCGCGCAGGCGCGCCAGGCCCAGGATGCAGAGCCACGCCACCAGCGCGAACAACGCGAAGGCTCCCAGGAACCCGCCCGCCACCACGCCGCCCAGTTTGGCATCGCCGGCGAACCACCAGATCAGCAGCGCGAAGCCGACGGCGCCGACGCCGTAGCCGAGCGCGCTGCGGGCGCTGATGACGTCGGCGTCGCGCCGCAGCACCCGCGCCGGCGGCACGTGCCGCAACTGCGCCAGGGCCGGCAGGGCAAAGCCCAGCAACAGCAAGAGGCCGGTCAGCAGCCCCTGCAGGGCCGGGATGGCCGAGGGCGCGGGCAGGGTCGTGTCGATCAGCGTGCCCAGCAGCATCACCAGCACCTGGTGCACCGCGTAGCCCAGCAGGCAACCGGCGGCCGAGGCGAACAGCCCGACCAGCGCGAATTCCAGGGTCAGCATGCGCGAAACCTGCGACTGCACCGCCCCCAGGCAGCGCATCACGGCGATGCCGTCGCGGTGCCGCGTCATGTAGCGGCCGGCCGCCAGCGCCACCGCCACCGCCGAGATCAGCACCGCCAGCAGCGCCACCAGCGACAGGAAGCGCTGCGCACGGTCCAGGGTGCGGCGCACTTCGGGCCGGCCCGATTCCAGCGTGGCGACCTTCTGGCCGCGCTTGAGGTTCTGGCCGAGCCAGGCCGAATAGTTGGCCACCGCATCCGGCTGGCCGGCCACCAGCAGGGCGTAGCCGATGCGGCTGCCGGGCGCGATCAGCCCGGTGGCCGGCAGGTCGCTGGCGCGCAGCATCACCCGCGGCGCGACGTTGACGAACTGCATGCCGCGGTCCGGCTCATAGGTGATGACCCGGTCGATGCGCAGGTGGGCGTCGCCCACGTTCAGGGTGTCGCCCACTTTCAGGCCCAGCAGCGACAGCAACTGGCCGTCGACCCAGACCGCGCCCTCGGGCGGGATGTCGCGGGTGGCGCCGTCGGGGCTGAAGGGTGCGTCGGTCACCCGCAGGGCGCCGCGCAGCGGGTAGCCCGGCTCGACCGCCTTCAGGGCGGCCAGCTGGGCGCCGTCGCCGGCGCTGACCATGGACGGGAACTGCCAGGTGCTGGAGACTTCCAGGCCCCGCTCGCGCGCCTGGTCCAGGAAGGCCGCGGGCACGGGCTCGTCGGCGTCCAGCACCAGGTCGGCGCCCAGCATCTGCCCGGCGTCGCGCTCCAGCGCCCGGCTGACGCGGTCGGCCAGGAAGCCGACGCTGGTGACGGCGGCCACCGCCACCACCAGGGCCAGCACCAGCAGCCGCAGCTCGCCGGCGCGGGCGTCGCGCATCATCATGCGGGCGCCCAGCGCCAGGGTGGTCCAAAAGCCGGGGCGCCTGGCCCGTGAGACATCAGGGAAATCCATCATCTGCCAATGTTAACCAACGGCCGGAATGGGGGCCGAATCCCGCTATCATGCGCGAAGCGCCTTGCGGCGCCGCACGCCCACTGCAAAAAAATACCGAATCCCTGGAGAAGACAATGCGTAAATCCTGGCTCGCGGCCACGATCCTTGCCGCCTGCGCGGTCGCCGCGCCCCTGGCCGCCTCGGCCCAGACTCCCCTGAAGATGGCCTATGCCCTGTCCACCTCGTCGCACTACGGCGCCGGCGCCGACGCCCTGGCCAAGTCGATCGAGGCGTCCAGCAACGGCAAGTACAAGGTACAGCAATTCGCCAACAGCGCGCTGGGCGGTGAACGCGAAGTAATCGAAGGCCTGCAGATCGGCACCATCGACCTGGCCATCGTCTCGACCGGCGCCACCCTGAACTTCGTGCCCGAGACCGGCGTCTTCGACATCCCCTTCCTGCTGCGCGACCTGCAACACGCGCGCAACGTGCTGGACAGCAAGATCGGACAGGATATGCTGGCAAAGTTCCCCAGCCGCGGCATCATCGCGCTGGCCTGGGGCGAGCAGGGCTTCCGCCACTTGACCAACAACGTGCGCCCGGTCAAGACGCCGGCCGACGCCAAGGGCCTGAAGATCCGCACCACGGAAAACCCGATCCACATCACCGCCTTCCGCCAGATCGGCATCCTGCCGACCCCGATGGCCTGGCCGGAAGTGGCCACCGCCCTGCAGCAGGGCACCATCGACGGCCAGGAAAACCCGCTGTCGGTCATCACCTCGGCCAAGCTGTCGCAGATGCAGAAGTACCTGGCGCTGACCGGCCACGTCTACGGCCCGGCGCTGGTGCTGATGTCGTCCAACGTCTATGACGGCCTGTCGGCCGACGACAAGGCCAAGTTCGACAAGGCCGGCAAGGAATCGGCCCTGGCCATGCGCGCCTACGTCGACAACATCGAGAAGACCGGCGTCGAGCAGCTCAAGAAGGAAGGCATGCAGGTCTCCGAAGTCGACCGCGCCGCCTTCGCCGCCGCCGTCGAGCCGGCCTACCCCGAGTACTACAAGAAGTTCAACAAGAAGCTGATCGAGTCGATCCGCGACACCAAGTAAGCGCAAGGCCGGCACGGCCACCGGCGGCGGGCGGAAGCGGTTTCCGCCCGCCGCCCTGCCCTCGCGCGTCCTGTTCTCCGCCCCTGGAAATCCTCATGCGTCTGCTCTGCGCCTTCGACCGCGTCCTGTTCAAACTGGTGTCGGTCATCGCCCAACTCCTGCTGGTGGCCGCCGCGGCCGCCGCCTTCTACCAGGTCATCGCCCGCTTCGTGCTGCATTCGCCCGCCGACTGGAGCGAGGTGCTGACCCGCGCCCTGCTGATCTGGACGGTGCTGCTGGGCGTGGCCCTGGCCTTCCGCCACGGCGCCATGATCAGCGTCGAACTGCTGCGCAACCTGCTGGGCGGCATGCGCCGCCGCATCCTGGAAGCCGTCATCGGCCTGGTCTGCGCCGGCTTTCTCGGCTTCATCGCCTGGATCGGCGGCCAGATGACCTACCGCGTGCGTTTCCAGAACGTGCCCAGCCTGGACATCTCGATTTCCTGGATCTACCTGGCGATCCCGGTGGGCGCGACGCTCGCCGCCATCGCCGTGCTGGCGCGCTGGTGCGCCGGCGAAGAAGAAGACGTCCCCGTGCGCAACGACGCGCAAGGTTGAGCCCCCGCCCCGAATCCAAGCAGCCGATATCGCCATGTCCCAATTAATGATTGTCTCGATGCTGATTTTCTTCGGGCTGTCCGTGCCGGTCGCCGTGTCGATCGGGCTGGCCAGCCTGGCGGGGGTCGGCGCCGCCAACCTGCCCTGGCTGGTGGTGGCCCAGCAGTTGTTCGCCGCGCTGGACAAGTACCCGCTGGTCGCCATTCCGTTCTTCATCCTGGCCGGCAACCTGATGGAAGCCGGCGGCATCTCAGAACGCATGGTGGAGTTCGCCAAGAGCGTGGTCGGCGGCATCCAGGGCGGTCTGGCCTGCACCTGCGTGCTGACTTGCATGATCTTCGCCGCGGTCGCCGGCTCCAGCGTCGCCACCACCTTCGCGGTGGGCGCCATCCTGATCCCGGCCATGATCCGCCACGGCTATCCCGCGCCCTTCGCCGCGTCATTGCAGGCCAGCGCGGCCGAGCTGGGCGTGATCATCCCGCCGTCGATCCCGATGATCCTGTTCGCGGTGTCCACCGACACCTCCACCGGCGAGCTGTTCATCGCCGGCGTGATGCCCGGCATCCTGATCGGCGTGGCGCTCATGTTCTACGTCTGGTTCTACGCCAAGCGCAACAACCTGGGCAAGCGCGACGGCGAAGGCCGCCTGCCGCTGTGGCCGGCCTTCAAGCGCGCCTGGCTGGCGCTGATGATGCCGGTCATCATCCTGGGCGGCATCTACGGCGGCGTCTTCACCCCGACCGAGGCCTCGGTGGTGGCGGTGATGTACGCGGTGGTGGTGGGCAAGTTCGTCTACCGCCGCCTGAGCTTCAAGCAACTGTCGGACACGCTGCACAAGTCGGTGGTGTCGACGGCCGTGATCATGTTCGTGATCGCCAACGCCGGCGTCTTCAGCTTCCTGCTGAACCGCGCCGGCATCCCCGACGCGCTGGGCGTGTGGCTGGCGCAGCTGTTCGACACCCAGTTCTCGTTCCTGATGGGCGTGAACCTGGCGCTGTTCGTGATCGGCATGTTCATCGAGACCTCGGCCTCGATCGTGGTGCTGGCCCCGCTGCTGCTGCCGGTGGCGCTGAAGTTCGGGGTGGACCCGGTGCACTTCGGCATCATCATGGTGGTCAACCTGGCCCTGGGCATGATCACGCCGCCGTTCGGGGTGAATCTTTTTGCCGCTTGCGCGGTGGCCAAGTTGCCGCTGGAGCGGTTGATCAAGCCGTTGATCCCGTTCGTGGGGGTGGTGATCGTTTGCCTGATGGTGATCACGTATTGGCCCGGACTGTCGCTCGGGCTGCGCGATCTGGTCTACGCGAAGTAGCGCGCCTGCCCGCCGCCGCAGGGGTCGCCCCTGCCGGCGGCTGGGGCGCAGGCGCGCCGCCCCGCGCGGCACGCGGGTAGGAGCCGCCCCGCCCCTGGCCGCAGGGGCGCGCTGTCACAAGCCTGAAAGACAAAGCGCCCGGTTCGGGCGCTTTGTGGTTTCGGCTTGGCTAGATTTCGCGTTCTTCCGTCTTGAGGTGGTTGTCGCGGGCGAAATCCACCACGAACTTGTACGCCAGCGGTTCGAGATCGCGCAAGCGCAGGTCGACCACGATGCCGCGCACGCCGTCGATCACGACGGGGAGCACGTAGGGCGAGTAGGTGAGGTGGTTACCCGCACAGCCGGCGGGCCGGAACTGTGCCATTACGCCGGCGAGCCGCTCCGCCCAGTCGCTGGGGCGAAATCGGCTACCGCTTTCGGTAACGCCATGAATTACGAATTGTCTGACGCGAGTTGCCATGGATTCTTCACTACGGGACGCCCTTCACTGGGCCGGATCTTCGGCGTGATCAAACATGCGCCCCGCGCCGCGAATTGTATATGATTGATCCTTTGCCCTGTCCCGAAAGGCGCTTCGCCCAGGGAAAAATGCCCAGGAGGACCCGTCATGACCTCGCCTCTGGCCAATATCTACGCCCGGTTGCCGGTCGCGTTCACGCACGGCCAGGGTGTCTGGCTGTGGGACGCGCAGGGCCGCAAGTACCTGGACGCGCTGGCGGGCATCGGCGTCTCCTGTCTGGGCCATGCCCATCCCCGGCTGGTCGCCGCCATCGGCGAGCAGGCCGCCCGCGTCATCCACACCTCCAACATCTACGAAATCCCGCAGCAGACTGAGCTGGCCACGCGCCTGGCGGCGCTGTCCGGCATGCGCGACGTGGTCTTCAACAACAGCGGCTCCGAGGCCAACGAGGCCGCCATCAAGCTGGCGCGCTACTACGCCTACCGGCACGGCAACACCCACGCCCACATCATCACCATGGATTCGTCCTGGCACGGGCGCACGCTGGCCACGCTGGCGGCCACCGGCAGCGACAAGGCGCGCAAGGGCTTCGAGCCCCTGCCCTCGGGCTTCATCCAGGTGCCGTACAACGACGCCGCCGCGATCCGCGCCGCCGGCGACGCCGAGCCGCGCGTCGCCGCCGTGCTGCTCGAAGCCCTGCAAGGCGAAGGCGGCATCCGTCCCTCTGACGCCGCCTTCCTGCAAGAGGTGCGGCAGCTCTGCACCGAGCGCGGCTGGCTGCTGATGATCGACGAGGTTCAGTCGGGCATCGGCCGCACCGGCAAGTGGTTCGCCCACCAGTGGGCCGACATCGTGCCGGACGTCATGACCCTGGCCAAGGGCCTGGCCGGCGGCGTGCCGATCGGCGCGATGCTGGCCGCCGGCCCCGCCGCGGGCATCTTCACCCCCGGCAGCCATGGCACCACCTTCGGCGGCGGCCCGCTGGTCTGCGCGGCCGGCCTGGCGGTGCTGGACGCGCTGGAATCGGAAAACCTGCTGGACAACGCCCACACCGTGGGCGGCCACCTGCAGGCGCGGCTGGCGGCCGAGCTGGCCGGCGCGCCGGGCGTGGTCGAGGTGCGCGGACGCGGCCTGATGCTGGGCATCGAGCTGAACCGTCCCTGTGGCGTGCTGGCGCTGCGGGCCCTGGAAGCGGGCCTGCTGATCAACGTCACCCGCGACCGCGTCATCCGCCTGCTGCCGCCGCTGGTCCTGTCGCGCGCCGAAGCCGACCAGATTGTCGACATCCTGGTGCCGCTGATTCGACAGTTCCAGGCCGAACATCCATAATCAACCTCCCGCCCGGGCCACGAGCCCGTCCGGGCCCAATGACCTGCGACATCACCATGACTCCTCCCACGACTCAAAACGGCCCCTTGCGGCACTTTCTGCAGTTCAAGGACTTCTCGTCCGCCGAGATCGCCTACGTGCTGGACCGCGCGCGGCTGATCAAGGAAAAATTCAAGCGCTACGAACCCCACATGCCGCTGCACGACCGCACGCTGGCGATGGTGTTCGAAAAGGCCAGCACCCGCACCCGCGTCTCGTTCGAGGCCGGCATGTACCAGATGGGCGGCTCGGTCATCAACCTGACCTCCAATGATTCCCAGCTGGGCCGCTCCGAGCCCATCGAGGACACCGCGCGCGTCATCTCGCGCATGGTCGACATCGTCATGATCCGCACGTTCGAGCAGACCCGCATCGAGCGCTTCGCCTCGCACTCGCGCGTGCCGGTGATCAACGGCCTGACCAACGAATTCCACCCGTGCCAGATCCTGGCCGACATCTTCACCTACATCGAGCACCGCGGCCCCATCGCCGGCAAGACGGTCGCCTGGGTCGGTGACGCCAACAACATGGCCTACACCTGGCTGCACGCCGCCGAGATGCTGGGCTTCACGCTGCACGTGTCGACCCCGGCCGGCTACGAGCTCGAAGCCGCCCGCATCGGCACGCCGTCCGACAAGGTGCTGCGCCAGTTCAAGGACCCGATGCAGGCCTGCCAGGGCGCGCACCTGGTCACCACCGACGTCTGGACCAGCATGGGCTACGAGGCCGAGAACGAAGAACGCCGCGCCGCCTTCGCCGACTGGTGCGTCGACGCCGAGATGATGGCTGCCGCCGATCCCCAGGCCGTGTTCATGCACTGCCTGCCCGCCCACCGCGGCGAGGAAGTCACCGGCGAAGTCATCGACGGCCCGCAGAGCGTGGTCTGGGACGAAGCCGAGAACCGCCTGCACGTGCAGAAGGCGCTGATGGAGTTCCTGCTGCTGGGCCAGCTCAAGTAAGCGGCGCGCCCATGGAAAAAGCAGCCCCGCGGGGCTGCTTTTTTTGTGTCCGTCGCAGGCGGACGCGTCGGGCGGACCTGCCTGGCGGACGTATCAGGCAGACCTCTCTCGCGGACGATCAAGCTCAAGGCTTGAGCGACTTTTCCCAGCGCACGATGGCATCGGCCACCGCCTGCGGCGCTTCCGGCACCAGCGCGTGGCCGGCGCCCGGAATCACCACCACCGACACGCGCTCGCCGAATTCGTCGCGGATCTCGTTGCGGGTCGATTCGGGCTTGAACAGGTCGGCGCCCGCCTGCAGGTCCAGCAGCGGCTTGCTGCCGCCCGACCACCAGTCCGACTGGCGCGTGGCCTTGCCGGCCAGGCGCTGGCTCTCGCTGACCTCGGGATACCAGCCGTTGAGCCAGACGCTCGCGTCGTGGCCCGGCGCGAAGAACGCATGCTGGATCGACTTCAGGCGCTCGGCGTCGGGCAGCGACAGGTCGGCGCTGCGATCGACGTGCTCGCTCAGGCCGGCGGGGTACTTCTTGGCCGCGGCCGCCACGATCACCACGCCGCGCACCAGGTCGGGGTGGTCCACGCCCGTGGTGCGCGCCACCCAGTTGCCGAACGCGTGCCCGATCATCACCACCGGCTGCCTGGCGACATCGCGGATCACCGCCGCCATGTCGTTGCCCAGGTCGTGCAGGGTGATGCCCTTCATCGGCCCGCTGCTGCCGCCGATGCCGCGCGGCTCGGGCCGCAGCACGCGGTAGCCGGCCTGCGCCAGGCGCGCCGCCAGGTCATCGAAATCCTCCTGGCCGCGGCCGCGCGACGGCAGCAGCACCAGGGCCGGGCCCTGGCCCTGCACCAGCACCTCGATGCGGGCGCCGTTGCCCGGCAGCACCGTGACCCGTTCGACCTTGTCGGCCGGCGCCGCGGCGGCCGAAGCCGGCGCGGCCTGCGCCGTCATCGCCACACCCAGGGCGCTCAACGCCGCGCACAACACCGCCTTCGCCCATCGCTTGCTCATCGCTGTCTCCCCGTTCTTCCTGGTTCAAAGAATCTTCTGGAACATGGTGCGGCGCGTGTTGCGGAACGACGGCCGCACCCGGCTGCTCCAGTCGGTGGCGCGCACCGCCAGCCACGGCGGGCTGCCGAAGGTCTCGCGCGTCTCCAGGTCGTAGCAGGCCAGGTAGCGCGGGCCCTGGTCGCGGCACTCGTAGCGTTGCGCGCGCACGGTGCCGGGCACCGAGGCCAGGCCCGGCAGGTGTTCCTGGTCGTACCAGGCGTTCAGGTCGGCCTCGGCCTCGGGCAGCACGTCGGTCTCGACGATGTAGTGCCAGGGCGCATCCAGGCCGGCCGAGGCGCCGGCCAGGTCCAGGGTCAGGTGCAGCACGCGCGCCTGCGCCCCCGGAAACAGTTCCGCCAGGCGCGCCTGAACCTCCGGCTGGCCGCCGGCATCGCCGTCGACATACACGTAGGTGTCCTCTTCCTCGACCGCGGCGAAGGCGCGCAGCCGCACGCCGTCCAGGCCCTCGGTCAGGCGTTGCGCCATATCGGCCGCGCGCGCCGCGTCGAAACGCTCGCCCAGCGACACCAGCAATACCGTCTTGTCCATACGAAGCTCCTTTCAGTGCCCGACGCGCAACGCCACCAGGAAGCGCGACACCATGTTGTAGGCCGCCACCGTCGCGGTCAGCTCGACCAGTTCCTGGTCGTTGTAGCGCGAACGCAGCGGCGCGAACAGCGCGTCCGGCACCTCGATGTCGCGGGTCATGGCGTCGGTCAGGGCCAGCACGTCGGCCTCGCCCGCCTCCAGCCCCTGCACCGCGTCCGCGCGCGGGCCGCCGCGCAACTGCTCGACCACCGCCGGCGGCATGCCCGCGGCCAGCGCGTGCGGCACGTGCGCGTCGAACTCGTAGGGCGCGTTGTTCAACGTCGCCACGCGCAGGATGATCAGTTCGCGCACCCGCGGCGATAGCGACGTGTTCAGGCGGATCGCGGTCAGCATCGCTTCCCAGCCCTGCACCACGGCGGGACTGTTCAGCAGCACCTGGTACAGCGGCGAGATGCGGCCGCGCGCGGCCGCGATGCGCGCTTCCATTTCGGCCAGGGCCGGGCGCGTGCCCGGCACGACCGGCGAGACTCGGCAGTCGCTCATGCTCACTCCGGACGGATGTTCTTGCGCTGGATCAGCGAGCCCCACTTGTCGCGGTCGGCGGCGATCAGCGCCGCCAGTTCCTGCGGCGAGCTGGGCGCGGCCTGGGCGCCGAACTTCTCGAGCTTGGCGCGCACCGCCTCGTTGCCCAGCGCGGCGCGCAGGGCCTGGTTCAGTTTCTCGACCGTGGCCGGCGGCGTGGCGGCCGGCGCGACGATGCCGTACCAGTTGTTCGATTCGACGCCCGGGATGCCCTGCTCGGCCAGCGTCTTGACGTCCGGCAGCAGCGGATGGCGCGTCGGCGCGGCGATGCCCAGCGCCTTGAGCTTGCCGCTCTGGATGTGGCCGATCAGGCCCGGCACGTCGCCGAAGAAGCCATTGACCTGGTTGCCCAGCACGTCGTTGATGACTGGCGCGGCGCCCTTGTACGGCACGTGCAGCACCTTGGCCTTGCTGGCGTCGGCGAACATTTCCAGCGTCAGGTGCGGGATGCTGCCGATGCCCGACGAACCGATCGCCACGGACTGCGACGCCGCCAGCGAGCGCTTGACGAAGTCGGCCGCGTCGGTGGCCGGGTTGGCCGGGTTCACCACGAACACGGTGGCGTTGTTGACCACGCGCGACACCGGCGCGAAGTCGCGCACCGGGTCGTACGGCAGGTCCTTGTACAGCGCCGGGCTGATGGATACCGCGCCGACGCTGGTCAGGAACAGCACCGAGCCGTCGGCCGGCGCCTTGGCCACGTAGGCCGCGGCGATGTTGCCGTTGGCGCCCGCCTTGTTCTCGACGATGACCGACTGCTTGAGCTCCTTGCCCAGCTGCTCGGCCAGCACCCGGCCGACCAGGTCCACCGGGCCGCCCGGCGGGAAAGCGATGATCAGGCGCACCGGACCGTCGGCATGCGCCGCGGGCGCCAGGCTGGCCAGGCCCAGCAGGCCGGCGAATACGATTTTCTTGAACATGGATTGTCTCCTCGGGATGTCGTATCTTCTTGTTGCCCGGTATCGGGCGATGGCGCGGCTACAGGAAGCCGTAGAGACGCGCCGGGTTGTCCACCAGGACCTGCCGGCGCGTTTCCGCGTCCGGGCAGGCCAGGAAAAAAGCGTCGGCCAGTTCGCCGTCGTCGGGCATGTCGCCCGCGACGTTCGGATGCGGCCAGTCGGTGCCCCACAGCGTGCGCTCGGGCAGCGCATCCACCAGGGCGCGCACGAACGGGATGCCTTCGGCAAAGGGGCGCTTGCCCGAGGCGATGCGGTCGATGCCGGAAACCTTGACCCAGGCCTGCGGCACCCGCTCCAGTTCCAGCAACGCGCGAAACGCCGGCGCGTCCAGCCCGTCCGCCGCCTTGATGCGGCCCATGTGGTCGACCACGAACGGCACCGGCAGCGCCCGCAGGCGCGGCAGCAGCTCGGGCAGCATGGCGCCGTCCAGGTGCACGCAGACATGCCAGCCCAGCGGCGCGATCAGGCCGATGACGTGGTCGAACACCGCGGGGTCGGGCGCGCCGCCCAGGTGCGGCACGAAGTTGAAACGCGCCCCGCGCACGCCGCCGTCATGCAGACGCCGCACGCTGGCGGCGGTGGCATCCGCCCCCAGCAGCGCCACGCCGCGGTAGCGGCAATGGCTTTGCGCCAACGCGTCGAGCAGGGCGGCATGGTCGTTGCCATGGCAGTTGGCCTGCACCACCACGGCGCGCTGCACGCCCAGGTGCGCATGCAGCGCCGCCATCTTGGCGTAGGGCGCGTCGGGCGGCGTATAGGAACGGCCCTCGGCATAGGGAAACTGTTGCGCCGGACCGAACACGTGGCAATGCGTGTCGCAGGCCCCGGCCGGCAGCGCATGGCGGGGACGGGAGGGCGTGGCAAGCGGAGGACGGCAATCGGGCACGGCGGGATCCAGCGGGGAAAACGCCATGCTCGCGGATTGCGCCCCGCTTAACAATGCTATATCTTTGATTTCAGATATAGAAAATATAGATATCCGAGCGGACACCGCGCCGCCCGCCTTCCCATGGACCTCAAGCAGATCGAATACTTCGTGCGCGTCGCCGAGCGGCGCAGCTTCTCGCGCGCCGCCGAAATGCTCGACGTGGCCCAGCCCACGCTGAGCCGCCAGGTACGGCTGCTGGAGCTGGAACTGGGCCAGCACCTGCTCTATCGCAATGGCCGCGGCGCCGAGCCGACCGAGGCCGGCCTGCGCTTCCTGGAACACGCGCGCGCGCTGCTGGCGCTGGCCGACCGCGCCAAGCAGGACCTGCAGACCCTGCGCGAGACGCCGACGGGCAAGGTCGTGGTGGGCCTGCCGCCGCGCATCGCCCGGGTGCTGACCCCGCCGCTGGTGCAGGCCTTCCGGCGCCGCTTTCCCGACGCGTCGATCGCCGTGGCCGAAGGCCTGAGCGCACAGATGCGCGAATGGCTGCTGGCCGGCCGGGTCGACCTGGCGCTGCTGTACGACCCCGCGCCGTCGCCGCAACTGGGCTACGAATCGCTGTTCCGCGAAGACCTGGTGCTGGTGGCCGCCGCCGACCACCAGCCGCCCCTGCCCGCCCGCGTGGCCGTGGCCGGCCTGGGCGCCTATCCGCTGGTGCTGCCCAGCCTGCCCAACGCCATCCGCACCCTGGTCGAGAGCATCTGCCGCGCGCAGGGCGTGCGGCTGCAGGTCGCCGCCGAGGTGGACGCGGTGCAGACCATCGTGGAACTGGCGGCCCAGGGCGACGCCTATGCCATCCTGCCGCGCTCGGCCGCGCGCGGGCCGGCGGCCGAACATGCGCTGTCGCTCAGCGACATCGTGTCGCCGCGGATCACCAACAACCTGGTGCTGGCCAGCGCCCGCCATCGCCCCGCCACCCGGCTGGCCGCGGCCACCGGCGACCTGATCCGCCAGCTGAACCTGGCCGCGCTGTTCGCGCCGGCCGCCGTCGCGCGCTGATCGCCGCCGGCCAAACACTCGCGGCGGCCGCGCTACCCGGCCGCCGTGCCGACACTGAACGCCACCCGCGTCACCCCGCCGCCGCTGGCGGCCGATACCGTGCCGCCATGCATGACCGCCACCGCCTTGACGATAGCCAGGCCCAGGCCATGGCTGTGCTCTACGCCGTCGCCGCCGCGCGCGGCGTCGACCCGGTAGAAACGCTGGAACAGGTGCGGCAGGTGCTCCGGCGCGATCGGCGGGCCGGGGTTGCTGACGGCCACCTCCAGCAGCCCGTCGCGCCGCACGATGTCCACCGTGATCTCGGCGCCGGCCGATGAATACTGGATGGCGTTCTGCAGCAGGTTGGTCACCGCCCGCCGGAACAGCGCCGTATCGATCAGCGCCACCGCGTCCCGCTCGCCCTGGATGCGCACGCGCATGCCGGCCTCGTCCAGCAGGAACTCGAAGAACTCCACCGTCTTGCCGACCTCGTCGGCCAGCACCGCGTGGATGCGCCCGGTGGCGGCCTCGCCCTGGTCGGCGCGCGCCAGGAACAGCATGTCGTTGACCATGGCGCGCAGCCGATCCAGCTCTTCGAGGTTCGATTGCAGCACCTCGCGCAGCTCGCCCGAGCCGCGCGGCCGCGACAGCGCCACCTGGGTCTGGCCGATCAGGTTGGTGAGCGGCGTGCGCAGTTCGTGCGCGACGTCGGCGTTGAAGTCCTCGAGCTGGTTGTAGGCGCCCTCCAGCCGCGCCAGTGCGCCGTTGAAGGACGTGGCCAGGTCTTCCAGCTCGACCGGCAGCGCCGCCATGCTCAGGCGCTGCGACAGCGCGCTGGGGCGCAGCGCCCGGGCCTCGGCCGACAGCCGGTTGAGCGGCCGCAGGCCCAGCCGCGCCACCCAGAAGCCCAGCAGGCCCACCAGCAGGATGGCGGTCAGCGACAGCCCGGCCATGGCCCACAGGAAGTAGCGCAGCGTATGCGCATACGGCGCCGAATCCATGCCGACGATCAGGCGCACCCGCGGCCGCTGCTGGAAGGCCTCGACGGTCACGGTGATGGTCAGCAGTTCGTTCTCGCGGTCCGGCAGCGTGATCGTGCCGAAGCCATCGGCATGGCGCTCGAGCCGGTCGACGTCGGCCAGGCCCTTGCCGTATTCATAGGCCGGATCATCCGACAGCACCCAGAAGCGCAGGCTGCCGTCGGCCGGCGTCAGCGTATCGAGCTTGGCCTTGAAGCGGCCCCAGCGCTCGGGATCGCCGCTGCGCGTGAGCGAATAGCTGACCTCGTGCGCCGTGGTGCGCAGGGCGTCCTGCTGGATACGGTCGAGCTGGCGGTCCAGCACCCCGTACAGCGCCACCCCGGTCAGCGCGAAGGTGGCCGCCGCCGCCACCGCGAACATCACCACCAGCCGGGACTTGAGCGAGGATTTCATTCCGCCGGCTCGTCGTCGCGCAATTCCAGCACGTAGCCCATGCCGCGGATGGTGTGCAGCAGCTTGCGGTCGAACGGCGCGTCGACCTTGCCGCGCAGCCGCTTGATCGCCACCTCGACCACGTTGACGTTGCTGTCGAAGTTCATGTCCCAGACCAGTTCGGCGATCGCCGTCTTGGACAGGATCTCGCCCTGGCGCCGCGCCAGGACCGCCAGCAGCGCGAATTCCTTGGCGGTCAGGTCCAGCCGGACGCCGGCGCGCCACGCCTTGCGGCTGATCAGGTCGATCTGCAGGTCGCCGATGCGCAACTGCACCGGCTCCTGGGCGCGGCCGCGCCGGGTCAGCGCCTGCAGCCGCGCCAGCAGTTCCAGGAACGAGAACGGCTTGACCAGGTAGTCGTCGGCGCCGTCGTGCAGGCCGCGGATGCGGTCCTCGACGCCGTCGCGCGCGGTCAGCATGATGACCGGCGTCTGGCGCACGCTGCGCAAGGACCGCAGCACCGCGAAGCCGTCCATGCCCGGCAGCATCGCGTCCAGCACGATCACGTCGTAATCATGCTCCAGCGCCAGGTGCTGGCCGTCGATGCCATTATGGGCGACATCCACCGCGCAGCCCTGCTCACCCAGGCCCTTGCGCAGGTAATCCGCCGTCTTCAGTTCATCTTCGACTATCAGGATTTTCATGGCAGCCCCGCCAGGGCATGTCGACGATCAAGGAAGCCTATTTTGACTCAACTCCGGGCTGCACAGGCGCCCCCGCCTTGCGGGCGGCGCGCTCCTGTTTCTTGCGCATGTACCAGAAGTGCGCCCGGTCCAGGTACAGGTACACCACCGGCGTCGTGAACAGCGTCAGGGCCTGCGACACGATCAGCCCGCCCACCATCGCATAGCCCAGCGGCCGGCGCAACTCCGAGCCCTGGCCATGGCTCAGCATCAGCGGCAGGCCGCTGAGCAGCGCGCACATAGTCGTCATCATGATCGGCCGGAAGCGCAGCACGCAGGCCTGGTAGATCGCCTCCGACGGCGACATGCCGTGCTCGCGCTCGGCCGTCAGCGCGAAGTCGATCATCATGATGCCGTTCTTCTTGACGATGCCGATCAGCAGGATGATGCCGATCAGCGCGATCACGCTCAGGTCGTAGCCGCCCACCATCAGGATCAGCAGCGCCCCCACCCCGGCCGACGGCAGCGTCGACAGGATCGTCAGCGGATGGATGTAGCTCTCGTACAGCAGGCCCAGCACGATGTACACCGCGATCAGCGCGGCGGCGATCAGGTAAGGCTGGGTCGACAGCGAATCGCCGAAGGCCTTGGCCGTGCCCTGGAACGCCCCCGTCAGGCTGGCCGGCGCCCCCATCTGCGCCTGGGCCTGCTGGATCGCCTGCACCGCCTGCCCGAGCGACGCCCCCGGCGCCAGGTTGAACGAAATCGTCACCGCCGGGAACTGGCCCTGGTGGCTGATCGACAGGTAGGCGGTCTTGTTGGTGTCGAGCTTGATGAAGGTCGACAGCGGCACCTGCTGGCCGGTCAGCGGCGAGGTCAGGTAGAGCTTGGAGAACAGGTCCGGGTCCTGCTGCAGCTTGGGCGTCACCTCCAGCACCACGTGGTAGCTGTTGATCTGGGTGAAGTACTGCGCCACCTGGCGCTGGCCGATGGCATCGTAGATGGTGGCGTCGATCAGCGCCGGCGAAATGCCGAACGACGAGGCGCGGGCGCGGTCGATGGTGATGGACGCGGTCGCCGCCGCGTTCTGCTGGTCGGACGCCAGGTCGGTCAGCATCGGCAGCTCGCGGAACTTGGCCAGCAGGCGCGGCGCCCACACGTTCAGCTCGTCCAGGTTCGAATCGGTCAGCGTGTACTGGTACTGGGTGCGCGACAGCCGCCCGCCGACGTTGATGTCCTGACCCGCCTGCATGAACAGCGTCACCCCTTCCAGCTTGGCCAGCTGCGGCCGCAGCCGCGCGATGACCTCGTCGGCCGAGGCCGTGCGGCCCTCGTCCTTCGGCTTCAGGCCGATGTAGAAGTTGCCGGTGTTGTAGGTGCTTTGGCTGCCGTTGAAACCGAAGCTGGCGATGTCCGGATCCTGCCGGATCACGTCGGCCATCTGGATCATGCGCTGGTTCATCAGCGAGAACGACGAATCCTGGGCCGATTCGGCGAAGCCGAAGATGAAACCGGTATCCTGTTGCGGGAAAAACCCCTTCGGGATCATCACGAACAGCGCCACCGTGCATGCCACCGTCGCCAGGAACGAGCACAGCGTGGCGAACGGATGCCGCAGCACCAGCTTCAGGCCGCGCTCATAGCCATGCAGCATGGCATCGAAGCCGCGCTCGAACAGCAGGTACAGGCGGCCGTGGCGGTCGCCGTGGTGGTTCTTCAGGTAGCGCGAGCACAGCATCGGCGTCAGCGTCAGCGACACCAGCACCGACACCACGATGGTCAGCGTCACCGTCACCGCGAACTCGCGGAACAGCCGGCCGACGATGCCGCCCATCAGCAGCAGCGGAATGAACACCGCCACCAGCGACACCGAGATCGAGACGATGGTGAAGCCGATCTCGCCCGCGCCCTTGTAGGCCGCCTCCATCGGCGACATGCCCGCCTCGACGTGGCGGTAGATGTTCTCCAGCATCACGATGGCGTCGTCCACCACGAAGCCCACCGCGATCGTCAGCGCCATCAGCGACAGGTTGTCCAGGCTGAACCCGACCACGTACATGATGGCGGCCGTGCCCATCAGCGCCAGCGGCACCGTCACGCACGGAATCAGCGTCGCCGCCACGTTGCGCAGGAACAGGAAGATCACCAGCACCACCAGGATGATGGTCAGCGTCAGTGTGAACTCCACGTCCTGCACCGAGGCGCGGATGGTCTGGGTGCGGTCGATGATGGTGTTCACGTGCACCGACGGCGGAATCGACGCCTCCAGCCGCGGCAGCGCCGCGCGGATCCGGTCCACCGTGTCGATCACGTTGGCGCCCGGCTGCTTGCTGATCTGCAGCACGATCGAGCGGCCGTTGGTGATGGTGTTGTCTGGCGGCGAGGCCGGCCCGGCATAGGCCCAGCCGGCCAGCTTGGTGTTCTCCGGCCCGTCCACCGCCACGCCCACGTCGCGCACCCGGATCGGCGCGCCGTTGCGGTACGCCAGCACCATGTCGTTCCATTGCGCCGCCGACAGCAGCTGGTCGTTGGTGTAGGTGGTGAAGCTCTGGCGCGGCCCGTCGATCGTGCCCTTGGGCTGGTTGACGGTGGTGGTGGCGATGACGCCGCGGATGTCCTCCAGGCTCAGGCCCAGCGCCGCCAGCTTGCCCGGGTCCACCTGGATGCGCACGGCCGGCTTCTGCTGGCCGCCGATGTTGACGAGCCCCACGCCCGAGATCTGCGAGATCTGCTGCGCCAGGATGTTGTCGGCGTAGTCATTGACCTGGATCAGCGGCAGCGTGTCCGACTGCACCGCCATCACCATGATCGGCGCGTCGGCCGGATTGACCTTGCGGAAGGTTGGCGGGTTCGGCAGGTTGTTCGGCAGCTGGCCGGTGGCGGCGTTGATCGCGGCCTGCACGTCCACCGCCGCCGAGTCGATGCTGCGGTTCAGGTCGAACTGCAGCGTGATCTGGGTCAGGCCGATGGCGCTGACCGAGGTCATCTGCGACAGGCCGGCGATCAGCGAGAACTGCCGCTCCAGCGGCTGCGCCACGTTGGACGCCATGGTCTCGGGACTGCCGCCGGGCAGGCTGGCCTGCACCTGGATGGTGGGAAAGTCGACCTGCGGCAACGGCGCCACCGGCAGCAGCGGCCAGGCCGCGATGCCGACCAGCAGGATCGCCAGCGCCAGCAGCGAGGTGCCGATGGGACGCTTGATGAAATTCGCTGAAATGCTCACTGGCTGCCTCCCGCCGCCGCGGCCAGCTCACGCACCTTGCTGCCGGGCTTGAGCTTGTACTGGCCGTCCACCACCACGCGCTGGCCGGCGTCCAGTCCCTGCTGGATCACGGCCAGGCCGTCCTGCATGCGTTCCACCCTGACCGGCCGCGGCTGCGCCACGCCGGCGCCGTCCACCACGTACACGAAGGTATCCGCCTGGCCGCGCTGGACCGCGGCCGCCGGCACCGTCACCACGCTTTCATGCGGGTCCAGCACCAGCCGCGCATTGACATACTGCCCGGGCCAGAGGCGATGGCGCGGATTGTCGAAGCGGCCCTTGAGCTGCACCGTGCCGGTGGTGGTGTCGATCTGGTTGTTCAGCAGCACCAGCTGGCCCTGCTCCAGCGGCTCGTTGCCACCGCGCGCATAGGCCACCACGGTCAGCGCCTGGCCCTTGTCCATGGCCGCGTTGATCGCCGGCACCGACTCTTCCGGCAGCGAGAACAGCACCGTGATCGGATCGATCTGGTTGATCACCACCAGGCCGTTGGCGTCGGCCGCGTGCACGATGTTGCCCGGGTCCACCAGCCGCGCCCCCACCCGACCGGAAATCGGCGCGACGATGCGGGTGTAGTCCAGCTGCACCCTGGCGTAGCTGATCTGGGCGTCGTCGGTCTGCGTCGCCGCCTCCAGCTGCGCCACCAGCGCGCGCTGCGTGTCCAGCGTCTGCTGGGTGGCGGCGTCCTCGCGCTGCAGGCGGGTGTAGCGCTGCAGGTCCAGCCGCGCGTTGACCAGCGTGGCCTGGTCCTTGGCGCGCTGCGCCTGGGCCTGGGCCAGTTGCGCCTGCAGGGCGCGCGGGTCGATGTTGGCCAGCACCTGGCCGGCCTTCACGTCCTGGCCCTCGACGAAGCCGACGCTGTCGAGCTGGCCGTCGATGCGCGCCTTGACCGTGACCGTCGCCGCCGAGGTCACCGTGCCGACGCCGTTCAGATAGCGCGGCACGTCCTGGCGCTGCGCCAGCGCGGTCGCCACCGGCACGGCCGGCGCTGGCGCCGGCGCCGCCTCGCGGCCGCCGCGCAGCCACCACCATGCGGCCAGGCCGCAGGCCGCCAGCGCCAGCACCAGCAGCGCCGCCTTGCGGCCGCCCGCGCCCGGATGGGAAATCGTCACTGCCTTGTCCATGGACTTACTCATTCTCGGTAGGGGATTTGCGCGCGGCCGGCGCCGCGCCGGCCACCGCCAGCGCCTGGGCATCCGGCGTATCCAGGGCGGACGCGTTCCAGCCGCCGCCCACGGCCTTGATCAGCGCCACGCTGGCCACCATCTGGCGGCCGCGCAACTGCACGGCATTGCGTTCATTCGACAGCGTCAGGGCCTGCGCCGTGGCCACGGCCAGGAAGGTGGTGGTGCCGGCGCGGTACTGCGCCAGCGCCAGCTGCTCGCTCAGCCGCGAGGCCGCCACCGCCTGGTCCTGCGCCCGCGCTTCGTCGTCCAGCACCCGCAGCGTGGACAGGTTGTCCTCCACCTCCTGGAACGCGCCCAGCACCGTCTGCTTGTACTGCGCGGCGCGGGCGTCGAACGCCGCCACCGCCTGCGCGTCGCGCGCCCGCCGCAGGCCGCCGTCGAAAATCGTCCCGGCCAGCGCCGCCCCCAGCGACCAGACCCGGCCCGGCGCGTTGAACCACTGTGCGAAGCTGGCCGCGCCGAAGCCGCCTGCGGCCGACAGCACCAGCGACGGAAAGTAGGCGGCGCGCGCCACGCCGATGGCGGCATTGGCCGAGGCCACCTGGCGTTCGGCCGCCGCGATGTCCGGACGCCGCTCCAGCAGGTCGGATGGCAGCCCGGTCGGCACCGCGGGCACGCGGAACATCCAGGGTTGGTCCGCCGCCAGCGGCGCCAGGCTGAACTGCGCCGGCGCCCGCCCGGTCAGGATGGCGATGGCGTGTTCGAGCTGGTTGCGCGAGGTATCCAGATCGATCGCCTGGGCCTGCGCGGTCCTGAGCTGGGCCTCGGCCTGGGCCACGTCCGACCGCAGCGCCACGCCCGCGTCGTACTGGCTCTGGGTCAACTTGAGCGTGCGTTGATAGGCCTGCAGGGTGCGGGCATACAGGTCCTTTTCCCGGTCCACCGCGCGCAATTGCAGGTAATCCTGCGCCAGCGCCGCCTGGATGCTGAGGCGGGCCGCCGCCAGGCTGGCCTCGCTGGCCTGGGTCGACGCGTCGCTGGACTCGACCTGGCGGCGCACCGCGCCCCACAGGTCCGGCTCCCACGACACGTCGATCGCGGCCGCGTAGCTGTTGGAGACCGCGATCCCCGCGCTGCCCTTGGCCCGCGCGCGCTGCGCCGACACATTGGCGCCGACCGTGGGCCAGAACCCGGCGCGGGCCGCGTCGGCCGCCGCGCGCGCCTGGCGGTATTGCGCCTGGGCCTGCTGGATGGTCTGGTTGGCGCCGTTGGCGGCCACGATCAGGCCATTCAGGGTCGGATCACCATAGGCCTCCCACCACGGCTGCGAACCGTCGATCACGCCCGGCTGCGCCGTCTTCCAGGGCCCCGCCTCTTTGTAACCGGAGGGCAGATCCATGGCCGGCCGCTGGTAATCGGGCCCGACGGCACAGCCGGCCAGGCCGGCCACCGCCACCAGCCCCGCCGCCCACCGCGACGCCCTGCGCTTGCCTGTGTTCATTTTTCGGAGCCGCCCGCGCGGCTGACAGTCTGTACGGCTCCCACTGTAGAAAGCCCTGCGGGACCGCACGCTGTCCGCTCCCTGACAATTCGGACAGGTTGGCCACGGCCCCCCGCTGGGCCCGCCGCGTCAATATGGCGACCGCTCCTCCCCGCGCGCCCGCCCCGTAGCCCTGCCCGGCCCGGCCGCCCGCACCGCCGCCGGCTTTCCGCCCCGCCGCCCCAACCCCGGCAGCCACCCGGCCCAAAAGAGTTAAAATGGCCGCCAGATTTCTTGTTTGGCGGCTCGTTGCTGTCAAAGTCCCGTTGGCGTCTCACCTCAAACAATGACCACTATCCTCCCGAACCTTCCCACCGGCCAGAAGGTCGGCATCGCCTTTTCCGGCGGCCTCGACACCAGCGCCGCGCTGCTCTGGATGCGCAACAACGGCGCCATCCCCTACGCCTACACCGCGAACCTGGGCCAGCCCGACGAATCCGACTACGACGAGATCCCGCGCAAGGCCCTGGCCTACGGCGCCGAGAACGCCCGCCTGATCGACTGCCGCGCGCAGCTCGTGGCCGAAGGCATCGCCGCCCTGCAGGCCGGCGCGTTCCACATCTCGACCGCCGGCATCACCTACTTCAACACCACGCCCATCGGTCGCGCCGTCACCGGCACCATGCTCGTGGCCGCCATGAAGGAAGACAACGTCAACATCTGGGGCGACGGCAGCACCTTCAAGGGCAACGACATCGAGCGCTTCTACCGCTACGGCCTGCTGACCAACCCGGACCTGAAGATCTACAAGCCCTGGCTCGACCAGCAGTTCATCGACCAGCTCGGCGGCCGCTCGGAAATGTCCGAGTACATGCGCCAGGCCGGCTTCGACTACAAGATGTCCGCGGAAAAGGCCTACTCCACCGACTCCAACCTGCTCGGCGCCACCCACGAAGCCAAGGACCTGGAACACCTGAACTCCGGCATCCGCATCGTCAAGCCCATCATGGGCGTGGCGTTCTGGCGTGACGACGTCGCCGTCAAGGCCGAGGAAGTCACCGTCCGCTTCGAGGAAGGCCAGCCGGTCGCCCTGAACGGCGTGGAATACAGCGACCCGGTCGAACTGATGCTCGAAGCCAACCGCATCGGCGGCCGCCACGGCCTGGGCATGAGCGACCAGATCGAAAACCGCATCATCGAAGCCAAGAGCCGCGGCATCTACGAAGCCCCGGGCCTGGCCCTGCTGTTCATCGCCTACGAACGCCTGGTCACCGGCATCCACAACGAAGACACCATCGAGCAGTACCGCGAAAGCGGCCGCAAGCTCGGCCGCCTGCTGTACCAGGGCCGCTGGTTCGACCCGCAAGCCATCATGCTGCGCGAAACCGCCCAGCGCTGGGTCGCCCGCGCCATCACCGGCGAAGTCACCATCGAACTGCGCCGCGGCAACGACTACTCGCTGCTCAACACCGAATCGCCCAACCTGACCTACGCGCCCGAGCGCCTGTCGATGGAAAAGGTCGAGAACGCCCCCTTCACCCCCGCCGACCGCATCGGCCAGCTGACCATGCGCAACCTCGACATCGTCGACACCCGCGCCAAGCTGTTCACCTACACGCAAACCGGCCTGCTCTCCGCCTCCGGCACCTCGCTGCCGCAACTGAAGGACGAGGCCAAGAAGAAGTAATTCTTCCCGCCCAACAAAAAGCCCCTCGCACACCGAGGGGCTTTTTTTTGCGCATGACCCACAAGATACTCGTCCCCGCCAACAAACTGTAGGCAAGCACGCCAAGAAAACCACCCGCCCCAGCAGCCGCCAAGTTACCAGCTCGAGCCCGGTGGCGGGGCGCTGCGGGGTGCGCGGGGCGTGTAGATGCGCCCGACGGAATCCGAAGGCAGCCGCCGCAGGCGGCAACGAGGATGAGGATGGGGCAGTCCGGAGCGAAGGCTCCGGACCGCAATCGTAGCCCCGCGCACCCCGTAGCGCCCCGCCGCCGGGCGTCTCAAGAACTCAAACAACAACCGCCCCAGGCCAACAAAGGCCTACAACTCCACCTGCATCCCCATCTCCACCACCCGATTCGCCGGAATCTTGAAAAACTTCGTACTCCGCGTCGAATTACGCGCCATGAACGAAAACACCGCCCGCCGCCAGCGCCACAGCGCCGGCTTCCTGGCCGCCACCACCGTCTGCCGCGACAGGAAGTAAGACGTCCGCATCGGCTCCAGATCCAGCTCCGGATACGCCTCGGCCACCAGCCGCAGCGCCTCCGGCACATCCGGATCTTCCTTGAAGCCGTAATTGATCGTCGCCGCCCAGCTCGACGCGCTCATCTTGGTCACAGAGAAGCGCTCCTCCGCCGACACGTATGGCACGTCGGCCACCCGGATCGTCAGGAACAGCACGTGGTCATGCAGCACCTTGTTGTGCTTGAGGTTATGCAGCAGCGCCGGCGGCACATTGCCCGAATTCATCGTCATGAAGATCGCCGTGCCCGGCACCCGCGACGGCGGATAGGCCTCGAGCTGCTCCATGAATTCCTTGAGTGGCTGGCGATCACGCTGCTGCATGTCCGACAGCAGCCGGCGGCCGCGGCGCCACGTCATCATCAGCGTGAACACCACGATCGCCACCACCAGCGGCAGCCAGCCGCCCTCGTGGATCTTGAACACATTGGCCGAGAACAGCAGCACGTCGAACAGCAGCAGCAGGCCCAGCACCACGAACCACAGCATGCGCTTGGCGCCCGTGGTGCCGCGTGGCAGCACAGCGAACGCCAGCACCGACGTCGTCAGCATCGTCCCCGTCACCGCGAAGCCATAGGCCGCCGCCAGGTTGTCGGAGTTGCGGAACAACAGCACCAGCACCAGCACCGCGCACAGCAGCAGCGCGTTGACCTGCGGCAGGTAGATCTGGCCCTTCTCCACCGCCGAGGTGTGCAGGATCTGCATGCGCGGCCAGAAGCCCAGCTGCACCGCCTGGCGCGTCACCGAGTAGGCGCCCGAGATCACCGCCTGCGAGGCCACGATGGTGGCCACCGTCGCCAGCGCCACCAGCGGCGCCAGGCCCCACTCCGGCGCCATCATGAAGAACGGATTGCGGATCGCGCTGGGGTCACGCAGCAGCAGCGCGCCCTGGCCGAAATAGCACAGCGTCAATGCCGGCAGCACCATGCTGAACCAGGCGCTGCGGATCGCCGGCCGGCCGAAGTGGCCCATGTCGGCGTACAGCGCCTCGGCGCCGGTCAGCGCCAGCACCACCGCGCCCAGCAGCACGAAACTGATCCACGGGAACTCGACGATGAACCGCAGGCCCCACATCGGATTGAGCGCGGCCAGCACCTCGGGCGTCTGCCAGATCTGCCAGCCGCCCAGCGCCGCCAGCGTGCCGAACCACAGCAGCATCACCGGCCCGAACAGCTTGCCCATGGCGCCCGTGCCATGCGACTGGATCGCGAACAGCCCCACCAGCACCACCAGCGCCAGCGGCACCACCCACGCATCCAGCGTGTGCGAGACGATGCCGATCCCTTCCAGCGCCGACAGCACCGAAATCGCCGGCGTGATCATGCTGTCGCCATAGAACAGCGCCGCGCCGAAGATGCCCAGCACGATCAGGATCCAGCGCAGCTTGCCGTCGCGGTTGCGCACCGCCAGCTCCAGCAGCGCCAGCGTGCCGCCCTCGCCACGGTTGTCGGCACGCAGGATCAGCGTCACATACTTCAGCGACACCACCACCATCAACATCCAGAACAGGATGGACAGCACGCCCAGCAGGTGGGCCGGCTCCAGGTCGGTGTGCACGCTCAGCCCCGTCAGGCAGGCCCGCAGCGTGTACAGGGGGCTGGTGCCGATGTCGCCGTACACCACGCCCAGCGCCCCCAGGACGAGGGCGGCGCGCGAGGACGGCACGTGGCCGGCAGGAGCCGCGCCGGTAGTCGAAGAAGGTACGCTGACCGAGCCCTGGCTCATGATGTGGGTTCTTGCCGAGTGAGTTGCGCCCCCTTGCGGGGGCCGGGGAACACGACGGAAAGCCGCGTTCCGGAAAAATCGGGGCGGCTGGTGAGCTTCCACCAGGCGCCATGCGCGTGCGCGATCTCGCGCACTATCGCCAGTCCCAGGCCCGAGCCGCCGGCGGTGGCCGACGGCGAACGGTAGAACGCCTCGAACACGCGGTCGCGCTCTTCCGGGGGAATGCCCGGGCCATCATCCTCCACCGTCAGCGACGGCGGATTGGCGCCGACGATCAGGGTGATCGTGCCGGTGTCATTGCCATAGCGCAGCGCGTTGTCGATCAGGTTGCCCAGCAGTTCGGCCAGCAACAGCGGATCGGCGTCGATCCAGATCGGCGCGTCCGGCGCCACAAGGTCCAGTTCGTAGCGCGCCTCGCGTACCCGCGGGAACCACTCCGCGCCATGCGCCCGCACCCATTCGCACAGGTCGATGCGCACGAAACTGTCCTGCGGCCGGGCATTGGGGTCGGCGCGCGCCAGCACCAGCAGCTGCTGGCCCAGCCGGATCATGCGGTCGCTGACCGCCTTGATGCGCTCGGCGCGCGCCCGCACGTCGTCGGGCAAGGGCCGCGCCAGCATCAGTTCGGACTCCAGCCGCAGGCCGGACAAGGGCGTGCGCAGCTGGTGCGCGGCATGGCCGATGAAGCGGCGTTGCGCCGCCAGCGACGCGTCGAGCCGCAACAGCAGATCGTTGGTATGGGTGACGAGGGGCTCGATCTCGACCGGCACGCCCACCACTTCCAGCGGCTGCATGTCGTCGATGGAGCGCTGGCGGATTTCCTCGGACAGGTGGTTGACCGAGCGCAGGCCGGAACGCACCCCCTGCACCACCACCCAGGTGAACAGGGCGATCAGCAGCACCTGCCCCACCACCATCAGCCAGAAGAAGTCTTCCAGCATCCACAGCGACATGTCGATCTTGTGGGTGATGACCCAGGTGGCGGCCAGATCCAGCAGCACCAGCAACAGGATCGGCGGCATCAGCCGGATGACCAGATGCCGCGCGAGCGAACGTGAGGGGAGCAACGGCCGGGGGGCCTGGGGCGCGGAAGGAGTGCGTTCTGGCGTCATGACGCGGTGCCCTCGCTTAAGTGGACGTGGGGTTTGGCCGCCGCGGGCTGGCGGTGCCAGCCGGCTTCAAGCGGCCAGACGGGCCGTCAGGCCGTTTCCACATCCAGCATGTAGCCGAAGCCGCGTACCGTCTGGATGCTGGCGCCCGTGCCTTCCAGGCGCTTGCGCAGGCGGTACACATAGACTTCCACTGCGTTCTCGCTGAAATCGGCGTCCCAGGCGGACAGCGAATTGACGATCTGGCGCTTGGTGACCACGCGGCCAACGCGGGCCATCAGCATTTCCAGCACGGACAGTTCGCGCACGGACAGCGACAGGCGCTGGCCATTGGCCCGGACTTCGCGGCCGACGGTGTCGAACACCAGCGGGCCGACCTCGATCAGCGGCTGCGCCTGCCCCGCCCGGCGACGGCCAAAGGCGCGCACGCGGGCGGCCAGCTCGGGCAGTTCGAAAGGCTTGGTGACGTAGTCGTCGGCGCCGGCGTCCAGGCCGGCGACGCGGTCCTCGATGCCGTCACGGGCCGTCAGGATCAGCACCGGAACCTGGTTGCCGTCCTGCCGCAGCTGGCGCAGCACGTCCAGGCCGCTCATGCCGGGCAGATTGAGGTCGAGCAGCATCAGGTCATACGGCTGGCCTGCCAGTGCGCCCAGAACCCGGTCGCCCTCGGTCAGCCAGTCGACCGCATAACCTTGGTCGGCCAGAAATTCCTGGAGCGCGTGGCCCAGGGTGGTGTCGTCTTCGATTACCAGAACTCGCATGCCGCGATTCTAGCGCGATCCCAGAAAAAACGGGGCGCGAAATGCGCCCCGTTGTTGGGAATCGTTCAACGGGCGGACGGCGCCGGGGTGCCCGGGGCCTCTGCCGCTGCCCCGCCCGAGGGCGGCGTGGTGACGAAACCGATGCGCGTCATCCCCGAGCGGCGGGCCGAGGCCATGACCTTGGCCAGCGTCTCGTAGCGGGTGTTCTGGTCGGCGCGGATGCGGATTTCGGGTTGCGGCTTGGTGCCGGCGATCGACTTGAAGCGATTCGGCAGGTCATCGATGTTGACCGGCTTCTCGTCCCAGAACAGCGCGCCGCTGGCGTCGATGGCCAGGTCCACGGTCTTGGGTTCTTCCTCGATCTGCTCGGCGGCCACCTGGGGCATGTTGATCTTGATCGAGTGCGCCAGGAGCGGCGCCGTGATGATGAAGATCACCAGCAACACCAGCATGACGTCGATCAGCGGCACCATGTTGATCTCGGACACCGTGTGGGTGCCGGATCCTTTGCCCTCGAAGCTGCCAAAAGCCATTATTCGCTCCCGCGTTGGGCCGCGGCGCCGTTACCGTGCTGGCGGCGCAGGGCGCGCACCTTGCTGTCCGACAGCGCCACTTGCTGGCCGGTCGTCAGGAAGGCGAACAGGTCATGCGCGAAGGCGTCCAGGCGCGACAGGTAGACGCGATTGTTGCGCACGAAGGTGTTGTAGGCCAGCACCGCCGGGATGGCGACCGCCAGGCCCAGGCCGGTCATGATCAGGGCCTCGCCCACCGGACCGGCGATGCGGTTGATGGTGACGCCATCGGACAGGCCGATGCCGACCAGGGCATGGTACACGCCCCACACCGTGCCGAACAGGCCGACGAACGGCGCCGTCGAACCGACCGAGGCCAGCACCGTCAGGCCGTTTTCCAGCTTGGCGGTTTCCTCGTCGATCACCTTGCGCATGGTGCGCGTGACGAAATCGCTGTTCGAGCCCGCCTCTTCCAGCTTGGTGGCGCCGAACTTGTTGTGGTGCGCCTGGGCGTGCATGGCGTGGCTGGCCAGGTGCGAGAACGGATCGCGCGCGCCGTGCGTGGTGATCTCGTGCTCGACCTGCTCCAGCGAGCTCGCGTTCCAGAACTTGTTCAGGAAGTCGGCCGAGCGGCGGCGCATGCTGATGTTGCTGCCGACCTTGACCAGGATCAGGTACCAGGTCACCAGAGACATCAGGATCAGGATGATGAACAGCGTCTTGCCGACGAAGTCGCTCTGCGCCACGAAGTGCATGAAGCCCATGTCGGGGACGGGCGCGGGCGCCGGCGCCATCGCGGGCAGCGCGGCGGCGGCGCTGTGCAGCGCGTCCGCGGATTGCTGGACGGCGCCAGCGGCTTGCTGGGCGATGCCGCCGGCCGTGGCCGCGGCCTGCTGGGCGGCGGGCGCGGCGGCGGCGGCTGCCGGAGCCGCGGCGGCCGGCGCCGCTGCCGGGCTGGTGGCCGCCTGCGCCACCAGGGTGGCGCTATGCATTGCGTTGGACATCTCAGTTCCTCATTACGAAATCGAACGGAATTTTTGCTTTGGCGGGATAGGCCACGCCATTGCGGGTATAGGGTTTCATGCGGGCCTTGCGAGCGGCGGTGAGCGCCGATTCGTCCAGCCTGGGGAATCCCGAGGACGCGTCGATGGTTGCCCGCTCGACCAGTCCCTGCGGATTGATTTCAACCAGCACCACCACCCGGCCCTCTTCCCGCATGCGGCGCGAGGCCATCGGGTAGTTGGGCATCGGCCGCGCCCCCAGGAACTCGATCTGCGATTCCTGCAGGATCTGGTCGGGTGGCGGCCCCTGCCGCGGCGCCTGCGTGGTCTTCGCGCCTTCGGCCGCGCCGGCGGGCGGCGTCTCGACCGGCGGCGTTTCCTGCTTGGGCTCGGGCTTGACTTCCTGCTTGGGCTGCGGCTTGGGTTTCGGTTTGGGTTTGGGCTTGGGCGCCGGCATCGGCGGCTTCTCGACGACCGGTTCCGGTTCGGGTTCCGGCTCGGGCTTGACCTCGGGTTCGGGCTCGGGGTCCGGCTCGATCTCGGGTTGCGGCTCGGGCGGCGTTTCCGTCACCGGTTGCGGCACCTCCGGTGTGGGATCGGCTTTGGCGACCTGCGGAATGGGCGCGTCCACCACACTCACCATGATGGCCTCGGGCTCCTCCAGTTCGGGACGATTCTCGGGCGCCAGGTAAATGGCGTAGACCACTGCGGCATGTAGCGCAACGACCGCCAGGCCGGCGCCTAGGCGTATACCAATTGAAGACGGCGGTGAAGAGTTCAAACCACGTTGAAAGCTAGGCATGAATCAGCCAGGGTGCATTAACTTATCTGGCCAGCCAGAAAAAAAGGCGCGCGACAAGCAGCGCCGGCTGACCGGTACAAGCCAAACATCATAGCTTAAATGCGAATGATTCGCACGCCATATTTCGCCTGCAACAGCGTAACACCCTGACGCGCGTCAAGGCGCGGCGCTCGCCGGGACGATATGAACGCAGGCGAAACGCGAACACCGATGAGGAAAATACCCGCCGTCGCCCCCGCGCTGTATCCGTGCCCGATTTCGAACGCGCTGACGCGAGTGCAGGCGTATGCCACCTTGAGGCTGGCACGCTCCGCAATATCTCGGACTCCCAGCAAGCCAATCATCACGAGACCGACGGACGAAAAAAAAGCGCCCAGGAGATTCCTGACCGCTTGTTTTTTCGCTTGCATTGTCGCTTTTGATGGTGGGTGCTACAGGGGTCGAACCTGTGACCTACGCCTTGTAAGGGCGCCGCTCTACCAACTGAGCTAAGCACCCGTCTTGGTCGCGGATCCATCGAAAAAACGATGTATGAAACGCCAGCCGGGGTACTCAAAAGCAATACGCGGGCCGGAGTATACCGGACCGCGTATGTGTCGGCAAATTACCGGGGCCGTGCCCTCGGCAACCGCCTTGTCGTCAATTAGTTGACGGCGTCCTTCAGGGCCTTGCCCGGACGGAACTTCGGCACCTTGGCCTTCTTGATCTTGATGGTTTCGCCCGTGCGCGGATTGCGGCCGGTGCGAGCAGCGCGAGCCGACACGGCAAACGTGCCGAAGCCCACCAGGGTGACCGTACCGCCCTTCTTCAGGGTGGTCTTGACGGCGCCGATCAGGGCGTCAAGCGAACGACCGGCGGCAGCCTTGGAGATATCGGCCTTGCTGGCAATGTGATCGATGAGTTCGGTTTTGTTCATTCAGGTGTACCCCTCACAAGGTATGGAGTCTGCCGGGAGTGCAGTTCATCATGGCTGTCATGCTGGACATCACGACTTGCGCGTAGACCCGACAAACGACGAACAGACTAGTGGATAAACTTTTTCTTGCGCTGCAAAGCACAACTTTTAAACTGCTGCGCCGCCTGGGTTTCAAGGGCTTTCGAGCCCTTGAACCGTCAGCGACGCAGACATGTATTAGGCCTTGGCGTAGAGCGGCTATCAAGCGAAAACCTCACCACAAGCCGCACCAATACTAGCTTTTAGGCCTTTTCGCAATAAACAAAAACGCGCATTTCGGGGTTTGCGCGACACCGGCGCAACGCCCTGAAATCCGCTCACACATCGGCCCAGCGGCGCAGCAGGTTGTGATAGATGCCGGTGAGTTGCACGATCGATGGATGACCGGCCGCGTCCTGGTTCAAACGCTGGATGGCGACGTCCATGTCGAGCAGCAACGCGCGCTGGCTGTCTTCGCGCACCAGGCTCTGCATCCAGAAGAACGAGCTCACGCGCGCGCCGCGCGTCACCGGATTGACCTTGTGCAGGCTGGTGCCCGGATACAGCACCATGTGGCCGGCGGGCAGCTTCACCGTGCGCGGACCGTAGGTGTCGTCGATGACGAGTTCGCCACCATCGTAGGAATCGGGATCGGAGAAGAACAGCGTGGCCGACAGGTCGGTGCGCACCCGCTCGGCAGTGCCGGTGATGCCGCGCACGGCGTTGTCGACGTGGTAGCCAAAGGCCTCGCCGCCTTCGTAGCGGTTGAACAGCGGCGGAAAGATCTTGCGCGGCAGCGCCGCCGACATGAACAGGTTGTTGCCCGCCAGGCGCTGCAGGATCAGGTTGCCCAGTTCCTGCGCCAGCGGATGCTGTTCGGGCAGTTGGCGGTTGTGCTTGACCTCGGCGGATTGGAAGCCCGCCGTGACCTTGCCGTCGACCCAGTCTGCGGTATCGAGGCGATGGCGGATGGCCGCCGCTTCGTCGGGAGTGAAAACTTCGGCGATCTGTATCAGCATGGATTCGTGCCCAGGTTGCGGCCGGCGCCTGCCGCGCCGGCGCCCCCGAGAATTATCCCTGCAGGCAGCCGTTGAGCGCCTGATCGAAGTCAAATAGCAGATCGGTCTCGTCTTCGATGCCCACCGACACGCGGATCAGGCTGTCGGCGATGCCCATCTGCTGGCGGCGCTCGGCGCCCATCTCGTAATAGATGGTGTGCGCGGCGGGCAACGCCAGGCTGCGCGTGTCACCCAGATGCGTGGCCATCAGCACGATGCGCAGGCGGTTCAGGAAATCGAAGCAGTCCACGCCGTCGGCGAGCTCAACGCCCAGCAGGCCGCCGAAGCGCGCGCCGAACAGCGCCGTGGCGCGCGCGTGCTGCGGATGGCTGGCCAGGCCGGGGTAATGCACCTTGGCTACGCCGCGATGCTCTTCCAGGAAGCGCGCCAGCGCCAGCGCGTTGGAGCAATGCTTGGCCATGCGCAGCGCCAGCGTCTCGGCGCCGACCGCGATGCGGTGCGCGGGTTCGGCCGCGAGCGTGCCGCCCATGTCGCGCAGGCCCTTCTTCTTGATCTGGGTCAGGCCCCAGCCGGTGGACGGGCCCTTGCGGTAGGCGTCGTAGATGTTCGAATAGTCGGCCCAGTCGAACAGGCCGGTGTCGGTGACCGCGCCGCCCAGGGCGTTGCCGTGGCCGCCGATGTACTTCGACAGCGAGTTCATCACCAGCGACGCGCCCACCGTCGACGGACGGAACATCCACGGCGAGGTCAGCGTGTTGTCGACCACGTAGACCAGCCCCTTCTCGCGGCAGATCTCGCCGATGACCGCCAGGTCGGCGACCTGGGTGCCGGGGTTGGCGATGGTCTCCGTGAACACCATGCGCGTGTTCGGCTGGATCGCCGCGCGCACCTGCGCCGAGTCGGTCGCATCGACGAAGGTGATCTCCACGCCCAGCTCCAGCAGCGTGCCCAGCAGGCTGTTGGTGTTGCCGAACACGTACTGGCTCGACACCAGGTGGTCGCCGCGGCGCAGCAGCGTGGTGAAGATGGCGGACAGCGCGGCCATGCCGGTGGCGAAGCTCACCGTGCCCTTGCCGGCTTCCATGTGATTGATCTTCGCTTCCAGCGCCGTGGTGGTCGGCGTGCCCTGGCGAGCGTAGGTGAAGCCCGGCTTGCCCTGGAACACCGCGGCCAGCTCGCGCGCATCGGCGTACGCGAATTCCGACGACGGATGCATCGGCTTGTGCACCGCTCCGTGCTCGACGGATTGCTGGCGGTCGGAATGGAGGATCGTGGTGGTAAAGCCGTTCTGGTGCATGATGGGCTACGCGGGAAGGAAGATAGCGATGGGAAAGACGGTTCTCAGGCGCGACGCTGGCGCACGGTTTCGTACAGGCAGACGGCGCTGGCCACGCTGACGTTCAGGCTCTCGACCGATCCCAGCATGGGGATGTTCACGAGCTGATCGCAGGTTTCGCGCGTCAGGCGGCGCATGCCCTCGCCTTCGGCGCCCATGACCCAGGCCATCGGCTGGCGCGCGTCGATCTGGTGCATGCTGTCGGTCGCCTGGTCGTCTGTGCCCACCAGCCACACGCCGCGGTCCTTCAGGCCGCGCATGGTGCGCGCCAGGTTGGTGACCATCAGGTACGGCACGGTGTCGGCCGCGCCGCAGGCCACGCGCTGCACGGTGCTGTTGAGCCCGACCGCGCGGTCGCGCGGCGCGATCACGGCATGCACGCCGGCGGCATCGGCCGTGCGCAGGCAGGCGCCCAGGTTGTGCGGATCGGTCACGCCGTCCAGGATCAGCAGCAGCGGCGGGCCCTCGATCACGTCGAGCACTTCGTCCACGTCCACCGCCAGCTGGCGTTCCTCGGCCAGCGCCACCACGCCCTGGTGGCGGGTGCCGCGCGCCAGGCCATCGAGACGCTCCATGGCGACCGGATGCAGGCGGCAGCCCGCCTTTTCAACCTGCTCGATGAACGTCTGCATGCGCTTGTCGCGACGCGACGCTTCTACGTAGATTTCCTTGATCGAGTCGGGCGCGTGGCGCAGCCGCGCGACAACCGCGTGAAACCCGGCAAGGACTTGGGTCGACGCCATAAATGCAAATACCTTTAGAAAAACGGATGCCCGCCCCAGAGTGGAGCGGGCCGCCGGACGCAGCCGGCCATAGCCGCAATGTTACCCCTTATGGGCCATCCGCCCGTCAGTGACGCTTGCGCACCGCCTTCTTGGCCGGCGCGGCGCGTTGCGGGGTCTTGAGCGGCTTGCCGGCCTTCTTGGCTTCGGCGCGCCGCTCCTTGGCGGTCTGCCCCTTGAGCGCGGCCGGCTTGGGCGCCGCGGCCTTCTTGACGCGGCGCGGACCTTCGTCCGGACCGCGCGCGGCCGCCTTGCGCAAGGCGTCGAAGCTGGTGCCCTGCACCAGGCGGAACTCGATGCGGCGCGCCTCCAGGTCCACCCGCGACACCTGCACCTGGACCTTGTCGGTCAGGCGGTAGCGCATGCCGGTGCGTTCGCCGCGCAGCTCGTGCAGCGCGTCGTTGAACTGGAAGTACTCGCCGCCCAGCTCGGACACGTGCACCAGCCCTTCGACGTGCAGCGTATCCAGCGTGACGAAGATGCCGAAGCTGGCGACGCCGGTGACGGTGCCGCTGAAGTCCTCGCCCACGCGTTCCTTGACGAACCAGCACTTGAGCCAGGCCTCGACGTCGCGCGAGGCTTCGTCGGCGCGGCGTTCGCTGGCCGACAGCACCAGGCCCATCTTTTCCCAGATGGCGTGCTCGTGCTCGCGCTGGGTGCGGCCGATGACGACCGGCTGGTCGTCCAGGCTGGGCACGTAGCGCTGGCCGGCCAGCAAGGCCTTGATGACGCGGTGCGTGAGCAGGTCGGGATAGCGCCGGATCGGCGAGGTGAAATGGCTGTAGCCAGGATAAGCCAGGCCGAAGTGGCCCATGTTGTCCGGGCTGTAGATGGCCTGCTGCATCGAGCGCAGGCACATGGTCTGCAGCAGCTGGTAGTCGGGACGGCCGCGCACGGAGTCGAGGAAGTCGCCGTAGTCCTTGGCCGTGGGCGTCTCGCCCCCGCCCAGCGACAGACCCATGGTGCGCAGGAATTCGCGCAGCGACTGCAGGCGCTCGGGCGTCGGGCCTTCGTGGATGCGGTACAGGCCGGGATGCTTGCTGCGCGTCATGAAGTCGGCCGCGCAGGTGTTGGCGGCCAGCATGCATTCTTCGATCAGCTTGTGGGCATCGTTGCGCACCGACGGCACGATCTGCTCGATGCGGCCGAGCTCGTTGCAGACGATCTTGGTCTCGACCGTGTCGAAATCGATCGCGCCGCGCTTCTTGCGGCTCTGCGACAGCAGATGGAACAGCTCGTACAGGCTCTGCACCTGCGGCATGACGGCGCGCATGGCATGGGCCGCCGGGCCGCCGGGCTGCTGCAGCGCCGCCCAGATATTGGTATAGGTGGTGCGGGCATGAGAGTGCATCACCGCGTTGTAGAACTGGTAGGCCGAGACCGTGCCGGCCTTGGCGCCCGAGGCCGGGATCACCATGTCGCAGACCAGCACCAGGCGGTCGACGTCCGGGTTCAGCGAACACAGGCCGTTGGACAGCGACTCGGGCAGCATCGGGATGACACGGCGCGGGAAGTACACGCTGGTGCCGCGCTCGAGCGCGTCTTCGTCCAGCGCGTCGCCGGGACGCACGTAGTGGCTGACGTCGGCGATGGCCACCAGCAGGCGCCAGCCCGGACGCTTGCGCTGGCCCGTGCCCAGCTCGACCGCCTCGCAATAGACGGCGTCGTCGAAGTCGCGCGCGTCTTCGCCGTCGATGGTGATCAGCGGCACGTCGCGCAGGTCGACGCGGTCTTTCAGGTCGCCCTTGCGGACGACGTCGGGCAGGCGGGCGGCCTGCTTGCGGGCGCCCTCGGAGAACTCGACGGGCACGTCGAACTTGCGCACCGCGATCTCGATTTCCATGCCCGGATCGTCGATCTCGCCCAGCACCTCGGCCACGCGGCCCAGCGGCTGCGTGTGACGGGTGGGCTGCGCCATGATCTCGACCGCCACCACCTGCCCGTGCTGGGCGCCGTTGGTGTCGCTGGGCGGAATCAGGATGTCGTGCTTGATGCGCTGGTCTTCCGGCACCACGATGGACAGGCCATGCTCGTGCAGGAAGCGGCCCACCAACTTGTTGGTGCGGCGCTCGATGACTTCGACGATGGTGCCTTCCGGCTTGCCGCGGTATTCGCCCGTCGGCTTGACCAGCACGCGGTCGCCATGCAGCACCTTGAGCATTTCGCGCGGCGACAGGAACAGGTCCGGACCGCCGTCATCGCGCAACAGGAAGCCGAAGCCATCGCGATGGCCCAGCACCTTGCCGGCCACGAAATCCAGCTTGGTGGCCAGCAGCAGCACGCCTTTGCGGTTGGGCATCAATTGGCCATCGCGCTCCATCGCGCCCAGGCGGCGTTCGAATCCCACCATCGTCGCGGGACGCTCCACGCCCATGCGCTCGGCCAGTTCCACCGGGGACAACGGCGCCCCCGCGGATCGCAGCGCTTTCAGGATGGCTTCACGGGACGGAACATCGGGGTCGAAGTCTGGCGGCGCTTCCGGCAACGGAGTGGATCTGTTGTTGTTCGATTCGTTATTCGATCGTTTTGCCAAAGCTAATTTTTCCGTATATAATGCGCAGCTTCTGTGGTTCGCCCAAGGCTGAACACTGAAGCAGAAATGGTCAGACGGATTGTAGAGTGGTTTTGCAATTACGCTTTGAATACATGGGAATAAAAACCTCATGCAATCGAAGTGGCAGCGTATCACAAAGTTCTGACCGGAATGTCTCAGTGCCCAGGTGGCGGAATTGGTAGACGCGCATGGTTCAGGTCCATGTGCCGCAAGGTGTGGAGGTTCGAGTCCTCTCCTGGGCACCACGGAATTTCAGCCAAGGCTGTTTTGATTCGCGATGAAAACACATCGGCGTGAAATCAAATAAGCAGCGTTGGCAAAAAAGTTGAAAACCCCGGAAATCGCGAGATTTCCGGGGTTTTTGCTTTGCGCAGCGTGAATGGGGCTGCTCGGCCTGAATGGAACTGCGCGACGCGGAATGAATCTGCGCAGGCTGAATAGTTCTGAGCAGAAGACTCCGCAAGGGCGCGGGATGTAAGGGCGCGGGATATTCGTAGCCGTCGAATCCTCGACCAGATCCGATCCGCAATCGGAATCTTCCCCCTTCCCCGCCACGCACGCCAAGCCCCCCCCCTCAGCGCCACGGCACCTTGCGGTTCAGGTGATGGCGCGCGTACAGGTCCGCCCCCATCCCCTCGATCTGGCCATCGATCAACGCCTCGAACGGCCGCAGCAGGTCATCGTAGTTATGCGGCGCCTCGAGCGCGTTGAGCGCGTGCGTCACCGCCTCGATGGTGGACAGCGCGCCCGGAATGTCCGCATGCCGCACCCGATAGCGCGTGGCCAGGCCGGGCGGCAGCATCACGCGCGGCAATGTGGCCAGCTGCGGATTGATGTGCAGCAGCTTGCGCGCATGGGTCCAGGTGCCGTCCGGCACGATCAATTGCACCGGCGCGCCCATCGCGGCGGCGCACCCCGGCGCCAGCACCTCGGCGCCCTCGCCGGGAAACAGCACGTGCGGCGCATAGCCAGGCTCGGCCCACTGCTCATATTGGAAGCGCTCGCCCACCAGGCGCCGCGCGCCCTGCAGGCCCAGCACCGCCAGCCGCGCCGTGTTCAGCGCATGGCGCGCCTCGCTGGGATGCTGCAGGACCACCACGCGGGTGCGCGGCGTCAGCGCCGGGATCAGGGCGCACAGACAGTGGGATTCAGGGCGCTTGCAGCGCAGGCAGAGGGGACGTGACATGGGGCGACACTATAGCGAAGCCGGCCGCCTCGAAAAAAAGTGAAAAAAAAGCTGCATGACTTGCACACTTTCAAAAAAGTATGCATAATCTCGTTCCTCTGCTGTTGAACACGAAACGAAACGCAGCCGGTAGCAAAAGTCGAAAGACAAGAAACCGCAAGGTGGAAGGCAAACCGGAAAGCGACGCGGAAGGTAAGACATCAGCGCCCAGGTGGCGGAATTGGTAGACGCGCATGGTTCAGGTCCATGTGCCGCAAGGTGTGGAGGTTCGAGTCCTCTCCTGGGCACCAATTATTACATCACGAGGTACCTGTCGTGATGCGCCAAGAAAAACCCCGTTCGCGAAAGCGTCCGGGGTTTTTTCTTTTCCGGTCGGACTATCCGCGTGGCCGACGACGGCGTAGAACCCATGCCGCCGCGCCAGGCAATTCGCTCCGCCCCGCTACGCCTCACCCCGCTACGCCTCACCCCGCTACGCCTCACCCCGCTACGCCCAGCCGGCCACGGCAGGCCGGCCATGACAGCCGGCCGATCGTTCGCGGCGCCTAGGCAAGCACCCGCGTCATCACGACGTGCGCGATGCCGGCCTCCATGAACTCCTCGCCTTCGACCTGGAAACCATGGGCCTCGTAGAAGCCCTTGGCGTGGGTCTGCGCGTGCAGCACCAGCATGCGGTGGCCGTCGCCGTGGCCCTGGCCGATCAGGGCGTCGAGCAACTGGCCGCCCACGCCCAGGCCGCGTGCGCGCTTGTGCACGGCCATGCGACCGATGTGGCCGTCGGGCAGCAGGCGGCCGGTGCCCAGCGGCGTGCCGTCGGCGGCGTAGGCCACGGCATGCACCGAGACCGCGTCGTCGTCGTCCATCTCGACCTCGGGCGGCACCTTCTGCTCGACCACGAACACGTCGTAGCGCACCGATGACGCGTCGTCGCGCAGGCGGTCCCAGGTTCCCAGAGTGATGCGTACCGCCGGTTTATCGCTAGCCATTTGTTTTCCTTCGCGTCGCCGCTGAATATGAATCCTTTGCCGGCATTTTCGCAGGGATGGCGCATTGGCGAAACAGGCGTACCATCGCGGCTGGCCCATTCCCGCAGCTGACATCCATCATGCCGCAAGCCGCAACGCCCGCCTGGTTGAGATTCGCGCCCGCGCTTTTCCTGCTGCTGTGGTCCAGCGGCTTCGTCGTGCTGAAAGTGGGCCTGGCCTATGCCGACCCGATGACGTTCCTGGCGTTGCGCTATGCCTGTGTGGTGGCGCTGCTGGCGCCATTCCTGCTGGCGCTGCGGCCGCCTCTGCCCAAAGGCGCCCGCGCCTGGGGCCACCTGGCCATGGTCGGCCTGCTGCTGCAGGCGGGCTACTTCTGCTTCACCTACCTGTCGCTCAAGCAAGGCATGTCCGCCGGCGGACTGGCGTTGATCACATCGCTGCAGCCCATCCTGATCGGACTGCTGGCGCCGGTGATCGCGCACGAACGCGTCGACGCGCGGCGCTGGGCCGGGTTGGGACTGGGCGTCTCCGGCGCGGCGCTGGTCATCATCGCCAAGGCCTCGGTCGACCTGGCCTCGACGCTCGGCCTGGCGTTCGCGGTGGCCGCCCTGCTCTGCATCACCAGCGGCACGCTGTATGAAAAGCGCTTCGGCGTGCAGACCCACCCCGTCACGTCCAACACGGTGCAATACGCCGTGGGCCTCGCGGTCACGGCGCCGCTGGCCTTCTGGCTGGAGCCGATGCGCATCGACTGGACCGCGCCGTTGCTGGGTTCGCTGGCCTATCTGGTGGTGGGCAATTCGCTGGTCGCGATCTCGCTGCTGCTGGCCATGCTGCGCCACGGCGAGGCATCGCGCGTGTCGGCGCTGTTCTTCCTGGTGCCGCCATCGACCGCCGTCATCGCGCTGCTGGTGCTGGACGAGCCGATCCCGCCGCTGGCCTGGCCCGGCATGGCGCTGGCGGCGCTCGGCATCCTGCTGGTGACACGCTCGGCGCGCACGCCCGCACCGGCGCGGCAAGTAGAATGAGCGCCCTTTCGCGTCCATTTCTCCCGCCGCCATGAATGCCGTCATCACCGCCGCCCTGCCGGTCTTCGCGCTGATCCTGACCGGATGGCTGGCGGCGCGGTGGCGCATTCTGGGGCCGGCCGCCACCGATGCCCTGAACCGCTACGTGGTCTACCTGTCGCTGCCGGCGCTGCTGTTTCGCGCCATGACGCAGGTGGATTTGGCACACATGGCGCACTGGGGCTTCGTCGGCGCGTTCGCCGGCGGCATCGCCGTCACCTTCGCGCTGTCGTTCCTGCCGCGCAAGCGCGGCCCGCGCGGGCTGACGGACCGCAGCATCGAGGGGCTGGCGGCGGCCTACGCCAATGCCGGCTACATGGGCATCCCGCTGTGCCTGGCGCTATTCGGCGCCGAAAGCCTGGCGCCGGCGGCCTTCACCACGCTGATGACGGCAAGCGTGCTGTTCGGCTTCGCCATCGCCCTGATCGAATTCGACCGCCAGCAGGCGCCCGGCCTGGGCGCCACGCTGGTCAAGGTCGGCCGCGCGCTGATGCGCAATCCGCTGCTGGCCGCGCCGGTGCTGGGCCTGGCGTGGGCCGGCACCGGACTGGCGCTGCCCGAGGGGCTGGATCGCTACGTGTCGTTGCTGGGCGCCTCCGCCAGCCCTTGCGCGCTGGTCACCATCGGCCTGTTCCTGGCACAGACCGAGACCGCCAGCCCGGGGCCGGGCGTGCTGCGGCTGGTGGTCGGCAAGCTGCTGCTGCAGCCGGCCGTGACCGCGCTGCTGGCGTTCCAGGTGTTTTCCATGCCGCCGTTGTGGGCCTGGACCGCGGTGCTGATGAGCGCCCTGCCGATCGGCACCGGCCCCTTCATGCTGGCCCAGATGTACGGCCGCGATGCCCGCGTCACCTCGCGCGCCATCCTGGTGTCCACGGTGCTGTCCGTCCTGACCGTGAGCCTGCTGGTCGCCTGGATCAGCGCGCACCCGATCTCCTGATCCGCCTGTTCTTACATAATTTATAGTTATAAAAGAAGCACGAATAGATGCTTTGAGAAATGATTCACCGGCTTTAGACTTTTATCCACGATGACGGGTGCGACTACGCGCCCGTTTGCTTTTCCCTTATCGAATTCCCGGGACTCTCCCATGAGCGCCAACACTTCCGCCCTGCCCCTGCCTTCGGCGCTGCCGCCCATCCAGATCAACCGCAAGCCGCTCTGGATCGCGCTGCTGCTGGTGCTGGCCGGCGCCCTGTACCTGAACCAGACCGTCAGCTGGCGCCAGGGCGCGCTGTGGATCGTCGGCGCGCTGCTGGGCGTGGCGCTGTACCACGCGTCGTTCGGCTTCACCCAGGCCTGGCGCGTGTTCGTGTCGGACCGCCGCGGCGCCGGCCTGCGCGCGCAGATGTTCATGCTGGCCATCGGCGTGCTGCTGTTCTTCCCGTTCCTGGCGCAAGGCTCGCTGTTCGGCCAGCCGGTCAACGGCCTGGTCTCGCCCCCGGGCGTATCGGTGCTGCTGGGCGCGTTCCTGTTCGGCATCGGCATGCAACTGGGCGGCGGCTGCGCCTCGGGCACGCTGTTCGCCGTGGGCGGCGGCAATACCCGCATGCTGGTCACGCTGCTGTTCTTCATCATCGGCTCGGTCATCGCCACCGCCAACTTCGGCTGGTGGTCGACCCTGCCCGCGTTGGCGCCGACCTCGCTCATCAAGACCTGGGGCCTGGCGCCCGCCATCATCGCCAACCTGGCGGTGTTCGCGCTGATCGCCTGGATCGCCACCGTGCTGGAAAAGCGCCGCCACGGCCACGTGATCTCGTTCGCCTCGCGCACCGCCCGCCCGGCCTCGCTGCTGCAGGGCCCGTGGCCGCTGATCTGGGGCGGCGTGGCGCTGGTGGTGCTGAACTTCGCCACGCTGGCGCTGGCCGGCCGGCCCTGGGGCATCACCTCGGCGTTCGCGCTGTGGGGCGCCAAGGCGCTGGACGCGATGGGCGGCGACGTGGCCACCTGGGCCTACTGGAGCAAGCAGGCCGCGCTGGGCGCGCCACTGCGCCAGGACGTGACCACGGTGATGGACATCGGCCTGATGCTGGGCGCGCTGGCCGCGGCCAGCGCCGCCGGCAAGTTCGCGCCGGTCTGGAAGGTGCCCGCGCGCTCGCTGGCCGGCGCGGTCATCGGCGGCCTGCTGCTGGGCTACGGCGCGCGCCTGGCCTTCGGCTGCAACATCGGCGCCTACTTCAGCGGCATCCTGTCGGGCAGCCTGCATGCCTGGCTGTGGCTGCCGGCGGCGTTTGCCGGCAGCGCCCTGGGCGTGCGCCTGCGTCCGCTGTTCGGCCTGGCGGTCGAAAAGACCCCCGCGGCATCCAGCTGCTGAGAAACACTGTTCCAGCAACGGCCCCCTGCCAGGGGGCTTTTTTACGTCCGTGCCCCGCAGCGCCAGCATTGGCGCCGTTTCCGAGACGACGGACCGGTCCGAGTCGCCGCCTCGCCGCGCCGCTCGTTTACCGATTTTACAGCCGCCCTGGTGTATGGTTGCTGCATTCCGCAATACGGAGATGGACCATGCAATGGATCGCCGGCCGCTTCACGGCCTTTATCTTGACCCTGGTGGCCGCCGTCGCGACCACCATCCTGGTGTTCACGGACTCGTACTGGTGGCTGTGGGCCGCCGTGCCGCTGGTGCTGCTCGGCCTGCTGGGCGTGTACGACCTGATCCAGACGCGCCACGCCATCCGCCGCAACTATCCGGTGCTGGGCAACCTGCGCTTTCTGTTCGAATTCATCCGCCCCGAGATCCGCCAGTACTTCCTGGAAGACGACACGCAAGCCTCGCCGTTCTCGCGCGCGCAGCGCTCGATCGTGTACCAGCGCGCCAAGCGCGAGATCGACAAGCGCCCCTTCGGCACCCAGGAAGACGTCTACGGCGACCGCTACGAATGGATCAACCATTCGATGTCGCCCACCCACATCGGCGACACCGACTTTCGCGTGGCGGTCGGCGGCCCCGACTGTACCCAGCCGTATTCGATGTCGGCCTTCAACGTCTCGGCCATGAGTTTCGGCGCCCTGTCGGCCAACGCCGTGCTGGCGCTGAACGAAGGCGCGCGCCAGGGCAACTTCGCGCATGACACCGGCGAAGGCGGCATCAGCCGCTACCATCGCCAGCCGGGCGGCAGCCTGGTGTGGAACATCGGCTCGGGCTACTTCGGCTGCCGCGACGAGCACGGCGCCTTCTCCGAGGAAGCCTTCGTCAAGAACGCCTGTACGCCGCAGGTGAAGATGATCGAGATCAAGCTGTCGCAGGGCGCCAAGCCGGGCCACGGCGGCATCCTGCCGGCCGGCAAGGTCACGCCCGAGATCGCCGAGGCGCGCGGCGTGGCCGCCTGGCAGGACTGCAACTCGCCCGCCAGCCACTCGGCCTTCGATACGCCCATCGGCCTGATGAAGTTCGTCGCCCGACTGCGCGAGCTGTCCGGCGGCAAGCCGGTCGGCTTCAAGTTCTGCGTCGGCCACCCGTGGGAATGGTTCGCCATCGTCAAGGCCATGCTCGAGACCGGCATCACGCCCGACTTCATCGTGGTCGATGGCGCCGAGGGCGGCACCGGAGCCGCGCCGGTCGAATTCGTCGACCACGTCGGCACGCCGCTGCGCGAGGCGCTACGCCTGGTGCACAACACGCTGATCGGCGTGAACCTGCGCGACCGCATCAAGCTGGGCGCCTCGGGCAAGATCATCACCGCGTTCGACATGGCGCGCGTCATGGCCATGGGCGCGGACTGGTGCAACGCGGCGCGCGGCTTCATGTTCGCCATCGGCTGCATCCAGGCCCAGGCCTGCCATACCGGCAAATGCCCCACCGGCGTCACGACCCAGGATCCGCTGCGCCAGCGCGCCCTGGTGGTGCCGGACAAGGCCCAGCGCGTCGCCAACTTCCACAAGAACACGCTGCACGCGCTGGCCGAGCTGCTGGCCGCCGCCGGCCTGACGCATCCGAACCAGCTGCGCCCGCACCATATCGCGCGCCGCATTTCGTCCAGCGAGATACGGCTGCTGTCGGCGCTGTTCCCGGAACTGGCGCCGGGCGAACTGCTGCGCGGCGAATTCCGCCACCAGGTGTTCCGCACCGGCTGGTCGATGGCGCGCGCCGACTCGTTCCAGCCGACCCACGACATCAGCACCGCGCTGGCGCAGGAATACGTCATGGCGCATCCGCCCCAGGGCGCGCCAGCCTGAGCGCGGGACGGGCCGCCGCGGCACTCGCCGCCGCGGCCTACAGCCAGCGCTCGAACATGCGCGAGAAGAACTCCATGAAGCGATCATCCACGCCCCGGGCCCGCCAGGCCTCGGGCGTGATGCGCACCGACTCGCTCACGTCGCGCTGGAACAGCGCTTCCATGTCGGCCGCGAACTCCGGCCCCAGCACCACCGCGTTGACCTCGTAGTTCAAGGCGAAGCTGCGCCAGTCCATGTTGCTTGATCCCACGGTGGACCAGACGCCGTCGACCACCGCGGTCTTGGCGTGCAGCAGCGCGTCGCGCCGCTCATAGATCTTCACGCCCGCCTTGAGCAGCTTGCCGTAATGGGAGCGGCCGGCATTGAACACCAGCGAGGAATCACTGAAGCCCGGCAGCACCAGCACCACGTCCACGCCGCGCTGCGCGGCCGCGGCCAGCACGTCGACGAAGGCCGGGTCCGGCACGAAGTACGCCATGGTGATGTGGATGGAACGCTGCGCGCTCTCGAACGCGGACATCAGCGTCAGGTAGACGGTGTAGCCGTCGCTGCGATCGGGCTGGTTGGCCAGGATCCGCACCCGCGTCGGCCCGGTGGCCGGCGCGATAGCTGTGCCGCCGCCGCGCAGGGCCTCCTTGGCCTGCGATTGCCAGCCGTCCTGGATCACGGCTTCGAGCTGGGCCACCGCCGGCCCCTCGATGCGCAAGTGCGTATCGCGCCAGGGCGCGGCCTGGGCGTCGGTCCGCTTGGCGTCGGGCCCGCTGCCCACGCCGCCCGACGCGCCGCTGCCGCCGGCGGGCGATGAAGCGTATACCGCGCTGACATTGATGCCGCCCAGATAGCCCACCTTGCCATCCACCACCAGGACCTTGCGATGGTTGCGCTGGTTCGGCGACCAGCCGGCGCGGCTGCCGCTGACGGGACTGACCGGGTTGAAGACCGCGACCTGCACGCCTGCGTCGCGCAGGCGCTGGAACAGCGCGTCGGGCGTATTGATCGTGCCAACCGCATCGACCATCAACGCGACGTCGGCGCCGCGGTTGCGCGCGGCGATCAGGGCCTCGGCGAAGCGCGCCCCCTCCTCGTCATCGTCGAAGATGTAGGTTTCCATGTGCACGTAGCGCCGCGCCTGCGCGATCGAGCGCAGCATGGCCTGGTAGGTGCCCGGCCCATCGGCCAGCAGGCGCACGCGGTTGCCGGCCACCAGCGGCGCGCCGCTGACCGCTTCCTCGACGGCCAGGTGGCGCGCCAGGAAATCATCCTTGGCATTGCGGGGATCCGCCGCGATGTCGTGGCCGCGGCGGTAACTGTCCTGCGCGCTGTCGGCGGACAGGCCGGCCTGCGCTTTGCGGGCGGCGCGTTCCTGCGCATCGGGCACGCTGGCGCAGGCGGCCAGCAGGGCCGCGCAGCAGGCCAGCACGGCCGCGCGCGCCCAGCGTCGCCATGCGATCGCCCCCGGCGCCGCCGGCGCGGGCCTGACCGGCGACGGGGCCGCAGGCGGCCTCATGGCGGAGGGACTCAGCGCCGGTTGGCCAGCAGGCAGCAGCCCAGCAGCACGCCCACCAGCGTCGCCACGCCCACCGATTTCCAGGCGTGCTCGTGGACGTATTCATCGGCATAGGCCTTGGCGCGACGAGCCCGCTCGCGCGCCACGCCCTCCCAGTCGCCCGCGGATTCGCGCGCCTCGGCCAGCTGGCGCGTCAGGCGCGCGCGCGCCGCCTCGATCTCAGAGCCGGTGTATGAGGCGGTCGAACGCAGCAGGTCTTCCGTACCGGCAAGCAACTCATGCAGGCTGTCGCTCACGCGGTCGCGGTGCAGGGCCATTTCGGCGCGTTGGTGCTTTCGATTCATAGTCGCTCCTTGTCGCTTGTTGCTCGTGGGGGGGCCTCCCGGCTTGCCGCCTGCCCGGCGCGACGCCGGGCCGCGCCAGGCGCGGGGCAGACTGGCCCCGCTAGGCCGTGGACACATTGTGGCCATTCCCGCCGCGCCGCGCCCGAGCTTTCGCAACCAGCCGTTAACCGATATTTCAGTGGCGCGGCGCTTGCTGAGGGCTGTCGGCACGGTGACGGCCAGACGTACCGTCCCCCTGCGCGGATGGCGCTTTCGCCCCGCCAATTTGGTAAAAGTCCATTGCATTTCAGTGGCTTAACTTGACACCGGAACCCCTCTGGCGGCCACAATGTATTTTTTGCAATGCGCTTCATCAGCCTCAAAAAGGAACTGAACGCATGGTCTCTCCCTCCGCCCTGCTCGCCAGCGCCGCCCCGCGGTTCCTGGCGCCGCAACCCCAGCCCCTCAGCGCCGAGCAGCATGAATTGCGCGACGGACTGCTGGACCATCCCGCCCATATCGATCCCAAGTTTCTCTACGACGCGCTCGGCTCGTCGCTGTTCACCGCCATCACGCAATTGCCGGAGTACTACCCGACCCGCTGCGAGGCCGAGATCTTCGCGCGGCACGGCCACGACATCGCGCGCCACATCGGTCCGGTGCAGGCCATGATCGACCTGGGCGCGGGCGACTGTGTCAAGGCCGAGCGGCTGTTTGCCAGCCTGCGCCCGCGCCACTACGTGCCCATCGACATTTCCGCCGACTACCTGCAATCCGCGGTGCGGCGGCTGCGCCTGTCGTACCCCGACCTGCGGATCACTCCCATCGGCCTGGACTTCTCCCAGGCGCTGGCCTTGCCCGCCGACGTCGGCGCCGAGCAGCGCCTGTTCTTCTATCCCGGCTCCAGCATTGGCAATCTCGACCCGGACGCCGCGCTGGCCATGTTGCGGCGGATCCAGCGGCAATGCGCCGGCGGCGGGCTGCTGGTCGGGGTCGACCGCGTCAAATCCAGGCAGGTGCTGGAACCGGCCTACGACGACGCCCTGCACCTGACCGCGGCCTTCAACCTGAACCTGCTGCGCCACGTCAACGACCTGCTGGGCAGCGACTTCGACGTCGGCGACTGGCGCCACGTGGCGCTGTTCAACAGCGACCAGTCGCGCATCGAGATGCACCTGGAAGCGCGTCGGCCCGTCACTGTGGCCTGGCCCGGCGGCCAGCGGCGCTTCGCCGCGCAAGAGCGCATCCACACCGAGAACTCCTACAAGTTCACGCCCGAAGCCTTCACGGAGTTGCTGCAACGCGCGGGCTACCACGACATCCAGCACTGGTCGGACACGCGCGGCTGGTTTTCGGTATTCAGCGCGCGTGCCTGACGTCGCGCCCCCTCAACCCGCCCCTGGAGGATCGCCATGGAACCTGCCTGCCTGCTGACCCACCCGGCCAACGGCCCCTACGCCGCCGGACAGGCCGGCCAGCATGACCGGTACGATGCCGTACGCGCTACCACCACGGCGCTGGCCGCCCCGCTCAGTCCGGAGGACTGCCAGGCGCAGTCCATGCCGGACTGCAGCCCGGTCAAATGGCACCTGGCGCACACCACCTGGTTCTTCGAGACCTTCCTGCTGACGCATTTCCATCCGCCCTACGCGGCATTCCATCCGCAGTACCGGATGCTGTTCAACTCCTACTACAACGCCATCGGCGCCAAGCATCCGCGCCCGCAGCGCGGCCTGCTGACGCGGCCGCCGCTAACCGACGTGATGCGCTATCGCCAGCACGTCGACCAGGCCATGCACGACCTGATCTCGCGGCTGGGCGGCAACGACCCGGCCTTCGACGCCTTGCTGGAACTGGGGCTGAACCACGAGCAGCAGCACCAGGAGCTGATCCTGACGGACCTCAAGCACCTGCTGTCCGCCAACCCGCTCAAGCCGGCCTATGTGGCCTCCGGTTCGCCCGCGCTGCCGCCGGGCACGCCCGCCGGCTGGACCCGCTACAACGGCGGCGTGGTCCGCATTGGCCACGACGGGCAGGACTTCGCGTTCGACAACGAGGGGCCGGCGCACGACGTGCTGCTGGCGCCCTTCCATCTGGCCGACCGCCTGGTGACGCAGCACGAATACCTGGCCTTCATCCGCGACGGCGGCTACAAGCGGCCCGAACTGTGGCTGTCGCTGGGATGGGAACGGGTTTGCGCGGAAGGCTGGCGCGCGCCGCTGTACTGGGAAGGCCAGCGCGACGACTGGCGTGTCTTCACGCTACGCGGCATGCAGGAGCTGGAATTGCAGGCGCCGGTCACGCACATCAGCTACTACGAGGCCGACGCCTATGCGCGCTGGGCCCGGGTGCGCCTGCCGCGCGAGGCCGAGTGGGAGCACGCGGCGCGGCAGTTGCTCGACGGCGCCTGGTCGAACCGCGCCAACCTGCTGGAAAACGGCCACCTGGATCCGCGCCCCGCGCCTGCCCGGCAGGGCGGCGGTCCGGCGCAACTGTTCGGCGACGCCTGGGAATGGACCGCCAGCGCCTATGACGCCTACCCGGGCTTCAAGCCCGATGCCGGCGCGGTGGGCGAATACAACGGCAAGTTCATGTGCAACCAGTATGTGCTGCGCGGCGGCTCCTGCGCCACGCCGCGCGGCCACATCCGGCCGAGCTACCGCAATTTCTTCCCGCCCGAAGCCCGCTGGCAGTTTTCCGGCATCCGCCTGGCGCGGGATGCCTGAGTGGGGCGCGTGCGCGGCCGGGCAAGGCCACCTGCCGACCTGAGCAAAAAAGCCCGCCCCCTACTTGCAATCCTAAAAATTTCCATGCTAGAATTTCGTTCTTCGTTGCTTGGCTTTCATTGAAACCGGCGGCGATAGGGATGGCGCATTAGCTCAGCCGGTTAGAGCGACGGAATCATAATCCGCAGGTCCCCTGTTCGAATCAGGGATGCGCCACCAGAGAATTCAAAAAGGCCTTCACGCGAGTGAAGGCCTTTTTCATTGGGCCTTTTCATTTGGCCTTTTTCATTGGCTCGCCGGTCCGGCCGACCATGCCCCTGCCGGTTGTTTGCCTGGCCGTCACACCGCGGCCTTCACACATTTCCACATATTCCCCACATTTTTCCCGCAGACCGGCACGGTGCGCCCTCTTAGAATCTTCGCCCACCACGCCCCCGCGGAGAATCTGACATGCCCCCCAGCCGCATCCAAGTTTCGCGCCTCGCGCCAGCTTGCCGACCCGTTGCCCCGGCCGTTACCCCGGCGACACATGGCCGCCAGGCCGCCATCAGGACCGGTATCGCTGCAATCGCCGCGCGCGCCGTGCTTGCCACGGCCCTGGGCCTGACCGCCGGCCACGCCTGTGCCGCGCAAGGCGGCGTGCAGGCATCGAGCGTCGCCTACGCCCCCACCGCCGCGCAATTGCAAACCGTCGAGACGCTCAAGCAGGCCGCCATCGACGCCTTCGCGCCGGCGGAATTCGCCCGCGCCGGCAAGGCCCCGCTGCCCTATCGCCTGGTCTCGCCGATTGCGCCGGAAAGCGGCAAAAAATACCCACTGGTGGTGATTTTCCACAGTTCGGGCGGCGTCGGCAGCGACAACCTGCTGCCGCTGAACGCCTTCACCCGCGGCTTCGGCTCGGCCGAGTCGCGCCGCGATTTTCCCGCCTATGTGCTGGTGCCGCAGACGCCGGGCCGCACCGCCAACTATGAAAAGGACGGCCGTGGCGTGCGGATCTCGAAGGCCGGCGCCGACCTGGCCGACGTCATGCGGCTGGTCGAGGACATCGCCAGGCACCATCCGGTCGACGCCAAGCGCATCTATGCCGTCGGTTTCTCGATGGGCGCATCGGCCGCGCTGGACGCCGCGGTCGCGTCACCCGGACGCTTCGCGGCCATCGTCGCCATGTCGGGCGTGCCGCCGGAGCGTTCGCTCGCCAAGCCGCTCGCGGGCATTCCCACGCTGCTCATCCACGGCACCGCCGACCAGGAAAATCCCTACGAGGGCAGCCTGATCTGGGCCCAGGCCCTGGCGGCCGCGGGCGGCCAGCCGGTCTTCATCACCTACCAGGGCATGGACCACCGCATCGCGCCGGAGCTGCTGACCGCCCGGCCCTGGCGCGAATGGATGTTCCAGCAAAAGCGGCCTTGAAGCGGCGCGGGGCGTGATGCCCCGCGCCGGCCTTGCCTGCGGCGATTATGGCTTGACCACCATATCGCGGCGGCGCCCGCCCCAGGTCGCGCACAGGCTGGCCACGAACGCGCCGATCAGCATGGAGGCAAAGCCCCACAGCGCGAACGCCGCGGCGGCCTTGCGTGCCGCGTCAGCCGCCTCGCGCGCCTTGCGCTTGGCGTCATCGGCGGCCTGACGGGCCTGCTGCAGCGTCTGGTTCACGCGCTGCTGCGCGGCGGCGGCATCGATGCCCGCCTGCGCCGCGATCACGCGGGCCACATAGTCGCGATCCGCCGGCGTCATTTCTCCACGCGCCAGGCTCATGGCGACGATGCGCCCGACTTCGGCGCGGGCCGCGGCGTGATCGCCGGCGGCATCGGGCCGTTCATTGCGCAACAGCACGTCCGTGAAGTAATCGCCAGCCCCGTCCATGCCGCCCGCGGCGGCACCCGCGCCAGCCGCAGCGCTTGCCGTGACCGCCGCGCCCGCCCCCGCCGCAATGGAGGCGCCGGCCTTGGCCGCCCCCGATGCCAGCGTCGCGATCGCTGAGCCCAGCAAGGCAGCGCTCACGACCGCGCTCAGCGCCCACACCAGGAAGCCGTGCGCGGTGTCGCGGAAATAGACCTCGTCGCCGTGCACGTCGGCCCATTTGGTGCGCAGCCGGCCGGCGACATAGCCGCCGACGCCATAGGCCACGATCTGGGTGAACAGCATCCAGGCGATCAAGCCGATGCCTGCCGCGGGCGCCGAGACGCCCTCCCCGCTCCAGGGCGAGATCGACAGGAAGCCCAGGCCGGAGCCGCCCGCGAACAGCGCCAGCGACAAGGCCGCGGCGATGACGGCGCCGGCGAATACTGCGGCCCAGGACACGGCGGACACCGCCGATTCCCGCACCGGCGGCACGCCATCGTAGGGCCGGTTGGCCGAGAGTGCATTTTCCATGGTGATTCCTCGTTCACATTACGCGCCACGGCGCGGGACCGGACTGGCTCAATGCCAAAACAGCGCCAGCAGGATGATGATGGGAATGGGTACCCCCAGCAGCCATAACAGGATCGAACGCATGCAAGCCTCCTTGGGTGTGGAATCGGATTCGGTGGCGCTCAGGCCAGGTCGATCGTGCCAGGCGCGCGCGGATCGGGCGGCGGCGGGACGATATCGGGCTCGCCCGGATCATCGGGCGCGTGGTTGGGATTGGGTCGCGGGTCGTCGGGCCGCGTCGGATGGCCGGGCAGCGACGGGTCGTCGGGCGGCACGTCGTCGGGCGCGCCCGGTGGGCGGTGATCGGATGGGGGCATGGCGGATCTCCTGGGCGCGCCTATCGCGCCGGTCCGCTACTCAGCAACTGCCATGCCCGGCATGCCGCCGCCAACGGCCGACGCAAAAAAAGCCCTCGGGCGAGGGCTTGCGGGCATGGCCGGGGCGGGTCTCAGGACTTGGACGGCTTGCCGTCCCGGGCGGGTTCCACGGCGTTCGGATCGCTGTTGCCCAGGAATGCCACCACGGCGGCCTTGCCCGCGGCCGAGGCCTCGTCCTGGCTGGCATAACGCCGTTCGGAATAATTGGTGCTGCGCACATTGCCGGTATCGGGATCCAGCAAGGTGATGATCCAGGCGAATTCGCCCGGCAGCAGCTGCCTGACCTGCAGTGTGGCGCGCGTACCCGGGCGGAGTCGTTGCGGCATTTCGCGATCTGAAGAGTGGGTGGACGCCGCCATCGTAGCGCAAAGCGCGGGCGCGGCGGGCCTCGAAAAATGCTGCACCGCACACCGATTTCATGCTGCACGGTGCGCGGCGAAAACGCCACAGCGCCCGCCAGAGTCAGGAAAACCCTAGCGCCACGCCCTGGCATACAGGCGCACAATCAGACTAAACGTAGCGACGAAGTGACAGACCGCAGTAGCGGCGCCGCATCCCTTTAATCAGGCGAGGACGGAGACATCATGACTTACGTAGCAGTGGTAATCAGCTGTTTGATGGTTGTGGGTATCGTCGCGTTGGTGGTTCAAACGATACAAAGCGCGGGGCCCGAGCCCTGGCTGAAGATATCGGCGGCGATCGTCAGTTCCCTGTTCGCCTCCTTGTTGCTCATTCCGCTCGGCTACGCCGTCGCGCAGACCATCGTGCTGGAATGAACTGACGGTTTTCCCCCGCTGGCCGTCTCCCGATGAGCCAGAAGGCTGCCCTGGGGCTACCCACCCCGGGCAGGCCTGCCCCTAGTCGCCGCCCAGCAGATCAGCGAACCGGCGGTGACCATCGCCACGCCTTGCCAGAATGTCATGGTCAAGCGCGTGGACAGCCATATGGCCGCAAAAAAAGTCGACAACACTGGCGTGAAGTAGGACGCCGTGGCCAGCAAAGTCAGATTGCCGTTGAGGATGCCCACGTTCCAGAGCGCGTAACCCGCGGCCATTGCGCCCCCGGTCACGCACAGCTCGAGCACGACGGGCCAGGCGAACGTCAGCGCCGGCTCGGCGCTGAATCCGTATTTGATCCACAGCACCGCCGCGGTCAGCATGAAGAACAGGGCCACGCCGTTCTTGCCGTCGGCATAGCGTTTTGTGACGTTGCAATAAACGGCCCATATGATGGCGCCACTGAAGGCCAGGCCGTAGCTGAGCGGATTGCTGGAAACATTGGCGACCAGGCGTTCCCAGGAAACGCCGCCGTCGCCGCCGACCACCCAGACGATGCCGCACAGCGACAGCGCGATGCCGGGCACGACCCAGGCGCTGGCGCGCTGGCCGTTGATCAGGATCGCCAGGATGACGGTGAAGCACGGCCACAGGTAATTGACGATGCCCAGCTCGATCGCCTGGCCGCGGTTGGCGGCGAATCCCAACGATAGCGACAGGCAGATTTCATAGGCCACGAACAGCAGGCTGCCGGAAAGCAGGTAGGCGCGCGGGAATGAACGCACGCGGGGCAACCCCAGCAACAGGACGAGGAAAGCCGAACCGACCGTATAGATCAGGGCCGCGCCGCCGATCGGCCCGAAGCGCTCGCTGACGCTGCGGATCAGGCCGACGACGGTACCCCAGAGCACCACGGCCATCAATCCCATGAAAGTCGCCGTGTTCCGGCTGGGAGCAGATTGCATTACTTTTTTCCGATTTCCCGATGTCCATCCAGGGCGCCGCGCCGGGACGCGCGCGCCAGAACGACGCAGTGTAGCGAAAACAGGAAAACCGCCGCGGCAGGGCCGGCACGGGGATCGAATGCCGGCGCGACCGACCGACGATCAACGAGAAGGAGATTTCGCCGCATGACCATCTCTGTACGCAGGCTGAGCGACGTGCTCGCCACCACGGCATCCGGCCGGCTCTACCGGATCGAAGTGTTCTCGCACGCCGACAGGCGCGCGGGGCCGCCCATCACGATCCACTACATCCTCAGGACCACGGAAGGAGAACGCGTGATCGCGCTGGGCGAGCGACGCTACCGCCTGAAATCGGGCGAGGTGCTGACCGCCCTGCCCCCCGCCGCCGCGCCGCGCCACGACGCCTGACACGGCGGCCGCGGCCGCCTCAACGTTCGTCGGACGCCACCCGCCGCTTGCCCAGGCCCTTGGCCCGGTACAAGGCGACGTCGGCCCGCTCCAGCAGCTGCAGCATGGTGACGCCCGACCGCGGATAGACGGCGATGCCGACGCTGGCCGAGACCGCCACGCGGATCTTGGGGTAGGGCAACGACAGGCTCTCGACCAGGGACTCGGCCACCGCCTGCGCGTTTTCCTGGTTGGCGCCGAGCAGCAGCACGGCGAACTCGTCTCCCCCCAGCCGCGCCGCCACGTCCGAGACGCGGATGGCGTGGGCCATGCGGTCGGCGGCTTCCTTCAGCACGGTATCGCCGGCGGCATGCCCATGCAGGTCGTTGACCGCCTTGAAACCGTCCAGGTCGATCGCCAGGATGGCGAACGTCTCGCCGCTGCGCTGCGCCACCGCCAGTTCGCGCAGCACCAGTTCGCCGAACAGCACCCGGTTGCACAACCCCGTCAGCGGATCGTAGTGCGCCAGGTGCTGCGCGTGCGCCAGCATGCGCGAGGCCTGCAATAGCGCCGTGCCGACCTCCTCGGCCTCCTTGACGCGCGTGCCTGGCAGCTCGACGGTGCGGCCTTCGCCCAGCGCCAGGGCCGGGCCCACCAGCCCCTGCACCGCCGACGTCAGGCGGTTGGCCAGCCGCAAGGCCAGCCACAGCCCCAGCCCGAACGCCGCCAGCGTGCCCAGCGCCAGCCAGGCGATGGAGCGGTACAGGTCGGTCGTCACCAGGGTCATCGGCGCGCCCGCCGCGACGGTCCACCCCGTCAGGCCGGAGCGGCTGAACGCCGTGTAGACCGGCGTGCCTTCCTTGGTGGTGGATTCCAGCGAACCCTCGTTCTCCAGCTGCACCGCCCGCGCCAGCGTCGGGACGGCCTTCTGGCCGACGAATTTCTCGGTGTCGCGCGTGCGCGCGATGATGGTGCCGTTCTTGTCCAGCACCGCCGCGACCCAGCCTTCCGGCAGCCCGCGACGGCCCAGCACATTGCCGATGCGGTCGGGCGACAGGCCGACGTTGAGGCTGTAGATGACCTCGTCGCCGCGCACCACCGGTACCCCCAGCGCGATGGTCGGCACGCCGCTCAGCGCGCCGATGAACAGGCCGCTCAGGACCGGTTCGCGCGCACGGAAGACCCGGGCCAGTTCCTGCGTCACGCCCGAGGGCGGCAGGGGCGTGCCATAGGGGACCATGGTATTGACCACCTGGCGGCCGTCCTTGTCGGTCAGCACATAGCTGTCGACGATCTGGAACTTGATGGCCTCGCGGGCGCGCTGGTGGAAGCCCGCCAGGTCGCCGCCGACCAGGTCGGGGGAGGACGCCAGCATCTGCAGGCCGGCTTCGACGCCGGTCATTTCCCGGTCGAGAATGGCGGTCAGGTTGCGGGCCAGGAAAATCGTGTCGCGGAATATCCGCTCTTTCTGGATCAGGTAGCTTTCGTAAACGGCGATCGAAGACACCACCAGCGCCGGCGCAATACAGGCGAACACCAGCACCAGCAATCCGGTTCGCATCGAATACCGGAGCTTCGGGCGGACCCGCGCGGCGACAAGGCTTTCGCCGTCAGCCATATTATTTTTCCCTGCCACGCAATTGCACGGGGCAAAACGCTTGCCGACACTGCACCCTCTGACCCATCGCGCCTCTCCTGGAACAGTCATCCGGGCCGGCGGCCCGAAGGGACGGAAAACCAGAAATTATTGCAGAACCAGACCGCGGCAACCCCTCCTTCGATTCAACCATGCCAGCAAAAAGGCGTGCCGGCATTGGAAAAAATCGCGTCCCCAATTTACCTCAAAAACAAAGCCGCGAAACCATTTCATTATGTTCGAGCACCTGCCGACGTATTGCCGCCGGCGTCGCGTCGACCTCGGCGGCGGAATTGAAATATACCGGCCGGGCATGGTCGCAATATTCAATCCCGGTCCGCGGGGGGAGCGATCCGCACCCAGTCAGACTTGAGCCGATCAGCCACGGCATCGTCATCGCTGCGAGCCACTTTTTCCTGCACATCCCTGGCCTCCTTGCGGGCCTGGCCCGCCCGCGCCTGGAGGCGGGCCTCACTGTCCGAGCGTTCCTGCGCCCGGCCCATGGCCCGCCCCCGCCAATACACCCCGGCGATGGCGGCCAGACCCGCCAGCACTGCCGCCACCACGCCGAGGCCCCGCTTAATCCACTGTTGCAACATGCGCCGCGCTCCTGTCGATGCGGGCCTGGACGGCCGCCATGGCCCGCTGGTAAAGGCCGGCCCAGCTGTCCGGCTTGGGCTTGCCCGGCCGCCAGGTGCGCAGATACAGCGCCCAGGCCGCATCCACGTCGCCGACCGGCGGCAACGCCTTCGGATCGGTCCAGAGCAGCAGCCGCGCGACGCCGGCGGCCAGCACGTCGTCGTACTCCAGCGCCGCATAGATCGCATCCGGATCGCCCGCCACGCTGCGCGCCTTGCACAGCGTGGCCAGGTGATCCCTGCTGGCCGCGTGCAGGAATACGCCCCACACGCCGCCGCGACTGGCGCGGGTGCCCTTCTCGAACTGCCAGAAGCCGCGGGCAGGCCCGCCGATCTGGCGCCGGTGCACGAAGCGGCTTTCCTGCAGGCCGATGGCCAGCAGCATGCAGTCCGCCTCGGACGTATCCATGCGCGCGGGCAACAGCGCCATCGCCGGCCGCAGCGCGTCTTCCATGATCTGGTCAAGCGTCATGCCTGCCCTCCTTGTCTGCCTGGGCCTCCATGCCCAGCGTCTTGCGTCGTATCTCGACCGCCCAGTCCACCAGGTCCTGGTTCTGCAGCTTGGCGGTCAGGCGCAGATAGGCGCCCAGCACCCACCAGGCCGGCAACCCGGCCAGCAGCATGCAGGGGCCGAGCACGTAGAACATGGCCAGCAGCCCGTCCTCGCCCAGGCCGGTGCGCTGCGCCATCCAGTAGGCGGAGGACATCAGGTCGGGCATCCAGGCGATCATGCCGATCGCCAGCAAAGGCCCGAACAGAAATGAACTGACCACCGTGCAGGCGGTGCGCGCGACGAATTCGCGCGGCGTGCGCGGCGGCATCAGCAACATGCCGATCAATGCCGCCATCGCGGCCGGCATGCCAAAAGCCAGCGCAATTTTCAGGGCGGCCCAACCGCCCAATCCCGTAGATGCCGGTTCCATGGTTACACCGCTCCTGTCGACGGTGCGCATTGCTGCCTCCCGTGAACATCACGGGCGCCGCGGGGGCGCGCCGGATGGACAAATTGAAATGTGGGCGACACTGTCGTCCGTTTGCTCCAGGCATCACCTACCTTCGTCTTTGTTTTTTCCCTGTCTATCGCCTGATCCTCTTCGCTTGAATCGCCATGAAACCCTGGACCCGCCGCCAACCCCGCCGTAAAACCACCCCGACGCTTGCCGAAGCGCTCGCCCGTTATCTGGAGGAGGTCTCGCCGACCAAGAAGGCGATCGCACAGGAACGCTCCATTGCCAGGAAATGGCTGTCGACGTCCCTGGCGAACCGCGAGCTGGGCGCCATCCGCAACACCGACCTGAACCGGTTGCGCGATGAATGGCTGCTTGAGCTCAAGCCCGCCACCGTGGTGCGGCGGCTGGCCATGCTGTCCCACCTGTACACCGTGGTGCGCAAGGACTGGGGATATTCCATGCTGGCCAACCCGGTGCAGTTGGTGCGCCGCCCCACGGTGGACGATGCGCGCGACCGGCGCTTCTTCGATTCGATCCGCCTGCGCGGCGTGACAGAGGACGAGTGCCCCCGCGAGGAACTGGCCTGGATTGTCGAGTCGACAGAATCATCCGAGCTGCCCGCCATCCTCACGCTCGCGGCCGAAACCGGCATGCGGCGCTCGGAAGTCGCCGGCATCCGGCGCGAACACGTCAACCTGCTGCACGGCTACGTGCATCTGCCGCATTCCAAGAACGGCCATGCGCGCGAGGTGCCACTGACACCCGTCGCCAAGGAAGTGCTGCGCCAGCACCTGGCTGGCCGGCCACTGCGTGGCGCGATCTTCGCCATGAAGGCGGGCTCCATCACCCAGGCGTTCATCCGCGCCAGGCTACGCGCCAGAAGGCGTTACGAGGCACTCTGCCAAAAGCATGGCCGCCGTCCCAACCCCGCGTATTTCCGCGACCTGCGTTTCCATGACACCCGTCACGAGGGCACCTCACAACTGGCGACCGTCCTGGCGATGCACGAGCTGGCCAAGGCCAACGGCAATCGCGACACGCGCATGCTGCTGCGCTACTTCCACCCGGATCCCGCCCAGCTGGCACGCAAGCTGGCACGCAGCCCATTGGGCCGGCGCCAGCTGCAGCGCATCCGCGAAGGACGGCTCTCCGGCGTCCGGCCTCGCTATGCCAGTGCGCCAGCCAGCCAATCCGGCGCTGCGGGACGCGTGGACGCGCTCGGGAACGACGGATTGGCGGGCCAGTCCCGCAGGGCCTGGATATAGGTCTGCAGCTGCACATACTGGGCTGCCGTCAATGAGCTCGACTGCGAGCCGGCCTCCATTTCGTCGCGGTGACGATCACGCAGCCAGGTGATGCGCGCAATCTCGCCATCACGCCACGCCCGTTCCGCGGCCGCGGCGGCCTGGTCGCGCGCGTCCGCATCCACAACCCACGCGCCATCGCGCCAGATGTGGAAGACGCCCGGGTAAGGCTGCGCCGTCAGCCAGGCAGGCAGCGGGCCGACGCCCGCATAGCTAAGCCCGTCCGCCAGCGTTCCCACTTCGTAGGCCGCGCCGTTGGCGGTCCGAAACAGGGCCGTCTCGCGATGATCCTCCTCGCTCACCCAGTCACCGGATCCGGCGGCGCCATAGGCGGCCCCGACACGCGGCAGCTCAGTCCGCCAACGAGCGCAACGGCCGGCGGGCAACTCGGGCGGCGTCACATCGACAGCGCCATAGGGCAGCACGTAGCCGATATCGTGCTGCGGCGGGATGTCGAAGGCGTACGCCAGGACATTGTTGTCGTCGGTTTGATAAACGGTTTTCATCGATTTCTCTATGTGAATTAGTGGGTTATGGATAAAAGTCGCACTGCTAATGCGAGAGTCTTGGGCAAACGCCAGACTGACGCCTCGCAGAAGGTCACGGGCACGATTAACGCGCGAGGCAGCGTTGCAGATGCCACAGGCAGCCTCACGAGTGCGGATGGGGCGTTTTCCTTTGGCTATCGGAAAGGCCAAGCTGGAAATCTCAACGTGGGTCTGGGTTCTTCCCTCAATAGCATCAACGATCTGATTACGTTGGACACGTCGACGGTCATTCGTACCGCATCGGAAACACGTCCGCTAAGCACCGCAGTTGTGCCTCGCCTACATGTGTAGGCGAGGCACTGCCGCGATGTTTGTCGGCCGGGTTTCTGCGGAAGTGCGGCTGACTCTCGACGAGTCGAACACCACCAGATCTTGAACTCCACCTCCGGCGTCGTTGGCCAATGGCGTGACCCGGCCAGCGCCACCTGAACCTTCTCGCGAGGTGACCGAGATGGCTCCCTGAGAGGAATTCAGAATACCTGCGATATCCGGGCTTTCGTTGGTGCCAAACGGTCGGACCATCCAGGATCCCGTGACGCGTTGCGCCGCATCGGCCTGGCGTTTTCCCAAGAGCCTTGCATTAGCAGTGTCAACGTCAGCCCCCGTAAAACGCAGGAACATATTCTGCAAGTCCGGCAGCCGGATTTGCGTGCCTTCGTCTGCATAAACTAGCGCACCCGCCGCCCAGGAAGCCGCCGGAACCAACAATGCATTCTCCTGCGCATAGGCGAGCAGGCGCGGATGATCGGACTTGAGCACCCGGCCGCCCATCGCGTCCAGCTGCCAGGGCAGCGGACTGGTGGTGTGGCCGTACTCGATGGCGCCGCACAGCGGCGAACGGTAGCCGGTGTAGTAGGCGGTATTGACCCAGGTCCAGATATCCTTGCGCTCGGCCACATAGATCGGGCCCTTGTCGGTCGTAGGCAGGTTGGCCTGGCTCATCCACGGAATCGTCTGGCTCAGTTGCTGCGTCACGAAGCGGGTGGTGGCGAGCTGGTCGGTATTGGTACCGGCCGCCGCGGTCGGGGCAGTCGGTACGCCCGTCAGCGCCGGCGACGCCGCCAGCGCCGCCACGAACTTGGCCTGCAGCGCGGCCAGGTCGCCGTTGTCCAGCACGTCCTGGCCGGCCTTGTCGGCGATGTATTGGCCGATCATGGCCGCCACGAACGAGGCCTGGCGCCAGACGGTGTTGAGTTCCTTCGATTTGGCCGTGCCGACCGAGAAGCCGCCCAGTCGGGCGGCCAGCGCCTGGTAGTCGGCGGGAGCGAGCACGTTGGCGCCGGAAACGGTGCCGAAGGGAAGAATTTGATTGATAGCCACGGAATGTCCTTATTCAACCGGCAAAAAGCGAGCCCCAGAGTCCGCCGTCGAACCCGGAGATGTATTGGTTTTGAACGTCAAAACCGAACAGAGGCCCCTCGGCCGAGGGGATGACGTAGTAACTGATGCGCACGCCTTCCGGCTTGAGCGGGATGTACCCGCCGGTAAGCAGCGCCAGGAACAGCGCGGACGGCGGCGTACCGGCGATGCCGATATCCACCGACATGTCGCCGTTGTCCTGGATGAACACATGCGTGCCGCCGCCGAAAATCCGGTCCAGGATCGCGGCCGATGTCTCCAGCGTGCCGTCCCAGTGGTTGGCCCCGATCTTGGCGCGCAACAACAGCCGATAGGTATCGTCGTCCAGCTCGGTCAGGCCGCTGTCCGGATCGAACGGGCCCAGCCATACGCCCTGGTCGAAGCCCAGGCCGTCGATGTCGTGCGAGAAATACACATTCGAAATGGGCGTCCGGACCTTCCGGTCCAGCCCCACCCAGCGCCCCACGGCGTCCAGCTGGACGCCGACGGCCAGATCCAGATCGAAGGCCGCCGGCATGGCGCCGTACAGGTCCTGCAGTCCGGCCGACGCGCCGCACAGCGCAGCGACGGTGGCGTTGAACTTGGGTTTGGAGCGGTAGTAGGCCGACAGCCGCCTGAGATAATCGTCGGGTTTGGCCATATCAGGTCACCGTGAGTTTGATGTCGTCCGGCGTCGCCGTGGCGGCTTCGTTGAACGCCAGAGACACGTCGGGCGCGCCGTTGCCGGTCGGGCCTCGCAACGTCAGCCCGGAAATCTTGAACGTGCCATTGCCGGCCACGCCGTTGGCTGCCGAAATGGCGTCAGCCCACTCCACCGACGCGCTGGCGCCGCCGCCGATCGCGACACCGTTGATGTAGTCCGCGACCGCCCGCTGCACCGCCACGCCGATGGCCGTGGTGTAGCCCGGCAAGGCCCGCAGCTGCACGTCGACGGCCAGCGGCACGATCGTGGGCCGGAAGAACCGGATGCGATGCGCGATGCCGTAGATATCCGTCACGACCACCGTGGTGGTGCCGTGCGTGCCGGTCCCCGGCGTCTTCTTGGCGGCAATGGCCTGCGCGATCAGCGCCGCGTCTCCGCCATCGACCACCAGCGCGATGCTGTGCGGCGGCAGGCCGTGGGCGTCCGCCACCGCGCCATCGTTCTCGAAGGCGGCGTGGCGCAACACACCGGGCACCGACGCGACGGCGCCAATCGTGCCCTCCAGCACGCTGCGCGACGGCAGCGCCACCGAGACGGCCTGCCGCACGCGCAATGCGGCGTCGCCCTCGACCGGCGCGCCCGGCGTAGCCGCCGCCCGGTTGGCCACGGACTGCCAGCCCAGCGTGGGCGTGCCGATCTGGTCGATCGTGCCCGCGGCCGCGGTGATCGCCCCCAGCGCCTGGCTGTAGGCGGTGACCGTGATCTCGCCGCCAGGCGGAATGGTCACGCTGGCCGGCAGTTGCCAGCGGGTACGGTTGGCATCGGTCGCCACGCCGTTGACGATGGTGACGCCGCCCTGCCCCACCAGGCGCAGGTCCACCGACGAACGCGTCGCGGCGCCGCGCGCCAGGCCGTTGATCTTGACGTTGCTCGACAATGCCGCGTTGGCGGCGGTGGCCGGCGAGAACCCGTTGTACACATTGATCGCCGCCGTATTGGCCTCGTGGATCGCCAGCGCGAACACCGCCAGCAACTGGCCGTCCTGGCTGTCCGCTTCGAGATAGGTGTCGGCGCCGTAGATGGCCCGGTACTGGTCCTTGAAATACTGCAGCACCTCACCGTAGCCGGGCGCGCGGATGCCCGTGGCGTCGATGACCGGGGCCGTGGAAAGAATCGTCATAATGCCGCCTGCACGATGGCCGTGCCATAAAGGGTTGAGATGGATGCCGTCACGCTCAGGCCGCGGGTATCCGGGTCGAGCTGGCTCGAATAGTCCGTCAGGCCGGTCACGCCGGCCGTGCCCAGGATGCGTTGGCGTATCGCCCAGTCATAACTGGCCCTGGGCTGCTTGCCCAGGACCTCGCCGCGCCAGGGCATGCCTTCGGTCTCGTCCAGGAACCACTCGCCGCGCGCCAGCATCAGGCGTGTTTTCACGGCCTGGGCCACGGCCTCGGGCGAATCGCGAAGGAAATCGGCCTGCGGCGTGCCGAACGAGTAGTCGCCGCCGGCGTCCAGTTTTCGGTAACGCATAGAAGTCCTCAGTTGGGCGGCGAAGTCACCGCGTTGGCGCCTTGCGCCGTATGGGTGTGGCTGTCGTCCACCCGCTTGCCGTTGGCCAGGATCTGGCCGATCACGTTCAACACCCCGGTGATCTGGGCGGTGTTGCCCTGGCCGCCGCTTCCCACCAGGCCGGCCAGGTAGCTGAGCAGGCCGTTCACCAGCACCTGCCCGGAAAACTCGGAAACCGGCGCGACCACGTCGAAGCCGCCCGGCGCCACGATCCTGACCTTGCGGGAGTCGGGATCCAGTTCCAGGAAGGTCGAGCCGTCATCGCTGCGCAGCTGGGTGGCGCGGGTGCTGACGGCGGGCAGCACCCGCGGCTGCGATCGCACGCCCACGTAGACAAAGCCGTCGGACAGGTCATGCATCCGCACTTCCGCCTGGTTCTGCACCTTGCCCGACTGCCACCAGGCGTCGATGCAGCGCGACGCGAACACCACCAGGCATTCGTCGCCCGGCTTGACCGGGAAGGTCAGCGTGCAATTGCCGCCGGACGGGAAATACACCGGGCAGTCCACCAGCAGCGGCAGCGTGGCATGCTGCTCCCGCCCTTCCGGCGTGGTGATGCGCGCGCGGATGGCGGGCTGCGCGGTGCACGTCATGGCCACCGGATCGAAGTCGCCGATGATCGCCGGCATCGCCGTCCAGGTCTGCGCCAGCGCGCCGCGCAAGGCGGCGCCGATCGCGGCTTCCGGATCGTTCAAATTCTCAAGTCGCTTCATGAATCATCCTGCTGAAATGGCGCCGACGCGCCACGGACATGGCGCCCGCTACTTGACGACGTTGGCGGACTTGGCGGCATCGCCGTCCATGCCTGCCCGGCCCAGATCGCCGGGATACAGCGTGGCGTCGGTCGCCAGGCACAGCACGTCCGTGTACCAGTCGTTGTCGCGGGTATTGCCGAGATGCTCGGTTTCCATCACGTAGTAATAACCATCGCCGCTGATGCGGCGTTGTTCGCTGTAGTCGATTGCTTTCGCGCCGCCCTCGCCGCCGCCCTTGGCCTCATAGCCGTACTCGCGGATGCGGCTGTTGTCCAGATGGATCAGCCCGCCCACGCGGATGCTGGGATTGAGCAGCATGCGCAGCTTGATGCCCTTTTCCGTCTGCTCGGGCATGCCGACCAGGCCGGTGTCGTGCGACACCACCGGCACGGCGCCCGGCACGTAGGCGGTCTCGGGCACCACCACCACCTTGCCGTCCTGGATGCTCCACAGCGTGTTGGCGCTGCTGCACACGTCCTGCAGGTAGTCGCGGACCATGCCCGACATGACCGAGCCGCGGATCGAACCCTTGCCGCCCAGGTCCGGCACATAGCCTTGCTTGACGCCATAGGGATTCATGGCCGAGCACAGCAGCTGCACCTTGCCGCCGCGGGTGCTGCCCTTGGACAAGGTGGCGTTGATCACCGCGAAGTTGTAGGCCTTGTCGCCGTCGGCCGCGGTGATTTCCAGCGCCATGTCGGTATCGCCCGAACGCCCCCATTTGGCGCGCACCACGTTGCCGTGGAAGATCACGCCGTAGTTGCCCTCGTAGCCGGCCTGCAGCACGACGCGGGTGAACTCCCGCTGCACCAGGCTGGCCGTTTCGCGGCTGGCGTTCATCACCTTGATGGTGGCGCTGTTGGGCGACTTGGCGTCATTGCGCTTGATGGCGAAACTGAAGCTGAGCGCCGACAGGTCCAGGGCGTCCTCGTCGCCGACGATCAGCGACACTTTCCTGCCCCACTGGCGCACGCCCTCGTCGTCCACCGGATCGCCATAGACGGTGATCGGTTCCATCGTCGAATCCTCGGCCATGTCAGTCCGCCACCCAATAGAGTTTGGCGCCACGCCCCAGATCGGTGAACGTGGGCACATCGTCCGGCGCATCCGCGCCCGTCACCCGCAGCCCGCCAGCGAGCCCCAGGTGCCGGTACTGGCCCAGCAGGTTCAGGCCGGTGACCAGCGGAATGCCCGAGACCAGCGGCTGGCCAAGGTCGTCGGCCACGTCCAGGATCCAGCCATCGCGGTATTGCAGCGTCAGCCGGTAGTCGTCGCCGCCCAGCGAAATGGCGAACACCTGCGGAATCGGCGACACGGGTATCTCGAAGTAATTCATGTGCCTCTCCTAGTTCCAATGCAGCGATCCGCCCTTGGGCGGCGCCGCGGGCCGGGACGACTTCGTGCCCAGGCTCTGCTTTTCCGCGGTCTTGTCCTTTTCCTGCTGGTGCGCGTACGGCGGCAGGGACGTGCTGCGGGTCTGCGCCACGATCACTTCGCGCAGCGCCACGGTGGCGAATACGGCGCCGGAGGTGTCCTTGTTGTTCTCGACCGAGATTTTCTCGATCAGCATGCTGCTGTAGCGCCGCCGGCTGGTGACCACCTCCACCGGCTCGCGCGACTCCTGCAGGCTGAGCAACTGCGAATAGATGGCGGTCGCGAAATCGTCGGCCGCCGCCTTGCCGTTGGCCACGTCCTTGGCCTGCGCGCCGCGCAATGCCTTGTACGAGGCGTTGCTCCAGGCACATTTCATGGTCAGCGTCAGCGGCTGCTTGAAAGCATGGTCGCTGATCGCCGACTGGCCATAAGGCCCCGACTCCACGGGATGGCTGGTGATCTTGAGCGAATCGTCGAAGGACTCGCTGATCGTCGCCTGCACCACGATGTCGCCGATTTTTTTGGACAGCAGGCCCACCATGTCGGCGCCCGCGATATTCAAGTCAGGCATAAGACCCCTGCAGGTTGCGCGTCAGGTCGGCATTGACCCGGCTCTGTTGATTGGCCACGGCTTCGCCGGTCGCGCCTGGATCGGCCGAACCGTTGACGTGGATGTGGGTGGTGGCATTGACCGAGACCGACGCCGCGGCGGACGCCCCCAGCACGCCGCCAGCGGCTTCGCCGGTGGAGAACCCGGAGCGGTAGTCACGCCACGGTTCGACCCGGGCGCCATCCATGGCCTCGGGCCGGATGCCGCTGCCCGGCAGGTACAACCCCGGACCTGGCCGTCCGGCATCGATGCCGGGGCCTCCCTGCAACGACTTCAGCGTCGCGTCGCCCATCGGGCTGGGGTACAGCAATAACCCGGCGCCCGCGGCCAGCGGCGAGGTCGCCACGCCGCGCACCACCGCCTTGGCGCCATCGGCGATGCGGCCGATCCAGGAGCCGGCGGCTTCCCACAACGACTTGCCCCACTGCAGCGCGGTCTGGCCGGCGGCCTTGACGCCGTCGACCACCATGGCGCCGCCACGTGCGGCCATATTGCCCATCCAGGACCAGACGGCGCTGGCCATATTGCCCATCTGGGTCGCGGCCGTCCGACCCATCGAGGTCATCCTGCCGAACACGCCGCTCACGAAATTGCTGGTCGCCGTCCAGGCCTGGCTCACGAGACCGCCGATCCGGCCGGGCAACGAGGCCAGCTGGGTGCCCAGTCCGCCGATGATCGACCGCATGCCGCCCAGTCGCGAGACCAGGCCCATCAGCGCTCCCACCACGCCGCCGCCGCCCAGCATCAGGAATCCGCCGACCAGCAACAGGAGCTGCGAACTCAGGCCCCAGGTCACGCCGTCGAGCCAGGTGATCAGACTGATCACCGGTCCCAGCAACGACATGATCGACAACACGAAATTGCCGACCTCGCCCAGCCGCTTGCCGGCCGTCTGGCCGTTCTCCTTGAACCAGGCCGAAATGCCGTCGAGCGTCTCCTGCAGCTTCGGTCCCATCGTCAGGAGCGCCTGCGCGAACATCGCGTCGACCGAGCCGCTCAATTCACGGATGGTGCCCATCAGCCGGTGGGCACGTTCACCGGCGGCCTCGATGGTGCTGTTTTCCTGGGCATCGCGCTGCACCGACAGGCGCTGCCCGAATTCGGGACTGCGCAGGACCTCCATGACGCCGGCGTCCAGCCCCAGGCTCTGGCCTGTCTCCCGGGCCTGCGTCGGATCCATGCGCTTGAGCGCATCGCTCAGTTCCAGCATCAGGTCGGCGCTGTTGCGCTGGCCGCCCGCGCCGTCGCTCAGCGTGATGTGCAGCTGTTCCAGCAAGGCGGCGATCTTGGGGTCGTCGCGCACATTGCGATGCAGCGCCTGGGTACTGCTGCGCATCGCTTCGGCGGATACGCCGAAGCCCTGCGCTACCGTCTCCAACGCCCGCATGTCCCGGCCCGTGGTGCCGCCCAGCTTGGCGGCGAAATAGCCTTGCTCGAACTGGGCGATCTTGTTCTCGGCAAAGTCGACGACGCTCTTTGCCCGTCCCGCGAATACCGCGAGCGCGTCGGCCAGGCTCTGCTTGCGCGAGTCGCCGATCGCCTGCTTGAGGTCCTTGAGGTCGTCCTTGTCGATCTTGATTGGGCCCATCAACCCGGAAAGGTTGATGGACAGGATTGTGTTAGCCATTTTTTTCTGCCATGTGGCGGCGGTGCGCTTCCGCCTTGTTGTCTGCCCGGACCGACAGCGCGTCGTTCAGGAGCGCGATGTCGGCCAGGTCCAGGGTGCCGTCCTTGAGGGACTCGTACTTGCAGAGCCCCTCGAGGACCGGCGCCAGCAACCAATCCTCGCCACCGGGCAGGCTCTTCAGCCAGCCTGTGTCGCCTCGGGGCTGCCGGTCTGGCTGGTAAGCAGCCCTTGTATAAAAGGCCCGAGGCTTCCGACGATGACGCGCAGCGTCAGCGGCAACATGACCGACAGGTCGATGTCCTGGAACATTGGCACGCGCTGGCTGGCCGACCAGATGGCGGTCCAGCCATGTTCCTGCTTGCGCTGGACCGCCTGCATGCAGGTGTCCAGCACATAATCGGCGTCCTCGTCCTTCATCGCCGCCAGGCCATCGGCCAGCGGTTGCAGGACATCGGCCATGCCGCCCGGATCCTCGGTGATCCCGCGACCGCCCGCCGCGAGGCGGACGAACACGGGGATCAGCGTAGGAACGATCGGAGCGATGCGGCGCGACACGTGGAACTGTTGCTTGGCGCTCAGTTTCCCGATGGAGTACCGGTGGCCGTTCAGATCAAGTTCCTGTGACATGGCTTAGTAGATTCCCAGGATCGTGTCGATCTTCGCGGCGTCGAACGTCCACTTCACCACGTCGCCGTCCTTCTTGTAGGTGAGATCGGGCTTCTTGCTGAAAGCGCACGAACGGCACGCCGTCACGTCGCCCGTGGCCGGGTTGGTGACGGTGATCAGGTTCTTGCCCCACAGGCGGCTGTCCAGCGACTGGGCGTCGTACAGGGCCTGCAGCTGCGCGTTGACCGGCGACGTTTTCAGGTAGCTCAGCGTCACGGTGCCGCTCTTGTCGGCACGCAGCGTGTGCATGACCTCGCCGTCGGCGCCCACGGTCATGGCGCTTTTCTCGGCCTTGGCGGCGATGGCGATGCCTTCATCGGCCACGCCCGAACCGGAACCCAGCGAAATCGCCCCGCCCGGGCCCACGAGACTGGCGCTGATATCAGCGAACGAATAGGTAGACATCTGCTACTCCTGTTTAGCGGTTGACCGTGACCAGAACGTCGACGGTGTGGATGGCGCCGGCTTCCTTGGCGGCGACCTGGAACGGAACGGCCTTGCGCGCTTCGCGATCGGCCTGCGACTGGGTGGCGATCGTCGGCGCGTAGACGTAATAGCCCTTGGCCAGCGTGTCGCCCTGCTTGAGGGCGCCGAAGCCGGCCGAATTCCATACGCCCGGGGCCAGGTAGCCGTTGTTGACGGCGGCCTCGCAAGCGGCCTCGATCACCGAGGCGATCAGCTGGTTGCCGGCGTCGGTCTGCGGCACCTTGGTCGGGCTGGTGTACAGCAGGTTGTAGACGTCGGTCTGGACGCGGTTGCGGAACCAGATCGCGTTGTAGACCGAGTCGATGAAGATGCCGCTGGGCGTCACGCCGTACTGGATGATGGCCGTGTCGTTGTCGTAGTTGACGAACACGTTGCAGTTCTTGGCGGCCAGCGTGTCGGCCTGGCTGCTGCTCAGGGTCTCGGCGACGATGCCGGGCTCCTGCTTGTACATCAGCGTGATTGTGGTGTTGTTGGCGTTGAAGTTCACCGTCAGCATGCGGCCCAGCAGCGAGGCCACTGCGTACGGATTGGCGCTGGAGAACTGCACGATCGAGTACTTGACCTTCAGCGCCTTCAGCTGGCTGGCGATGTCGTCGTGGTTGGTCGGGTCCAGCACCTGCGGCGCCTGGGTCGACACGCCGTACAGGTGGCGCTGGTCGGCCTCGATCAGGGCGGCCACGGCCAGGTGCTGCGCGTTGGTGATGTCGACATCGGCGAAGGCCAGGCCCAGGAACTTGTTGGCGAAGCGGTCCAGGAACAGCGACACGGCATCCACCGGGGACTCGGCGACGACGCCAGCGACGGGCGCGGAGGCCTTGGCCGCGGTCAGGCCCAGCATCGACGAGATGTCGGTGCCGGCGCCGGCGGCCGAGGCGTAGCCCAGCGTCGAGGTGGTGCCCGAGGTGTTCGAGGTCACGACGAACTGCGAGCCGTTCCACACCACCGAGGCCGCGGCCAGGGCCGTCGAGATGATCGTGGCGACGCCGTTCAGGTTGGTGGCGCCGGAGAAGTCCAGGCCGTTGACCGTCTTGGCGGTGCCGTCGACCGTCAGGGTGAAGGCGCCCGCGGTCACCGCGGTCCAGGCCGACATCTGCTTCTCGGCGGCCGACAGCACGGCGCCGCGCAGCGTGGCCGAGGTCGCGCCCTTGGCCCAGCGGCCGATGTACAACTGCGAGGGCTGGGGCGTCTGCTGGAAGTACAGCAGGGCCGCGCGGTATTCGGCCGCGGTGGTGCCGAAGTCGGCGGCGACGGCGTCGATGCCGCCATAGGAGCGCATGCGCTCGCCGGTGTCGATGACGGCGGACGAGCCCAGCAGCAGCGCGGTGTTCAGGCTCGCGCCTTGCGCCGCGAGCGGCGACATGTTGATCGTGACGTTGATCAGGCGTGATACCGGCAATCCATTAGCCATGGTAAATCCCTTAATCTTCAAGGTGGTTGATGTTGTCCGTCGGGGACAGCGACGCGGCATGCGTCGTGACTTGCGCCGACAGAAGATTCAGGACCGGATAGCTGCGCGTGACCCGGCGCGTGAAGTGCAGGGTCATGTCGAACTGCCGTATCCACTGCTGATTCACGAGTTCGTGCTTGGCCAGGATTGGCCCCGCGCCGCCGACCGCCATGCCTTGCGTCAGCAAGGGTTCGCGGTTCTGCGGCACGGCGGCGCCGTCGCGCAGCTGCGCCGCGTGGCGCAGCGCACGCGGTCCGTACATCGAGCAAAGCACTTCGATGTCTTCGTGCCGAACGTATGAATCAGATCCTTCCCCGGCCGGGTCGTGGGTGACGACCGGACCGGCGTCCGCGGTTTGCGACCGGATGTCCATCAGGCACCAGGTATCGGTCTGCGCGGGCGGTTCCACGCCGGCCGCGGGCCAGCGTGTGCGAACCATGTCTGTGGGCAGGCCGGACACGCCGGCGATGAACCCATGCAACAGCGCCTCGAGCTCGGCATCCTCCAGGGGCGGAGAAATGGCGATCGGCGCCAGGTAGCCGCCGGTGGCCGAACTATTCGCCATGCGTCGCTCCTTTGTCGTGTTGAGATGCCCGAGGGCGGGTTTGGGGGAATCCAGAGGCCTGGAGGCGGAACGCCGACTTTGGTGCGCCATCGGCGCGATGCCGCGTTGCTTGATGCGTGCGGCCGGGTTGCGGCGGATTCCGGCTGTCGCCCACCGGGCTGCCGCCTCGAGCCGTTCCAGGTCACCGCGGGCGGGAGAAAGGCCCGGTCATGGAAGGAACGGCGAGGCGGCAGGCCGCTGGGCCCCGCCTTGCGGGCGGCGCCAAGCAAAACGCCCCGCGCTCTCGAAGAGAACGCGGGGCGTGCAAACGAAAAAAGGCCCCCACGCTCCGCCGCTACGCGGGTCGCTGCCCCCCGAGGGGGCGTTTTTGCCTTGGGGCGGCCCGGCGGCAAAAAAAAGGCCCGCCTGTGGCGAGCCTGTCTTGGGGGAACTGCAAAGAACATGAAGGACGCGCATCCGGCGATTCATCCGCCTTCCGGCGGGGTGGCCGGGCACACGTACCCTCTCATAAATAAGGCCCGCGATGTGCGGGCCTTATTCTCAATGCTTATTCAATGCTTCTTCAATGCTTCCGCGCCTGGGCGCTAGAACGAATCGTCGGCGGATAGCGCGACGACATGGATGCATTCTCTCGCGGCATCAGGCGTGCAGGCAATCCCCCTCGCGTCGCACTTCGCCCCAGACGTAGGTCAGCGAGTTGCGCGCATGCTCGATGCGCGCCACCTGGCCGCCCTCGTGCAGGGTTTCGAGCACGCGCAGGATCGCCTGTCGCATTGCGTTGCGTTCGCGCCGCGTCAGCTCGCGGGCGCCGGACGCGCCGCGCACCAGTTCGGCCATGCGCCACGGACGCCCCGGCGCCGCCGCCATGAGGTCCAGCACTTCGGTTGCATATTTCATCGGGATGCCTCCCCGCCAAGACGCTTATCCATGCTTTTTTTTCCTTGATGCAAGCTTGCCGTTCGTCGTATTCCCGGAAAGGCCGGCAGTTGAAAATCGCTACCTGGGTAGCGATGAGTGGGCCACATTTGCCGGTCACCCACCCTAATCGCCACGGACGCGGCGGCGAGCCCCGCCGTATCCGTACAAGCCGCAAGCCGCCTGATGGAAGGCTTGCGGCTGGCCCGACTATCTCCGGGATGAAAGTCATGGTAGCGAGTCGCTACCGAAAAATCAACAGCGAATCGCTACTGTACTTTCGGGTAGCGGGTTGCTACTATCGCTACCATGGACATCCGCTCGATACGACTGAACAACCTCAAGTACGCCGTGCACGAAGCGGGGGGCGTCGACCGCCTGGCCGAACGCGCCGGCGTCAGTCGCAAATACCTCGACCAGATCCTTCAAGGGTTCCAGGGCAGGCGCGACAAGAACCCGCGCCGGGTCGGCGATGCGCTGGCTGCCAGGCTGGCCGCCGGCCTGGGCCAGCCCGCCCACTGGATGGACCTGCCCCACCCCGACCTGTGGCGCGAACTCTCGCCCCACGCCGTGGCCGACGAGCCCACGGGCCGGCTCGTGTCCTTCCACCCCGCGCGGCTGGGCAGGCCCGATCACGGCAATGTCCTCATCGCCCAGTTCGACACCGGAGGCGCCATGGGCAACGGCCTGGAACTGCGTGACCAGCCCGGCGTCATCCAGAGCTGGAACGTCAGCCCGGAATGGCTGCAGAAGAACGTGCGCGGCTTTTCCGCCTCGAAGAACCTGTGCATCGTCACCGGGTTCGGCGACTCCATGCGCCCCATGTTCAACCCCGGCGATCCCCTGATCGTCGACCGCGGCGTGCAGGCCGTCGAATACGACGCCATCTACTTCTTCCGCGTCGGCAGCGAAGGCTTCATCAAGCGGCTGCAACGCATTCCCACCGCCGCCGGCCTGGTGGTCCGGGCCAAATCCGAGAACACCAAGTACGACGCCTGGGACATCACCGAAGGCATGGATTTCGAGGTCTTCGGCCGCGTGCTGAAGGTCTGGCGCAGCGAGGACTTCTAACCCCATGGCAACCCCTTCGCGTCTGTCGGCGCCCGAGAAAACCATCCTGATCCATGGCGCGCTAGGCGCGCTGCTGGCCTTGGCGCTGCATGCCGCGCTGTTGAACCGCGTGTGGCCATGGCACAACCTGTTCGCCACCCTCTTCGCGATCCAATGGATCTGGCTGGTGCCGCTGGCGGGCGCCATGCTGGCCGGCATGCGTTCGGGCAAGCGCTGGCTGCTGGCGCTGGCGGCCTACGGCGTGGTCGTGCCGGCGCTGCATGCCTACGGGCTGGTGACGCTGCTGGGCTGGCAGCCCGCCGCCTACACCGATAGCGGCCCGCGGTCGCTGGCGACGCTGATCACCGCCGCCAGCGGCTTCATACTGCTGCCGCTGATTCAGGCGCTCGATCCCTCCCGGCCCGGCTGGGACTATCCCGCCGTGTTCCGCGCTGCGTGGCGCAACACCGTCAAGCTGGCGTTGGCGGGCGGCCTGACCCTGGCGGTCTGGCTGCTGTTCTGGGCCGCCAGCGCCATGTTCGGCATGATCGGCATCACCGCGGTCGGCCAGATCGTCAAATCCACCCGCTTCCTGCTCGGCGTCATGCCGCTGGTGCTGGCGGTCTGCCTGGTGGGCGTGCACCGCCGCCCGCAACTGGCGGACACGCTGCAACGCTCGTGGCTCACGCTCACCGCGTGGCTGCTGCCGCTGGTCGCGCTGGTCGGCATCGCCTTCGTGCTGGCGCTGGCGGCCCGGCTGACGCTGGACCTGCAGGCGGGCGCCCTGTCGGCCGGCGCGCTGATCGCCTTCAGCGCGCTCTGGATCAAGCTCATCAACTCCGCCTGGCAGGACAGCCCGCAGGCCCCGCCCTTCGGCCCGCGCCTGCGCGCGGTGCTGCGCGTGGCGGCGATCGGCCTGCTGCCACTGGCGCTGGTGGCGCTGTACGGCCTGGTGGTGCGCATCGAGCAGTACGGCTGGACCGTTCCGCGCATCTGGGGTCTTTACGCCGCGATCCTGCTGACGCTCTACGCGCTGGGCTATGCCTGGGCGGCGTTGGCGGCGCGGCGCTTCCACACGATCCTGGGCGGCACCAACATCCTCGCGGCGTTCTGCGCGCTCACCATGCTGGCGCTGGTGAGCACGCCGCTACTGAGCCCCGACCGCATCGAGGTCAACAGCCAGGTGCAACGCCTGATCGACGGGCGCATCCCGCCGGAAGAATTCAGCTATCTCTCGGCCGCGCGCGACCGCGGCGAATACGGCCGGCAAGCCATGCGCAAACTGGCTGATGGCGCCGCCCAGGCGCAATCCCCCAAGATCGCGACGGCGGCCGCCGACGCCCTGAAGGGCCAATACCATGACTGGGGGCCGCGGGTCACCTCCCAGGAACGCGCCCCGGCCAAGCCGGCCAACCTGCAGGCGTATCCGCCGGGTAGCCCGGTGCCAGATGCCTGGTGGCGCTACGCCGCGGCGGAAAATCCCTACGAGGCAGACCGATGCGTGCGCGCGGAACAGGCCGCGGCCGACAATCCGGCCTTGAACGGCTCGCGCTGCTGGCTGATCCACGCGGACATCACCGGCCTCGGCAATGACGACCTGGTCCTGTACGTGCCGCCGCGTCCCGACGCCAGCGCGGGGGGCTACGAAGCGTTCCTGAGCTATCAAAAGCTGGGCAACGACACCTGGCGCCTGGTGTCCTCCAAGAGCAACCGCAAGTCCGAAATCGGGCCGGAGGTGGATATCGGCAGCGCGCTGGCGCAAGGCCAGGTGCATACCGAACCGCGCCAGGATCGCGACCTGATCGTCGGCGGGCGGCGCCTGCCGCTGCGCTGAACGGCGCGGGCGCTCCCGAGGCAGTCCATGCGCGTCGCGCCGACTGCCCCGGGCAGGCCGGTTACGGCTTTTCTTCCAGGTCCGGCGTGCCGGTGAACTGGCTCTTGAGCAGAGTCAGCGCGCCCTTTTCCGCCAGCGCCTCGTTGGGGAACACGTTCTTGGTGTCTTCCAGCACGGGAAAGCCGAAGACGCGGACGCGGGCGTGGTAGCCCTCGGGGGTTTCGGCCAGCTCGATATCGAAGTTGCGTTCTTCGATCCAGCCCGACTTGTGCAGTTTCCAGTCCATATCCGACGTGCTCCTGGTAAGAGAAGGAAAGGCGCGCGGCCGGCGTGCGGCCGGCAGCGCCGTTGACGCGTGGCGCCGGCCCGCGAGGGCCGGCGCCATCACAACCTTACACCGGCCGCGCTGACGGCGGCTTGACCGGATGCAATGCCTTCAATCCGCCTTCTCGGGCGACGGCGGGGGCGGCGGTTCGGCCGGCGCGACGGCGGCCTCGGCCGGAGGCGAGAACAGGTCCCAGCAGGCCATGAACAGCGCGGCGATCAGCGGCCCGATGACGAAGCCGTTCAAGCCGAACAGCGCCATGCCGCCCAGCGTCGAGATCAGCACCACGTAGTCGGGCATCTTGGTGTCCTTGCCCACCAGGATCGGACGCAGCACGTTGTCGACCATGCCGATCACCAGCACGCCGAAGGCGATCAGCACCACGCCCTTGATGGTCGCGCCCGTCAGCAGGAAATAGATCGCCACCGGCGCCCAGATCAGCCCCGCGCCCACCGCTGGCAGCAGCGACAGGAAGCCCATGATGACGCCCCACAGCAGCGCCCCCTGGATGCCCAGGATGGAGAAGATGATGCCGCCCAACGCGCCCTGCGACGCCGCCACCGCGATATTGCCCTTGACCGTGGCGCGCACCACCGTCGTGAACTTGCGGAACAGGTGATGCTTGTGCGTGTCGCTGAGCGGCATGGCGCGCTTGATGCGCAGGCCCAGTTGCGGCCCGTCGCGCAGCAGGAAGAACAGCAGGTACAGCATGATGCCGAAGCTGATCACGAACTGGAACGTGTCCTGGCCGATGCTCAGCGCCTGGGTCGCGAGGAACTGGCTGACCTGCATCGCGCCCGCGCTGAGCTTTTCCTGCAGGCTGGGGATGTCCGCCAGGTCGAACCGCGCCAGCAGGTCGTGCACCGAAGGCGGCAGCGCCTCCATGGCCTGCTGGAAGTAGGCGCCGAAGTTGATCTGCCCGGACTTGATGCTCTGGTAGAGGTTCGCGCCCTCGCTCACCAGCGAACCGCTGATGACCACCAGCGGCAGGATCACCAGCAGCAGCACCAGCGCCAGCGTGATCAGGGCCGCCAGGTTGCGCCGTCCGCCGATGCGCGGCACCAGGCGCCGTTGCAGCGGCGCAAACAGGATGGCCAGGATGGCGCCCCAGAACACCGCGCCGTAGAACGGCCACAGCAGCCAGCCGAAGGCGATGGAGACGATCACCAGGAGGAGCAGGAAAGTCCGGTAATGCAAGCTTGAGGATTGGCTCATGTTCCGTCCAAGGCGCGGCATGCGCCGCGAGACCCGCATTGTACTAAGGGCCTGCCGAGAGGCCGACGCCAAGGGGCCCGTGCCAGGGGGCCGGTCGAAAGGCCGGTGCCAAGGCGGCCGTGCTACGGGACTGGTCGAGCGGCCGCGGCCAAGGGGAGCCGTGCTAGGGGGCCTGCCGCGCCACCACGGCGCGGGCCTGCTCCAGCGCCCCGGATTGCGCATTCAAGCGCTGCAAGCGCTGGTTCAGTTCCTGCTGCAGCGATGGCGTGGCGACCTTGGCCTGCCCGTCCTCGAGCGCGATGTCGCCGGCATGGGCGGTGACGAAGTCGGCCACGCCCAGGGCGTCGCGCGCCACGGTGTCCATCGTGCCCGCGGCGTCCCGCAACTCGGCCGCGGGGGCCGTGACCGCCTCGTCGTACACGCCGTCATAGACCGGCGCCAGGTCCGGCGCCAGTTCCATGCCGCCGCGCGCCTTGTCGGCGCGGGCCTGGGCGACCTGCAACCGGCGGGCGCTGTCGGCCAGCGTCGCGCGCGCGTCGGCCAGGCCCTGGCGTCGCCGCACGATGTCGTCGACCGACTGGATGCGCTCGGCCGCCAGCACCGGACGCAGCGACGCGGCGGCCTTGGCCAGGGCGTCCTGGAAATCGGTAATGACCGCATAGGCGTCGCGATAACGGCCGATGGCGTCCGACTCGGCCTCGCTCAGCGCGCCGATCGGCGCCAGCGTGCCCGCCGCGATACGTTGCTGCAGCAGGCCGATGAAGGCGGCCCGCTCCTGCGGTTCGCGATTGCCGCAAGCCGTCAGCGCCAGCACCGTGGCCGCCGCCAGGGTGGCCAGGCAGATCCGCAGCATTGCCATGCCCTTCCTCCTTGCGTAGTACGTAGCGGCGCGGCAACCGGCCCGCCATGCGGCCGGCGCCCCCGGCCAGATTATCCCGAAGCGTCCGCCGCGTGCCGCCGGCGGGCGGATTTTGTTGCCATCGAAGCGAGTTGACACAGGGCGCGCCGCGCTCAGTCCGACCACGCGAAACGCATCGCGCAGCGCCGGGCAGGATCGAATCCCGCGGCCGCCTCTTCCCGCAGCCGCGCGCGCAGTGCCGGCGTCAGTTGCGCCGCCGACACCTCGACAAAGCCGTGCCGCCGGTAGAACGGGCCATTCCAGGGCAGCTCCCGGTCGGTCGTCAGGACGACCGCGTCGTACTCCCCCGCCGCCCGTGCCCGCGTCACCACCGCGCGCAGCAGGCCGCCGCCCAGGCCTTGGCCCTGCCACGGACTGGCGACCGACATCTCCGCCAGGAACAGGTCGCCGTCCATCGGTTGCGCCAGCGCGAACCCCACGGGCCGGTCGCCGTCGTCCGCCGCGACCCACAGCAATCCGGCTGCCGCCGCGCTCGCCAGCACTGCCGGCGGCTGGGTCTCGCCGGTGGCGGCCCAGGCCATGGGCGTGCCAAGAAAGCGTTCGGCGGCCGAGCGTTCGATGTCGGGCAGGAAGGCCAGGTCGGCCGGATGGGCGTGTCGGATCATGGGGCGCCAAGTATGCACCAGGCACGCCCCGTGCGAACGCCAGCGGGACCGCCAGCCGTGGGCGTCTCGGCCAGCGGCCGGCGCCATCCCTGCCGTTAGCCCCTAGAATGTCGGTTTGCCGGCCCGCCAGGGCCGCCCATCCTCCTCGCCATCCCACGGAATGACTCAAGACGTTTCCCCCGACACCTGGGGCTTTGCCCAGCCCGACTGCCGCGGCGCCGCCGCGCTGCTGTATTTCATGAGCGACCTGGCGCGCGTGGCCAACCAATACCTGCGCCCCGGCCACCTGAGCCAGGAAGCGCTGGCCGACGCCCAGAAGGCCGTGGATGCGCTGATGGAGCGCTATGTCGACATCGAAGCCGCTCCCGAAGCCTTCGATGACGAACGCGTCGAACTGGCCCTGGAGACCGACACCCGCCCCGACGGCTCGACCGCCGCCCAGGTCGCATTGCGGATGTCGCCGCGCCTGGAAGGCCTGATCATCGAGGCCCAGCGCCAGGCGGCCGGCCCCACCAGCCACTGACGGGCATCCCCGGGGGCGTGCGCGCCCCCCCCCTACATCGCCCCAGTGCGACACGCCCCTTCCCCCGGCGCCAAAAAACCCTTGCAAAATCACGGCACTAGCTATATGATTAGCAGTTGAGCCGAAAGATATCTCATATTTGGCTCATATTTTGCCCCGTCTGGCCCACTTGCCAGGCGCTTGCAAAACACCCTTCCTGGGTCCGGTTTCGCCCGATTCTGCGACAGACAACCCTAACAACGCAGACCCGGTTGATGCCATCATGATGGATGGCAAGATCATCCCGCCCCAGGTTTCGTCTTACGACACTCATTGCCGTTTTCTGATCGTTCCGCCCAATCAGGCCTGATCGGAAAACTCCTCTCCGCAGCCCGACGGCCGCGGTAATTCCAGGCCGCGGTAACCCCGCAGCAATCCATTCGCGGCGGCGACCCAACGCCACCGCCCGCCAGGACCGCCGTTCGTCATTGACCGACACGGTCCGGCAGCAAGCCGCAGGCGCATGCCCGCGGTCAGTACCTCCGCCACCGGCGTGGCGCGCAAGCAAACCATGAGAATGCGCAAAATGCCGGTAACGGATATGCGTTAGTGTCATGCATGACTCGGCACGTGGACAGGACGCGGCGCGACAGCGCCCTCACCCGGTCCTCGCGGCATGCACTGCGCGGCAATTCCCATAACAAGAACCTGAAAGAGAACAAACACCATGAATACTCGTTTCACGACCTCGGACCTGATCCGACGCCCGGCCCATACCAAGCTGGACAACATGCCGATCAACATCGGCGACATCGTTTATCTGCAACCGGCCCACGGCCCGGCCATTCGCGCCGCCGTGATCTTCAACGCGCCGATCGACGGCACGACCACGTACACCACCGAAGTCGTGCCGTGCGGAGCGGCCGCGCAAAAGGCGCCCGGCCAGCGCATCCGCTTCCGTCACGAGCACGTGCACCGCATCGAACCGGTGCGTCGCGCCGCTCGCTGATCCAGCGCAAACCCGCCGCGGCCCTGCCGCGGCGGCTTCATTTGTGCGTGATAAAGTCGCAGGCAACGCAGTCATCGCGCGACCATCATGCAAAACAACCGGCTTGCCATCCGCATCTGGGACCTTCCCACCCGCCTCTTCCACTGGGCGCTCGTCGTCTGTATCGTCGGCGCCTTCGTCAGCGTCAAGCTGGGCGGGTTGTACATGGACTGGCACGTGCGCTTCGGCTGTACCGCGCTGGGCCTGATCATCTTCCGCCTGCTGTGGGGCTTTGTCGGCCCGCGCTATGCGCGCTTCGCGCAGTTCGTGCGCGGTCCGCGCGCCGTGGCCAACTATCTCAAGGGCGCGGCCGCGCCCGCCGGCCACAATCCGCTGGGGGCGCTGTCGGTGCTGGCGCTGCTGCTGGTGATCGGCTTCCAGGCCGTGAGCGGCCTGTTCACCACCGACGACATCATGACGCAGGGCCCGCTGTTCGGCCACGTCAGCGAGTCCACCGCCAGCCTGCTGACCTCGTGGCACAAACTCAATGAATGGGTCATCATCGGCCTGATCGCGCTGCACCTGCTGGCCGTGGCCTGGTATGCGCTGGTGCGGCGCAAGCGGCTGGTGCGCGCCATCATCACCGGCAACGTCGATCCGAAGGACGTCCCGCCCGGCACGCCGCCGACCCAGGACGGGTTCGCGATCTGGCTGCGCGCCCTGATCCTGGGGGCGTGCGTCACCGGCTTGGTGCTGTGGATCCGTTCGCTGGAGATCGCCGCGGACATGTCGTTCTCGTAGCGCGGCACCAAGACACGACACCAAGGCACGACACCGAAAGAAAAGCCCCTCGCACACCGAGGGGCTTTTTGCATGCGGGGCGCCGCGCCACGGGGGCGCGCGACCGGCTTACTTCTTCTTGCGGTAGGCGTCGTGACAGGCCTTGCAGCTGGCGCCCACATCGCCGAAGGCGGCGCGCAGCTTGTCGAGATCGCCGGCGTCGGCGGCGGCCGACAGCTTGACGATGTTGTCCTGGAACGCCTGCTGCTTCTGCTTGAAGCCGGCCGCGTCGCTCCAGATTTCCGGACGGGCGTCGCCGCCTTCCGTACCCGCGCCGAAAGCCGTCCACGGCAGCGCCGACAGCGTCTTGAGCACTTCGACGTTGGCCTTGATCTGGGCCGCGTCGTAAGGCGCCTGGCCCTTGATCACCGGCGTCATGCGGCCGAAGTGCGAGGCCATCAGCGTCAGCGCCGACTGGCGGTACTTGACGGCATCTTCCGGCTTGGCGAACTGCGCCTGGGCCGAGGTCGCCAGCAGCGACCCGACAGTCATACAGGCCAGCGCGGCGAGCGTGGACAACTTCTTCATTGCAATCTCCCGTAAATACAACAAGGATGCCGCGCGCCCGGCGCGCGGCAAGGCGACTATACCGCCCGGGCCAGGTCCGCGGCCAGGCCGATATACGAACGCGGGGTCATCGCCAGCAGGCGCGCCTTGGGTTCGTCCGGCAGGGCCAGGCCCTGGATGAATTCTCGCAGGGCTTCCTCGGTGATGCCTTTGCCGCGCGTCAAAGCTTTGAGCTGTTCGTACGGCTGCGGCAGGCCATAGCGGCGCATGACGGTCTGCACCGGCTCGGCCAGCACTTCCCAGCAGGCGTCGATGTCGGCATCGATCGCGGCGACGTTGACTTCCAGCTTGCCCAGGCCGCGCATGCAGGCGTCCCACGCGACCAGGCAGTAGCCCAGGCCCACGCCCAGGTTGCGCAGCACCGTGGAGTCGGTCAGGTCGCGCTGCCAGCGGGAGATCGGCAATTTATCAGACAGATGGCGCAGCACGGCGTTGGCCAGGCCCAGGTTGCCTTCGGAGTTCTCGAAGTCGATCGGGTTGACCTTGTGCGGCATGGTCGACGAACCGACCTCGCCCTCCTTCAGGCGCTGCTTGAAGTAGCCCAGGGCCACGTAGCCCCAGATGTCGCGGTCCAGGTCGAGCACGATGATGTTGGCGCGCACGATGGCGTCGAACAGCGCCGACATCCAGTCGTGCGGCTCGATCTGGATGGTGTGGCGGTTCTGGGTCAGGCCCAGGCCGGCCAGCACGCGCTGGCTGAAGGCGGGCCAGTCGATTTCGGGGTAGGCCGACAGGTGGGCGTTGTAGTTGCCGGTGGCGCCGTTGAGCTTGGCCAGCGGGTCGACCGCTTCGACCGCGGCGATGGCGCGGTTCAGGCGCGCCGCGACGTTGGCGAATTCCTTGCCCAGCGTGGTCGGGCTGGCCGGCTGGCCATGGGTGCGCGACAGCATCGGCTGGTCGGCCTGGGCCACGGCCATGTCGTTGAGCTTGGCAGCGATTTCACGCAGGCGCGGCAGCACCACTTCGCTGCGGGCGCGCGACAGCATCAGCGCGTGCGAGGTGTTGTTGATGTCCTCGGAGGTGCAGGCGAAATGGATGAATTCGGCCGCGGCTGCCAGTTCGGCGTGGTCGGCGACCTTTTCCTTGAGCCAGTACTCGACGGCCTTGACGTCGTGGTTGGTGACGCGTTCGATGTCCTTGATGCGGGCGGCGTCGGCTTCGGAGAAGTCGCGCACCAGCTGTTGCAGGCGGGCGCGGGCTTCCTGGGAGAAAGCGGGCAGTTCCGGCAGGCCGGCGTCGGACAGGGCCACCAGCCAGGCCACCTCGACCTCGACGCGGTGGGCCATGAAACCGGCCTCGGAGAGCAGCCCGCGCAGCGCGTCGCCGCGGGAGGCGTATCGGCCATCCAGTGGCGAAAGGGCGTTAAGTTGGCTAAGCTGGTCGGCGATTTGCATGGTCTGGGAAAGAAAAAGCTGCGGATGGGAAAACCCGGCGATTTTATCATTCAGGGCCGTGCAACATTGTGGCAAACTGGACGAGATTCCGTCCCGCGGACGGTTTGGCCGTCATGCGGCCTGCTATACTTCGGCCGCTTTCCGACTCCGCTTGTGAATCCATGAAACTGATCGGCTCGCTTACCAGTCCATACGTGCGCAAGGTGCGTATCGTCATGGCCGAGAAAAAGCTGGATTATCGGCTTGAACTCGAAAACGTCTGGTCCGCCGACACGCAGATCCAAACGTACAACCCGTTGGGCAAGGTGCCCTGCCTGGTCATGGAAGATGGCGGCGCCCTGTTCGACTCGCGCGTCATCGTCGAGTACCTGGACACCTTGTCGCCCGTCGCCCGCCTGATTCCGCAGCCGGGCCGCGATCGCGCGGCCGTCAAATGCTGGGAAGCCATCGCCGATGGCCTGCTGGACGCCTGCGTCACCATCGTCAAGGAAAAGCAGCGCCCCGAGGCGCAGCGCAGCCCGGAATGGATCGAGCGCCAATACGGCAAGATCCACGCCAGCCTGGACGCCATGGACAAGAGCCTGGGCGACAACGCCCATTGCATGGGCATCAACTACAGCCTGGCCGATATCGCCGTGGGCTGTGGCCTGGGCTACCTGGACCTGCGCTTCGCCGAACTGGACTGGCGCGTCAACCACCCCAACCTGGCGCGCCTGTACGACAAGCTGTCGCAGCGCCAGTCGTTCGTGGATACCATCCCCAAGACGGCCTGACGCCACCCCGGCGCCAACCCGCCCTGCTCCGGCCGCCTCGCGCGGCCGGTTTCACGTCTGGCTCAGGCCCAGAAGGCCTGGCCGGCCTTGAACAGCATGTAGGCCGCCAGCGCGAACAGCAGGCAGGCGAACACCCGCTTCAGGGTCTGCACCGGCAGGCGGTGCGCCATGCGCGCGCCCAGCGGCGCCGTCAGGACGCTGACGCACACCAGCACCAGCAGCGCCGGCCAATAGATGTAGCCCAGCATGCCGGGCCGGGTCGCGCCTTCGTTCAGGCCCGACACCACATAGCCGATGCTGTTGGCCAGCGCGATGGGAAAGCCCAGCGCCGCCGAGGTCGAAACCGCATTGTGCAGCGCCACGTTGCACCAGACCATGAACGGCACCGACAGGAAGCCGCCGCCCGCGCCCACCAGCCCCGACAGGAAGCCGATGCCGGCGCCGGCCGTGCTGGTGCCGATCACGCCGGGCATCTGGCGGCTGGGCTTGGGCTTCTTGTTGCGCAGCATGCTCCAGCCGGAATAGCCCACGAACAGCGCGAAGAACAGCGACAGCCACAGGGTGCTGAGCGCCGCGAACACCGCGCCGCCCGACAGCAGGCCGCCGAGGATGATGCCCGGCGCCATCGCCCAGACGATCGGCCACTTGATGGTGCCCTTCTGCTGGTGCGCGCGCACGCTGGAGATCGAGGTGAACAGGATCGAGGTCATCGAGGTGGCGATGGCGGCATGCACCACCAGGTCGGCCGGCATGCCCTTCCAGGCGAACAGCATCGTCAGGAACGGCACCAGCAGCATGCCGCCGCCGATGCCCAGCAGGCCCGCCGCGAAACCCGCCACCGCGCCCAGCGCCAGCAGGCAAATCACCATCGTTACATCCACATCCCTCTCCTCGTTGTCGGCGTGTGCCGTTTTTCATGAGCCAGGCCCCGCGGACGCGACGCCCGCGGGGCCTGGCTGGAACTGCTATCGGTATTGCGACGGCCCGTCGCGGGCCGGATTGCCTAGACGATGATGCCGCCGCCCAGGCAGATATCGCCATCGTAAAGCACCGCCGATTGCCCGGGCGTGACCGCCCATTGCGGTTCGCTGAAGTCGAGCGTGAAGCCCGCGCTGGTCGCATCCCCCAGGCGGCAGGCGGCATCGGCCTGGCGATAGCGCGTCTTGGCGCCGTATTCCCCCGCGGCCGGCGCGTGCCCGGCCACCCAGCTGACGTCCTGCGCCCGCAGCGAGCCGGACAGCAGCCAGGGATGGTCATGCCCCTGCACCACGTAGAGCACGTTGCGCTCGAGGTCCTTGCGCGCCACGTACCAGGCCTCGGCCGTGCCGTCTTCGCGCTGGCGGCCCTTCACGCCGCCCACGCCCAGGCCCTTGCGCTGGCCCAGCGTGTAGAACGACAGGCCCTCGTGGCGCCCGACCTTCTGCCCCTCGGGCGTCAGGATCGCGCCCGGCTCGGTCGGCAGGTAGCGGTTCAGGAACTCGCGGAACGGCCGCTCGCCGATGAAGCAGATGCCGGTCGAATCTTTCTTGGCGGCGTTATGCAGGCCAATCTCGTGCGCGATGCGGCGCACCTCGGTCTTGTGGATCTCGCCCAGCGGGAACAGGGTGCGCGAGAGCTGCGCCTGGTTCAGGCGGTGCAGGAAATAGCTCTGGTCCTTGGAACCGTCCAGCGCCTTGAGCAGCTCGAAGCGCGAGCCGCCGCCCTCGGCCGCCACTTCGCGCACGCGGGCGTAGTGGCCGGTGGCGATGTGTTCGGCGCCCAGCGCCATGGCGTGGTCGAGGAAGGCCTTGAACTTGATCTCGGCGTTGCACAGCACGTCCGGATTGGGCGTGCGGCCGGCGGAGTATTCGCGCAGGAATTCCGCGAACACGCGGTCCTTGTATTCGGCGGCGAAATTGACGTATTCGAATTCCACGCCCACCAGGTCGGCCACGCTGGCCGCGTCCAGCAGGTCCTGGCGGGTGGAGCAGTATTCGGAATCGTCGTCGTCTTCCCAGTTCTTCATGAACAGGCCGACGACCTCGTAGCCTTGCTGCTTGAGCAGCCAGGCGGTGACCGAAGAATCGACCCCGCCGGACATGCCGACGACAACGCGGCCTTTCTTGGTGGATATTTGACTCATGATGGTGCCATTTTACTGTGGGCTGGCCGGGTCCTGCGGCTGCGGCTCGGCCGCGCGCGAGACTTCCATCAGCCAGGTCCGGAACGCCTGCAGGGTGGGCAGGTTGGCCTTCTGGTCCGGGTAGCACAGGTAGTAGCCCATGCGCGCGCGGATCGGCAGCTGCATCGCCACCGCCAGCTTGCCGTCGCGCAGCTCGTCCTCGATCAGGCAGCGCGGGATCAGCGCCACGCCGAAACCGGCCGCGGCCGCCTGCGACAGCAGCGCGTACTGGTCGAAGCGCGCCCCTTCCAGGCTGCGCCGGCTGTCGCAGCCTGCCTGCTCGAACCAGTCGCGCCAGCCTTCGAGGGCCGAGGTGTGGTGCAACAGGGGATAGGCCAGCAGGTCCGCCGGCACGCTACAGCCGCCCGGAATCAGGCGCGGGCTGCAGACCGGCAGGATCTCGCGGCCGACGATGTAATCGGCGCCGCTGCCCGGCCAGATGCCTTCGCCGAAACGGACGGCCGCGTCCAGCTCGGGCGAGGAAAAGTCATAGCCCTGGCGGTGCGGCAGGAATTCCACGTGGATATCGGGCCGCAGGCGCATGAAGGCCGTCAGGCGCGGGATCAGCCAGCGCGCGCCGAAGGTCGGCATACAGGTCAGGTTGAGCGTGCCGCCCTGCCCCTGGTGCGCGATCAGCTCGACCGTGGCCGCCTCGATCTGGCCCAGCCCCGCCTGCACCTTGGTCAGATAGCCGCGGCCGGCCTCGGTCAGGACCAGGCCTTGCCTGATGCGCAGGAATAGTTCGACGCCGACGAACTCCTCCAGGTGTTTCACTTGCTTACTCACCGCGCCCTGCGTGACGCACAGCTCCTGCGCGGCGCGGGTAAAGCTGCTATGCCTGGCGGCGACTTCGAACGCCTGCAGGTCGGTGAGCGAGGGACAGAACCGTCTCATGGGAAAGCGCCTCGATACCGGGTTTTCCGGGCGCGGAGTTACAAAAAGAAACCCCGCCGCAAAAGAGGCATGAAAAAAAGTCATAGCTTAAGGAGAAACTTTCGTTTGTGCAAACTGGCCTTGCACGAAAGAATCTTCCTGTTTGCGTCTGCCTTTTGCGCATCCGCGTTCCAATTCATAGGGGAATTCATGCAACGCCGTAATGTAGTCCTGGGCCTCTGTGTCGCCGCCGCGACCCTGGCCACGCCGCTGACCTCGAGCATCGCCCATGCCGAAGACGCCTACCCGAGCAAGCCGATCCGCCTGATCGTGCCGTTCCCGCCCGGCGGCACCACCGACATCGTCGGCCGCCTGTTCGCCGACAAGCTCGGCAAGGAACTGAACCAGACCGTCGTGGTGGAAAACCGCGGCGGCGCCGGCGGTTCGATCGGCAGCGCCTTCGTCGCCAGCAGCGCCCCCGACGGCTACACCCTGGGCATCGCCACCGTCAGCACGCACGGCATCAACCCGGCCATCTACCCGAACCTGCCGTTCGATGGCGAGAAGGACTTCACGCCGGTCTCGAACCTGGCCGCCGTCCCGAACATCATGACCATCAACCCGAAGGTGCAGGCCAAGGACATGGCCGAGTTCATCAAGCTGGCCAAGAGCCAGCCGGGCAAGCTGACGTACGCCTCGGCCGGCAACGGCTCGGTCTCGCACATGATGGGCGAGCTGTTCAAGATGGCCTCGGGCACCGACCTGATGCACGTGCCGTACCGCGGCGTGGGCCCGGCCCTGAACGACGCGCTGGCCGGCCAGGTCGACGTCATGTACGACAACCTGCCCTCGACCCTGCCGCACGTGCAATCCGGCCGCCTGATCGCCATGGCCGTCGCCTCGCCCAAGCGCGTCGCCAGCCTGCCGAACGTGCCCACCTTCGCCGAAGTCGGCCTGCCCGCCGTCAACGACGCCTCGTGGTTCGGCCTGGTCGCCCCGGCCAAGCTGCCGGCCCCGATCCTGGCCAAGCTGAACGCCGCCGTGCAAAAGGTCAGCGCCGAAGCCGACGTCAAGTCGCGCCTGGAAGCGCTGGGCGCCGAACCGGCCGCCAACAGCCCCGAAGCGTTTGCCAAGCAGATCTCGACCGAGATCGCCAAGAACAAGCGCATCGCCAAAGAAGCCAACGTGAAGATCGACTAAGCGATCTTCGGCCCCCGCCGCGCCCGCGCGGCGCGCGGGGGCCTCCGATTCACGAACGCACGACCCCTATATGCGAATCACCCAACCCCTGTCCTACCGGCTCGACCTTCCGCAGCAATATCCGAATTCGGCGCCCTCGGCCCCCCTCGTGCTGGACTCCCCGCACAGCGGCACCGCCTATCCGCCCGACTTCGCGCCCGCCGTGGATTTCGGCGCCCTGCGCACCGCCGAGGACACCTGGGTTGACGATCTGTGGGGCGACGCCATCGACATGGGCGTGCCCATGATCGCCGCGAACTTTCCGCGCGCCTACATCGATGCCAACCGCGCCCCCGACGAAATCGACGAACTGCTGCTGGACCAGTCCTGGCCCGGCGCGGTCAACGCCTCGCCCAAGGTCAAGCTGGGCAAGGGCCTGATCTGGCGCATGCTGGACGACGGCACGCCGCTGTACGACCGCAAGCTGAGCGTCGCGGAAGTGACGCACCGCATCGAGGCCTGCTGGAAGCCGTACCACGCCGCGCTCGGCCAGGTGCTCGACAGCGCCCACCAGAAGTTCGGCAAGGTCTGGCACATCAACTGCCACTCGATGCCCAGCGTCGCCGGCGCCTACGCCACCGACCGCCCCGGCCTGGTCCACCCCGACTTCGTGCTGGGCGACCGCGACGGCAGCACCAGCGACCCGGCATTCCGCGAATTCATCGCGGCCTGGCTGCGCGAGCGCGGCTACAACGTGACGGTGAACGATCCCTACAAGGGCGTCGAACTGGTGCGCGCCTTCGGCCGCCCCGAAGAAGGCCGCCACAGCCTGCAGATCGAAATCAACCGCAAGCTCTACATGGACGAAGTCAGCCTGCGTCCGTCGGCCAACTACGGCCGCCTCAAGGCCGACCTGCGCGACCTGACCGCCGCGCTGATCGACTGGACTCGCGCGCAGACGGCCTGACGCCGGACGCCTGCGCGCCGGTGCCGGCCAGCAGCCCGTTGTCAGTCTGGCCGGTATGACCGGGGCGCGAGCCCCAAGCCCCATGGTTAACCCCATGGGGCTTTTCTTTTGGGCCGCGTGAACCTCGTCCCCCGGGCGTATATCCGTTATAACTACGGCGAACCTTCTGAGGAGAGGCGTCGATGCACATCGGGATACCAAGGGAAACCCGAGACGGGGAGACCCGTGTCGCAGCAACACCAGAGACCGTCAAGAAGTACGTAGGCGGCAAACACACCGTTGTCGTGGAGCGTGGCGCGGGCACCGCGGCGCGCTATCTGGATGAAGCCTACGAGGCCGCCGGCGCCACGCTCGGCAGCGCCCAGGAGGCGCTGGGGGCGGAACTGGTCATGAAGGTCCGCGCGCCTTCCACGGCCGAGCTGCCGCAGATGAAAGCCGGCGCCGTGGTCATCGGTATGCTCGATCCGTTCGACGCCGACGGCCTGGCGCAGATGGCCGCCGCCGGCCTGACCGGCTTCGCGCTGGAAGCCGCGCCGCGCATCACCCGCGCTCAAAGCCTGGACGTGCTGTCGTCGCAGGCCAACCTGGCCGGCTACAAGGCCGTGCTGCTGGCGGCCCACCATTACGGCCGCCTGATTCCCATGATGATGACCGCCGCCGGCACGCTCAAGGCCGCGCGCGCCGTGGTGCTGGGCACCGGCGTCGCCGGCCTGCAGGCCATCGCCACGGCCAAGCGCCTGGGCGCGGTGGTCGAGGCCTCCGACGTGCGGCCCGCCGCGCGCGAGCAGGTCGAATCGCTCGGCGCCAAGTTCATCGACGTGCCGTTCGAGACCGACGAGGAACGCGAGATCGCCCAGGGCGTGGGCGGCTATGCCCGCCCCATGCCGCCGGCCTGGATGGCGCGGCAGGCGGCGCTGGTGTCGGAACGCTGCAGGCAGGCCGACATCGTCGTCACCACCGCCCTCATCCCCGGGCGCCCCGCGCCCACGCTGGTGTCGGCCGAGACCGTCGCGGCCATGAAGCCCGGCTCGGTGCTGGTGGACCTGGCGGTCGAGCGCGGCGGCAACTGCCCGCTGTCCGAGAAAGGCAAGGTGGTCGAGAAACACGGCGTGACGCTGATCGGGCTGACCAACCTGCCCGGGCTGGTGGCGACCGACGCGTCGGCGCTCTACGCCCGCAACATCCTCGACTTCCTGAAACTCATCATCAATGCGGACGGCGCGCTGGCGATCCAGCGCGACGATGAAATCGTGGCGGCCTGCCTGGTGTGCGAAGGCGGCAATGTGACGCGCGGGAGCTAAAAACATGGAAGCGATCAACCCCACCCTGATGAATCTCATCATCTTCGTGCTGGCCATCTATGTCGGCTACCACGTGGTCTGGAACGTCACGCCCGCGCTGCACACGCCGCTGATGGCGGTGACCAACGCGATCTCGGCCATCATCATCGTCGGCGCCATGCTGGCGGCGGCGCTGACCGAAGGCGGACTGGCGCGCGGCATGGGCGTGTTTGCCGTGGCGCTGGCCGCGGTCAACGTGTTCGGCGGCTTCCTGGTCACGCGGCGCATGCTGGAAATGTTCAAGAAAAAGGACAAGAAGCCGGCCAAGGAGGACGCGAAATGATCTCGCTGAACCTCGTCACGCTGCTCTACCTGGTTGCCTCGGTCTGCTTCATCCAGGCGCTCAAGGGCCTGTCGCATCCCACCACCTCGCGCCTGGGCAACGCCTTCGGCATGGCCGGCATGGCGATCGCGGTGCTGACCACCGGCGCGCTCATTGTCGGCCTGGCGCGCTCGGGCACCGCCGGCATCGGGCTGGGCTGGGTGCTGCTTGGGCTCTTGGTCGGCGGCTCGATCGGCACGCTGATGGCCAAGCGCGTCGAAATGACCAAGATGCCCGAACTGGTGGCCTTCATGCACAGCATGATCGGCCTGGCGGCGGTCGCCATCGCGGTCGCGGTGGTGGCCGAGCCGCACGCCTTCGGCATCGTCGCCGCCGGCACGCTGATCCCCACCGGCAACCGCTTCGAGCTGTTCATCGGCACCTTCGTCGGCGCCATCACCTTCTCGGGCTCGGTGATCGCCTTCGGCAAGCTGTCGGGCAAGTACAAGTTCCGGCTGTTCCAGGGGGCGCCGGTGGTGTTCGCCGGCCAGCACATGCTGAACCTGGCGCTGGCGTTGCTGATGCTGGCGATGGGCGTGTGGTTCATGCTGACGCAGGCCTGGACGCCGTTCATCATCATGACGCTGATCGCCTTCGTGCTGGGCGTGCTGATCATCATCCCGATCGGCGGCGCCGACATGCCGGTGGTGGTGTCGATGCTGAACAGCTATTCGGGCTGGGCGGCGGCGGGCATCGGCTTCTCGCTCAACAACCCGATGCTGATCATCGCCGGCTCGCTGGTGGGCTCGTCCGGCGCCATCCTCTCGTACATCATGTGCAAGGCGATGAACCGCTCGTTCTTCAACGTGATCCTGGGCGGTTTCGGCGGCCAGGCCGGCGAGGCCGCGGCGGCGGGCGGCGGCCAGCAGCGCAGCGTCAAGTCGGGCAGCCCCGACGACGCGGCCTTCCTGATGACCAACGCCGAAAGCGTCACCATCGTGCCGGGCTACGGCCTGGCGGTGGCGCGCGCCCAGCACGCGCTCAAGGAACTGGCCGAAAAGCTCACCGAGCGCGGCGTGACGGTCAAGTACGCCATCCACCCGGTGGCGGGCCGCATGCCGGGCCACATGAACGTGCTGCTGGCCGAGGCCGAGGTGCCCTACGACCAGGTCTTCGAAATGGAAGACATCAACAGCGAGTTCGGCCAGACCGACGTGGTGCTGGTGCTGGGCGCCAACGACGTGGTCAACCCGGCGGCCAAGAACGACCCCAAGTCGCCGATCGCCGGCATGCCGATCCTGGAAGCCTACAAGGCCCGCACCGTGATCGTGAACAAGCGTTCGATGGCCTCCGGCTACGCCGGCCTGGACAACGAACTGTTCTACATGGACCGCACCATGATGGTCTTCGGCGATGCCAAGAAGGTGCTGGAAGACATGGTCAAGGCCGTGGAATGATGCGCCGGCGCCGCGATGCACGCGCATCGCGGCGTCTTTCCCCGACGCGCTCCGGAGGATTCGATTCCCGCGACGCCGCGGCCCGCCCTAGGCGCGAGCCAGCTGCTCGTCCACCACTTCGATCCAGTGCCGCACCGGCGTGCCGGTGCCGCTCTGCAAGTGGCCGATACAACCGATGTTGGCCGACAGGATCACATCCGGCGCGGCCGGCGCGATGGCGCCCAGCTTGCGGTCGCGCAGCGCCAGCGCAATCTCCGGATTGAGCACCGAATAGGCGCCGGCCGAGCCGCAGCACAGGTGCTGTTCGGCGAACGGCTGCAGCTCGAAGCCCAAGTCTGCGAGCAACCGCTCCGACAAGGGCCGCAAGCCCTGCCAGTGCTGCAGCGTGCAGGGCGGATGGAACGCGGCCCGCATCGGGTGGCCCGCCAGCCGCTGGCGCAATTCCCCGGCCTGCGGCGCGACGATTTCCGCCACGTCCTTCACCAGCGCCACGATGTCCGCGGCGCGCTGCGCGTAGGCCGGATCGTGGCGCAGGTGATGGGCGTATTCCTTGACCATGGCGCCGCAGCCCGACGCGTTCATGACGATGGCCTCGACCGCGCCATCGCGCACCAGCGGCCACCACGCGTCGACGTTGGCGCGCATCTGGTCCAGCGCGGCCGCCTGCGCGTCCAGGTGGAAACTGGCCGCGCCGCAGCAACCCGCGCCGGGCGCGATGCGCGCGCCGATGCCGATGGCGTTGAGCACGCGGATGGTGGCGGCGTCGATCGACGGCATCATCGACGGCTGCACGCAACCGGCCAGCATCAGCACCTGCCGCGTGTGGCCTTCCACCTGCGGCAACGCGCCGGCCGGACGGCGCTCGGGCACCTTGCGCTTGAGCGATTCCGGCAAGACGCCGCGCACCGCCTGCCCCAGGCGCATGGCGGGTCCGAACAGCGGCGACAGCATCGCCCGGCGCAGCATCTTGCGCTTGGCCTTCTCGGCCCACGGCCGCGGCACCCGCTCTTCGACGATCTGGCGGCCGATGTCCACCAGGTGCCCGTACTCCACGCCCGACGGGCAGGTGGTCTCGCAATTGCGGCAGGTCAGGCAGCGGTCCAGATGCTGCTGGGTCGACTGGGTCGGCTCGGCGCCTTCCAGCACCTGCTTGATGAGGTAGATGCGGCCGCGCGGGCTGTCGAGCTCGTCGCCCAGCACCTGGTAGGTGGGACAGGTGGCCGTGCAGAAGCCGCAATGCACGCAGCGCCGCAGGATCGCGTCGGCCTCTTTGCCCAGATCGGTATCGCGGGCCCAGGCTGCCAGATTGGTTTGCATGATGCCTATAGCTCCAGGACCAGCCGGCCGGGGTTGAACAACCCCGCCGGATCGAGTTCTTGCTTGAGGCGGCGCGTGATCAGCGCCACGCCCGGCGACAGCGGATGGAACACGCCATCGGCCGGCGGCCGCGTGCCGGCCGGACGGAACAGCGTCGCGTGGCCGCCCAGTCGTTGCGCCAGTTCGCGCAACTCGGCGGCGTCCTGCGCCCCCGACAGCCAGCGCTGGCCGCCGCCCCACTCCACCAGCGCCTGCCCGCTGCCCAGCGCGGCCGCGGTGGGCGGCAACGCCAGGCGCCAGAGCGGCCGGCCCGGCGCGAAGAAGGCATGGGTCTGTTCACGCAAGCCGGTCCACCAGGCCTGCGCCGCCTCCGGCGCCAGCGGATCGCCGCCGATCACCTGGCGCGCGCTGGCGATGGCCGGCGGCGCGCCCGACAGTCGCACATGCATCTGGCCTTCTTCGTCAGCGCCGCCAACCCAGCTGGTCGCCGAAATCGGCAAGGGCTTGCCGCGCCACAGCGCGAAGCTGGCCAGCGCCTGGGCCTGCGTCGCCGGCAACGCCAGCGTCAGTTCTTCCATCGGCCTGGGCACGACCTTGAGCGACACCTCGAGAATCGCGCCGAAGATGCCATGCGATCCGGCCAGCAGCCGCGACACGTCGTAACCGGCCACGTTCTTCATGACCTCGCCGCCGAACGACAGCACCCGGCCGTCGGAATCCAGCAGCCGCGCGCCCAGCACGAAGTCGCGCAAGGCGCCCGCGCTCATGCGGCGCGGCCCCGACAGGCCCGCGGCCACGCAGCCGCCGACAGTGGCGGCGGGCGAGAAATGCGGCGGCTCGAAGGCCAGCATCTGGCCGTGCCCGGCCAGCGCCGCCTCCAGCTCGGCCAGCGGCGTGCCAGCCCTGACCGTCACCACCAGTTCGGAGGGGTGATAGCTGACGATGCCGCGATATGGGGTCATGTCCAGCAGGCAATGGCCATCCTGCGGCGTCACCGGCCGGTAGTTGCCGTAGAACGCCTTGCTGCCGCCGCCCATGACGAACAGCGGCTTGTGACCGGCGCGAGCCGTCATGACCTGGTCGCACAATTCCGACAGGACGAAATCCATGGGAGGGACGTCCTAGAAGCGTGCGAGATCCGGGAAGCGCAGCTCGCCCGCGTGTACGTGCATCTTGCCGTATTCAGCGCAGCGGGCCAGCGTAGGTATGACCTTTTCGGGATTGAGCAGGCACGGCGGATCGAATGCCCGCTTGACCGCCAGGAACGCGTCGAGTTCTTCGCGAGAGAATTGCACGCACATTTGATTTATTTTCTCCATTCCCACACCGTGCTCTCCAGTCACGGTTCCTCCTACCTGCACGCACAGTTCGAGTATGGCCGCGCCGAATTTCTCGGCGCGTTCCACTTCGTCCGGTTTATTCGAATCGAACAGGATCAACGGATGCAGGTTGCCATCGCCCGCATGGAACACGTTGGCGCAGCGCAGGCCGAACTCGTCTTCCATTTGCTCGATGGCGCCCAGCACCCGGGCGAGATGACGGCGCGGAATCGTGCCGTCCATGCAGTAGTAATCGGGCGACACGCGCCCCGCGGCGGGAAACGCGTTCTTGCGTCCCGCCCAGAATTTGAGCCGCTCGGCCTCCGACGCCGACACCTGGCAGCGGGTCGAGCCGGCCGCGCGGAAGATGGCCTCCATGCGCGCGATCTCGTGCGCCACTTCCTCGGGCGTGCCATCGGACTCGCACAGCAGGATGGCCTGCGCGTCCATGTCGTAGCCGGCGCGCACGAAGGGTTCGACCATGTGCGTCGCGCGCCGGTCCATCATCTCCAGCCCCGCTGGAATGATGCCGTCGGCGATCACCTGCGTCACCGCGTTGCCGGCGGCCTCGACGCTGGCGAAGCTGGCCATCACCACCTGGGCGCAGGCCGGCTTGGGAATCAGCTTGACGGTGACTTCGGTCACCACGCCCAGCATGCCTTCCGATCCGATGAACACCGACAGCAGATCCAGCCCCGGCGCATCCGGCGCCTCGGAACCCAGCTCGACCACGTCGCCATCGATGGTGACCATGCGCACCCGCAGCACGTTGTGCACCGTCAGCCCGTACTTCAGGCAATGCACGCCGCCCGAATTCTCGGCGACGTTGCCGCCGATCGAACAGGCGATCTGGCTGGAGGGGTCCGGCGCGTAGTACAGCCCGTAGGGCGATGCCGCTTCCGAAATGGCCAGGTTGCGCACGCCCGGCTCGACCACCGCGGTGGCGCTGGCCAGGTCGATGTGCTTGATGCGATTGAATTTGGACAGGCCCAGCAGCACGCCCTGGCTGTGCGGCATGGCGCCGCCCGACAGGCCGGTGCCCGCGCCGCGCGCCACCAGCGGCGCATTCAGGCGCTTGCAGATGCGCATCACCGCCTGCACCTGCTCCTCGGTCTCCGGCAGGGCCACCACCGCGGGCAGCGCCCGGTACAAGGACAGGCCATCGCACTCGTAGGGCCGCGTGTCTTCTTCGCGGAACAACACGCAATGCGACGGCAGCGCGGCCGACAACGCCTCGACGAGTTGCTGCAACGAATAAGGCGCCTGCGCGTGTGCCAGGCCGGTTTCGACCAGTGAATTCATGAGCGCAACAATAGCGCGACCGCTGGTTGGACGCAGGCCGGGATTTACCCGCATCCTGCGTACATGCAACGGCCGCGCGGCCTCGCAGACGTAACCAGCCGTAAAGCCCCTTCGCGCGTGATGGACAAGCATGCGTCCGGTCATGCATCGCCCTCATTCCCACCAGCTGGGAACGCTTGTCACCCGCACCGCCCCGCTTGTTCTTCCTGCCGAAAAAAAACCGGCGGGTCGCCCCGCCGGCCTTTTCGTCACGCCCCTGCGGACGGCTTACCAGGACACGATCTTGCCCGGGTTGAGGATGTTGTTCGGATCGAACGCGTGCTTGAGGCTGCGCATCAGGTCCAGCGCGTCATCGCCGTGTTCCTCGGCCATGAACTGCATCTTGTGCAGGCCGACGCCGTGCTCGCCGGTGCAGGTGCCATCGGCGGCGATGGCGCGGCGCACCAGGTTGTGGTTGATGGTTTCGGATTCCTGCCATTCGCGCTCGCTGTCGGCGTCCAGCAGCATCAGCACGTGGAAGTTGCCGTCGCCGACGTGGCCGACGATGGTGTACGGGAAGCTGGCGCGGTCCAGTTCCTCGACCGTGTCGCGCACGCAGTCGGCCAGGCGCGAGATCGGCACGCAGACGTCGGTGGTGCTGGCGCGGCATCCCGGGCGCAATTGCAGGCCGGCGAAATAGGCGTTGTGGCGCGCGGTCCACAGGCGGCTGCGGTCCTCGGGACGCTCGGCCCATTCGAAGTCCATGCCGCCATGTTCGGCGGTGATGGCCTGCACGGTCTCGGCCTGTTCCTGCACGCCGGCCGGGCTGCCATGGAATTCGAACACCAGCAGCGGCGTCTCGCGCAGCGTCAGCTTGCTGTGCAGGTTGACCGAGCGCACGCTGGCCGCGTCCATGAACTCGACGCGCGCGACCGGCACGCCCATCTGGATGATCTCGATCACGCTCTGCACCGCGGCGTCGAGCGTGGGGAAGTTGCAGACCGCGGCCGACACGGCCTCGGGCTGCGGGTACAGGCGCACGGTAACTTCGGTGATGATGCCCAGCGTGCCTTCGCTGCCCACGAAGATGCGGGTCAGGTCGTAGCCCGCCGACGACTTGCGGGCGCGGCCGGCGGTGCGCACGATGCGGCCGTCGGCGGTGACCACGGTCAGCGACATGACGTTCTCGCGCATGGTGCCGTAGCGCACGGCGTTGGTGCCGGAAGCGCGCGTGGCGGCCATGCCGCCCAGGCTGGCGTCGGCGCCCGGATCGATCGGGAAGAACAGGCCGGTGCTGCGGATCTCTTCATTGAGCTGCTTGCGCAGCACGCCGGCCTGCACGGTGGCGGTCAGGTCCTCCGCGTTGACGGCCAGCACCTTGTTCATCTGCGACAGGTCCAGGCTGATGCCGCCCTGGATCGCCAGGATGTGGCCTTCCAGCGACGAACCCGCGCCGTACGGAATCAGCGGCACGCGGTGTTCGTTGCAAAGCTTGGCGACCTCGGCGACTTCCTCGGTGCTCTGGGCGAAGACCACGGCATCGGGCAGCATCGCCGGATATGGCGACTCGTCGCGGCCATGGTGCTCGCGCACCGCGGTGGATTCGGAGAAGCGGTCGCCGAACCGGGCGCGCAGGGCCTCGAGACAGGCGGCCGGCACCGCGCGGCGCAACGATTCAGCGTGCAAGGGAGCGTTCATGATCAGCGGATTCTCGGATGGGGGAATTCAACTATTCTACGCCGCCCGCCTTGCTGCGCCGCAAACCGCCCGCACGGGGGCGGCCTGCGGCCGGCACGCTTATTTGCCGGAGGTCAGCGCGACGCGGCGGCGTTCACGCACGGCGTGCGCCAGGCGCTCGAGCACGGCGACCGAAGCGTCCCAGTCGATGCAGCCGTCGGTGATGCTCTGGCCGTAGACCAGCGGCTCGCCCGGCACCATGTCCTGGCGGCCGCCCAGCAGATGGCTTTCGACCATCACGCCCACCAGGCGCGCGTCGCCGGCTTCCATCTGGCGCGCCACGTCATCGATCACCAGCGGCTGGTTCTCGGGTTTCTTGCTGCTGTTGGCATGGCTGGCGTCGATCATGATGCGTTGCGCCAGGCCGGCCTTGGACATGTCCTGGCAGGCCGCGTCGACGCTGGCGGCGTCGTAGTTCGGCGTCTTGCCGCCGCGCAGGATGACGTGACAGTCTTCATTGCCCGCGGTCGAGACGATGGCCGAATGCCCGCCCTTGGTCACCGACAGGAAATGGTGCGGCTGCGACGCCGCCTTGATCGCGTCCACGGCGATCTTCACGTTGCCGTCCGTGCCGTTCTTGAAACCCACCGGACACGACAGGCCGGATGCCAGTTCACGATGCACCTGGCTTTCCGTCGTGCGCGCGCCGATCGCCCCCCAGGAGACCAGGTCCGCGATGTATTGCGGCGTAATCATGTCCAGGAATTCGCACCCCGCCGGCAATCCCAGGCTGTTGATGTCCAGCAGCAGTTCGCGCGCCACGCGCACGCCCTTGTTGATGTCGAAGCTGCCGTCCAGGTCCGGATCGTTGATCAGCCCCTTCCAACCGACCGTGGTGCGGGGCTTCTCGAAATACACGCGCATCACGATTTCCAGGTCCGCGCTGAGGCGGTCGCGCACCGGCTTCAGGCGCTTGGCGTATTCGATCGCGGCGCGGGTGTCGTGGATCGAACACGGGCCGATCACGACGATCATGCGGTCGTCCATGCCGTGCAGGATGCGGTGCATCGACTGGCGTGCGGCGAACACGGTGTCGGAAGCTTCCTTGGTGCACGCGAACTCACGCATGACGTGCGCGGGCGGATTCAGCTCTTTGATTTCTCGGATGCGAAGGTCGTCGGTATTGTGTGACACGGTACTGCTCCTGGGTTTCCCGCCACCGGGATGCATCCCGGGGTGTTCCTCAAGCTGACGGCACAAAAAAAGCCGCCAGTTCGCTGGCGGCTTTTTTGGGGGGATTCTTTCCAAACTTCAGATTGAGCGCTTCCCTTCCTCCGCCAGCGGCTTCAGAAAACCAAAAAAATAAAAATAAAAGGCGGGGGAAGCGAATTTCATGGGAAAAGACTCTAGCACAATTTTTTCGGGCCGTCACGCCGGTTTGCGACGCGGCGGTCGCGGGTCAGGCCGTGCCGCCCACCGTCAGGCCTTCCATGCGGACCGTGGGCATGCCCACGCCCACCGGCACGCTCTGGCCGTCCTTGCCACACGTGCCCACGCCCGAATCCAGCTTCAGGTCGTCGCCGATCATGCTGACGCGGGTCATGGCGTCGGGGCCGTTGCCGATCAGCGTGGCGCCCTTGACCGGATACGTGATCTTGCCGTCCTCGATCATGTAGGCCTCGGAGGCCGAGAACACGAACTTGCCGTTGGTGATGTCGACCTGGCCGCCGCCGAAATTGGCCGCATACAGGCCGCGCTTGACGGACGAGATGATTTCCTCGGGCGCCTTGTCGCCGGCCAGCATGTAGGTATTGGTCATGCGCGGCATGGGCAGGTGCGCGAACGATTCGCGGCGGCCGTTGCCGGTGGCCGCGGTCTTCATCAGGCGCGCGTTCAGCGTGTCCTGCATGTAGCCGCGCAGGATGCCGTCCTCGATCAGCACGTTGCGCTGGGTGGCGTTGCCCTCGTCGTCGATATTGAGCGAACCGCGGCGATCGGGAATGGTGCCGTCGTCGACCACCGTGACGCCCTTGGAGGCGACGCGCTCACCGATGCGGCCCGAGAACACGCTGGAACCCTTGCGGTTGAAATCGCCTTCCAGGCCGTGGCCGACGGCTTCGTGCAGCAGGATGCCGGGCCAGCCCGAACCCAGCACCACCGTCATTTCGCCGGCGGGCGCCGGACGCGCCTCCAGGTTGACCATGGCTTCGTGCACGGCGCGCTCGACGTAGCCCTGCAGCATTTCGTCCGTGAAATACGCCAGCCCCAGGCGGCCGCCGCCGCCGGCATGGCCCATTTCGCGGCGGCCATTGCGTTCGGCGATGACGGTCAGCGACAGGCGCACCAGCGGGCGCACGTCGGCGGCCAGGCGACCATCGCTGCCGGCCACCAGCACCACGTCATACTCGGCGCCCAGGCCGGCCATGACCTGGATCACGTGCGGATCGCGGGCCCGCGCCATGCGTTCGACGCGTTCGAGCAGCGCGACTTTCTCGGGGGCGCTCAGGGTCGCCACCGGATCGATGTCGGCATACAGGCTGCGGCCCATTTCGGCCTCGACCTGCGCCGCCACCTTGACCTTGCCGGCGCCGCGGCGGGCAATGCCGCGCACCGCGTGGGCCGACGACAGCAAGGCGTCGGCCGAAAGCGAATCGGAATAGGCGAACGCGGTTTTCTCGCCGCTGACGGCGCGCACGCCGACCCCCTGGCTGATCGAGAAACTGCCGGTCTTGACGATGCCCTCTTCCAGGCTCCAGCCCTCGCTGCGGGTGTACTGGAAATACAGATCGGCGTAGTCGACCTTGTGCGTGAAGATTTCGCCCAGGGCGCGCGCCATGTCGGCCTCGGTCAACCCCCACGGGTCGAGCAGGAGCGATTTGGCGGTGGCCAGGGATGCAATAGCGGGATCGATGATTTTCATAGGACTCTGTTCGGGGGCGCCGGCGCGACGGACGCGGCAGCCATGACGCTCAAGGCTCTATCGTACCGCCGACACGGGGGTGGCGTCGCGGCCGCCGAATATTGTCTATCAAGTTAACCAATTGGGGACCGGTCCCAAACTGCGGCGGCGCCTCTTGCAAAATAACCTTTGCCCGGGCGCCGGGCCGATTGCTCGTCGGCCGGAGTGGCCGGCACGCTTGCCAGACCAATGTGTCGAACTTGTCATACAACTCGACAACAAAATGGAAATGGCACAAAAATGTCCCGCGCAAATGGGCGCGCATACCGTTCTCGATGGATGGGAATGAAAATCCGCATACCCCTGGAAACCCCCGCGCCATGCGGGTTGGAGCCAGTCGTCCTACCACCTGTTGAAACTCGCGCATTAGCAACGGGAACATTTCGTCATACCAAAAAGCCGAGCTTACCAAGCCCTGAAAAGAGGTCAACTTCTGCGCATCCGCTCGCTTCATGAAACAAAACCGTGCATTTTCCAACACGGGATGTTGCATTCGTCCGCCCCATGAACCAAAGGGGCCTTTGTTTCATTTAGTCCCAAATTTGAGAATATCATTCCCAATACTTGTTCATAGCGCAAACCCGCTAGCCTAAAGACTTTCCGGCCGTTTTGATACAAAGTAATTAGGCCAGGACAGCGGCAGAGGGGCGTCAACTTCTGTATTATGCGAAGCACAACAAATAAACATAACTCCGCCGGCGATTAAAGCAGTTCCATAATCAGGAATAAACATGGCCCGAGAAACCTACGCAGCTCTGCAAGCAAAGATCGAAAAGGAAATCAACAAGCTCCAAAAGAAGGCTGAAGTCCTCCAAACCAAGCGCCGCAAACCGGTCATCGCCTCGATCATCACATCGATGCGCGAGTACGACATCACCCCCGAAGAAATCGCCGCCGCCTTTGGCGCCGGCAAGCCCGTCCGCGCCACCACGCCCAGCGGCCGCCGCAAGACTGGCGCCGCTGTCCGCCCGGCCAACGTTGCCAAACGCGCCGTTGCCCCCAAGTACCGTCATCCCCAAACCGGGGAGACCTGGAGCGGTCGTGGCAAGGCCCCTCGCTGGCTCGCCGCCGAAGAAGCATCCGGCGCCACGCGCGACAGTTTTCTTATCAAAGAATAAAACCTATTATTCAGTAAGAAAAAATAAAAGGCGCACCATTTTGGTGCGCCTTTTTTATTTTACGACTGTCTTTTGTCGTGGCAAAAACTACTGGACCGGAAATTGGATTTCGCGCTCGGCGCCATTATTTCCCGGGAATCCGTCAAATATTGCACGCACCAGATACGGCATCATCCGCACGAAGTTGTCCCGCTCGCTGAGTATGAAGGCGCTGGACCGGTAGACCTCGGCCCCGCCGCGCTGGCTGTCGTGGATCTGCAGCGTGAGCGTGTTGCGCTGGACCACCATGGGCACGTCGACCCAGTCCGGGCCCCAATAGCCGTAGTAGCCGCCCCAAGGCCGCGGACCGTAGAAACCGCCATAGCCATAGCCGCCATTGAAATACGGATCATACGGACGCCGCACCATGACCTGGGTCTGGCTCGTGCCATAACGGAACGAGACATCGAAGCGGCCCTTGGCGCCCGACTGGGCTTCCACCAACCCGGTGGCGCCGATGCCGGCGCGCACCATGTCCTGGTAGGACTGGTATTCGAGATTATTGGCTTGCGACGGTTCGGCCTGCACGAATTGGTAAGTCTGGCCTTCGACGCCCGTCGGCCACTGCTGGAAGGATGTGACGCGCGCCGACACGGTGGGCGTGGCGCATCCGCTCAGCACCAGCGCCCCCAAAACAGCCAGGACGGCGGCCCAACGGCCGGTATTGAACGGGGAAGAACGAAACATTTGCAACTCCTCATTGCGCGACGGCGCCCATCATACTGAGCTTTGACCGCGCGGGCCGCGGAAAGTTTACGCCTGGCGGGGGCGCCCGGGTCCTGCGCCCGCCAGGCCTGACACTACAATAGGACTCTCGTTCATACAGGACTGCAATCCCATGCGCACAGACACGCCCGTTACCGTATACCGCAAGGATTACCAGCCCTACCCCTACGACATCCCGCAGGTCTCCCTGGCCTTCGACCTGGCGCCCGACAGCACCGAGGTGCGCTGCGTCATGCAGGTCCGGCGCAAGGCCGACGCCAGCGCCGACGCCGCGCTGGTGCTGGACGGCGAAGAGCTGGAACTCGTCTCGGTAGGGGTGGATGGCCAGGCGCTGCCGGCCGACCGCTTCCACCTGTCCGAACACAGCCTGGCGCTGTATGGCCTGCCCGCCGAAGCCACCGTAGAGATCGTCAGCCGCTGCAAGCCTTCGGCCAACTCCACGCTGATGGGCCTGTATGTCTCGGGCGGCAATTTCTTCACGCAGTGCGAAGCCGAGGGCTTTCGCCGCATCACCTGGTTCGCCGACCGCCCCGACGTCATGTCGCGCTACCGCGTCACCCTGCGCGCCGAGCCGGCCTACCCGGTGCTGCTGTCCAACGGCAACCTGGTCGCCTCGCGCCAGCTGCCCGACGGCCGCAACGAGGTCGAATGGGAAGACCCGTTCCCCAAGCCCTGCTATCTGTTCGCCCTGGTGGGCGGCAACCTGACCCACCGCGAAACCACGGTCAAGACCGCCAGCGGCCGCGACGTGCTGTTGCAGGTCTATAGCGACCCGGGCGCCGAGACCAAGACCGAATGGGCGCTGGATTCCCTGGTGCGCGCGCTGCGCTGGGACGAAACCCGTTTCGGCCTGGAACTGGACCTGGACCGCTTCATGGTCGTGGCCGTCCATGATTTCAATATGGGCGCGATGGAGAACAAGGGCCTGAACATTTTCAATGCGGCCTACGTGCTGGCCGACCCGGATACCGCCACGGACGCCAATTACGAAGGCATTGAATCGGTCATCGGCCACGAGTATTTCCACAACTGGACCGGCAACCGCGTCACCTGCCGCGACTGGTTCCAGCTGAGCCTGAAGGAAGGCCTGACGGTGTTCCGCGACCAGGAATTCAGCGCCGACATGATGGCGCAGGACATGGACGAGACCGCCGCCGCCAGCGCCCGCGCGGTCAAGCGCATCGACGACGTGGTGACATTGCGCGCCGCGCAGTTCCCCGAGGACGCGGGCCCGATGGCCCACCCGATCCGCCCCGACAGTTACCAGGAAATCGGCAATTTCTATACCGCCACGGTGTACGAGAAAGGCGCCGAGGTCATCCGCATGCAGCACACGCTGCTGGGCGAAGCGGGTTTTCGCGCCGGCATGGACGAGTATTTCCGCCGCCACGACGGCCAGGCCGTGACCTGCGACGACTTCGTCGCCGCCATGGAATCGGTCTATACGCGCCAGCACCCGGGCCGCGACCTGTCCGTGTTCCGCAACTGGTACCGCCAGGCCGGCACGCCGCGCGTGACGGTCAAGCTGACGCACGACGCCGCCGCGCGCCGCTGCACCGTGACGCTGTCGCAGGAATGCCAGCCGGTCGGCGTCGAGAAAAAGGCCCCCGCGGGCTTCGTCAAGGCGCCGTATCACATCCCCTTCGCCATCGGCCTGCTGGATCGCGATGGCCGCGCCCTGCCCCTGCGCCTGGACGGCGCGGGACACGACACGGCGCTGCTGGAACTGACCACGCAGACCCAGCAATGGCATTTCGACGGCATCGACGAGATGCCGGTGCCGTCGCTGCTGCGCGATTTTTCCGCGCCCGTGATCGTCGATTACGACTGGACCGACGAGGAACTGGCGCTGCTGTCGGCCCACGACGGCAACCCCTTCGCGCGCTGGGAAGCCGGCCAGGAACTGGCCACCCGCCAGATCCTGGCGCTGGCCGAGGCGCGCCAGGCCGGCCGCACGCTGCACGCCGACCCGGCCTTCATCGCCGCCTGGCGCGCGCTGCTGACCGACCCGGCGCTGGATGCCGCCTACCGCGCCCGCGCCCTGGCGCTGCCGTCGGAAAAGACCCTGGCCGAGCGCATGCAGGCGGTCGACCCGCCGGCGCTGGCGGTGGCGCGCGACTTCCTGCGCGCCGAACTGGGCCGGCAACTGGCAGCGGAATTCCGCCAGGCCTTCGACGCCAACCAGACGCCCGGTGAATACAGCCCCGCGCCGGTCCCGGCCGGCAAGCGCGCCCTGAAGAACCTGGCGCTCAGCCATCTGATGGCCGCCGGCGAGCACGAAGCGCAGCGCCTGGCCGAGCAGCAATACGAGCACGCCGGCAACATGACCGACAGCATGGCGGCGCTGTCGGCCCTGATCAACTATGGCCAGGGTGAGTTCCCGCAGCAGGCGCTGGCCGCGTTCTACGACAAGTGGCGCGACAATGCGCTGGTGGTCGACAAGTGGTTCGCGCTGCAGGCCGCGGCGCGCTACACCACGGTGCAGACCGCGCGCGACCTGATGACGCACCCGGCATTCACGCTGCGCAACCCGAACCGGGCGCGCGCGCTGATTTTCCAGTTCTGCCTGAACAATGCCCGCGGCATGCACCACCCGGACGGCTCGGGCTACACCTTCTGGGCCGACCAGGTGCTGGCGCTGGACGCCCTCAACCCCGAGATCGCCGCGCGCCTGGCGCGCGCGCTGGACAACTGGTCGCGTTACGTGCCCGCCCTGCGCGGCCCGATGCAGGAAGCCCTGCAACGGGTGCGCGGCCACGAAGGGCTGTCGCGCAACGTGCAGGAAATCGTATCCAAGGCTTTAGAATTCGCAGCATAGGGAGAACCTTTTGAAACGTAAAACACTTACCCAATACCTGGTGGAGCAGCAGCGCTCCGCGCAGGCCCTGGCCCCCGAAGTGCGGCTGCTCATCGAAGTCGTGGCGCGCGCCTGCAAGGCGATCAGCCACGCGGTCAGCAAGGGCGCGCTCGGCGGCGTCCTGGGCAGCCTCGAAAGCGAGAACGTGCAGGGCGAAGTGCAGAAGAAGCTGGACGTGCTGTCCAACGAGATCCTGCTCGAAGCCAATGAATGGGGCGGCCACCTGGCGGCCATGGCCTCGGAAGAGATGGAGACCATCCACCTGATTCCGAACCGCTACCCCAAGGGCGAATACCTGCTGCTGTTCGATCCCCTGGACGGCTCGTCGAACATCGACGTGAACGTGTCGATCGGCACCATTTTCTCGGTGCTGCACGCCCCCCACGACGTGTCGGGCGCGCCGGTCTGTGAAGCCGACTTCCTGCAGCCGGGCAACAAGCAGGTAGTGGCCGGCTATGCCGTCTACGGCCCGCAGACCATGCTGGTGCTGACCATCGGCAACGGCGTGGTGGGCTTCACGCTGGACCGCGAAATGGGTTCGTGGGTGCTGACCCACGAGAACATCCGCGTGCCCGAGGACACCAAGGAATTCGCCATCAACATGTCGAACATGCGCCACTGGGCTCCCCCGGTCAAGCGCTACATCGACGATTGCCTGGCCGGCGCCACCGGCCCCCTGGGCAAGGACTACAACATGCGCTGGATCGCCTCGATGGTGGCCGACGTGCATCGCATCCTGACCCGCGGCGGCATCTTCATGTACCCCTGGGACGCGCGCGAACCGGGCAAGGCCGGCAAGCTGCGCCTGATGTATGAAGCCAACCCGATGAGCTTCCTCATCGAGCAGGCCGGCGGCGCCTCGATCAACGGCACCCAGCGCATCATGGACATCCAGCCCGACAAGCTGCACCAGCGCGTCAGCGTGATCCTGGGCTCGAAGAACGAAGTCGAGCGCGTGGGCCGCTACCACGCCGAGGACGCGGGCAAGTAAGCCGGGTCCGCGCCCAACAAAAAGCCCCGGCCTGGACCGGGGCTTTTTTTCGTCGGGATGCGGCGAAGGGCTACTTGACCTCTTCGATGGATTTCACATCGTCCTTGTTGATCTGGACCTTCTTGCCGTCCTTGTCGTACTCGTACATGCCGGACTTCTTGTCATAGGTCGGCGTGTCGGGCGTCACGGTCGAGGTCCCGTCCCGTTGCTGAATAACCGAGGGCGACGAGCATCCGGCCAGCACCCCTACTCCGGTCACCACCAGGGCCAACGTCATGGTCTTCAGGTTCATGGGCGTGTTCTCCGAGTGTGAATGGTGGAATCACTGTATCGGATGCGCGTCCGGAAAAAGTGACCGCATGTGGCCAAAATGCGTGAGAACGTAAAAAACCCCTCGCGGCTCACACCGCGAGGGGTTGCAACCCCATACAACCGCAAGCTGCCTTTACACCTTGGCGTGGGCCTCGATGTAGCGGCGCACGGCGGCGGCATCGCAGTCCATGACTTCGACGCGCTGCGGCAAGGATTCCAGGTTGGCCAGGTTGCCCGGCGGCGTGGCCGGACGGCCCAGCGCGGCCTCGATGGTTTCCGAGAACTTGGCCGGCAAGGCGGTTTCCAGCACCAGCATCGGCACGCCGGGCTCGACGTGCTCGCGCGCGACCTTGACGCCGTCGGCGGTGTGCGGATCGACCAGCACGCCGGTCTCGTCGTAGAGCGAGCGGATCGTGGCCAGGCGGTCTTCGTGCGTGCTGGCGCCCGAGACGAAGCCGTACTGCGCCTCGAATTGCGGCTTGAGCGCCGACAGGTCGAAGAAACCGTCGCGCGCCATGTCCGCCCACAGCGCCTTGACGCGGTCGGCGTCGCGGCCCACCAGGTCGAAGATGAAGCGCTCGAAGTTCGAGGCGCGCGAGATGTCCATCGACGGGCTGGAGGTGGCGTAGGTCTGCTCGGCCGGACGCGGACGGTAGACGCCGGTGCGGAAGAATTCTTCCAGCACGTTGTTCTCGTTGGTGGCGAGCACCAGGTGGCGCACCGGCAGGCCCATGCCGCGGGCGATGTGGCCCGACAGGATGTTGCCGAAGTTGCCCGAGGGCACCGTGAACGAGACCTGTTGGCCTGGCTTGTCGGTGGCGCGCAGCCAGCCGTGGAAGTAGTACACCACCTGGGCGGCGATGCGCGCCCAGTTGATCGAGTTGACCGCGCCCAGGCGGTACTTGGCCTTGAAGGCCAGGTCGCCAGCCAGCGCCTTGACGATGTCCTGCGCTTCGTCGAACACGCCGCGCACGGCGATGTTGTGGATGTTCTCGTCCTGCAGCGAGTACATCTGGGCGCGCTGGAATGCGCTCATGCGGCCGTGCGGCGACAGCATGAACACGGCCACGCCGCGCTTGCCGCGCAGCGCGTACTCGGCCGCCGAGCCGGTGTCGCCCGAGGTCGCGCCGACGATGTTGAGCGTGGTGCCGCGTTGGGTCAGCACGTATTCGAACACCTGGCCCAGGAACTGCATGGCCATGTCCTTGAAGGCCAGCGTCGGGCCTTCGGACAGTCCCAGCAGCGACAGGCCGTCGTTCAGCGGACGCAGCGGGACGATGTCTTCGCTGTTGAAGATCTGCGGGGTGTAGGCGGCGCGGGTCAGGCGGCGCAGGTCCTCGGCCGGGATGTCGGTGGCAAAGCGCGACAGCACTTCGAACGCCAGGTCGGCGTACGGCAGGCCGCGCCACGATTCCAGCGTCTCCGCCGAAATCTGCGGCAGTTGTTCCGGCACGGCCAGCCCGCCATCCGGCGCCAGCCCTTCGAGCAGGATATCGGCGAACGGCTGGGGCGCCATGCCCCCGCGGGTTGAGATGTATTTCATATCAGGTGCTCCACGCGCAGGCGCGTGACCTTGGACCGGACAAAGGGCAAGGCCTCGATGCGCTCGATGGCCTGGTTGACGTTGCCTTCCACCGCCTCGTGCGTCAGGAAGATGATGTCCGCGCCGCCGATGTGCGAGGGCTGCTGGATCATCGAGCCGATCGAGATCGAGCGGTCGGCCAAGAGGCGCGCGATGTCGGCCAGCACGCCCGGCTGGTCGTCCACGCGCAGGCGCAGGTAGTACGACGTGCTGACCTGCTCGATCGGCAGGATCGGCGTGTCGGACATGGCGTCCGGCTGGAACGCCAGGTGCGGCACGCGGTTGCCCGGATCGGCGGTGTGCAGGCGGGTCACGTCGACCAGGTCGGCCACCACCGCCGAGGCGGTCGGCTCTTCGCCGGCGCCCTGGCCGTAGTACAGCGTCGGGCCGACGGCGTCGCCCTTGACCAGCACCGCGTTCATCGCGCCTTCGACATTGGCCAGCAGGCGCTCGGCCGGCACCAGCGCCGGATGCACGCGCAGCTCGATGCCATCGGCGCGGCGCTTGGTGATGCCCAGCAGCTTGATGCGGTAGCCCAGGCGCTCGGCGTGCTCGATGTCCTCGGCGGCCAGTTGCGAGATGCCCTCGATGTAGGCGCGGTCGAACTGCACCGGCACGCCGAAGGCCAGCGAGGCCAGCAGCGTCAGCTTGTGCGCGGCGTCGACGCCTTCCACGTCAAATGTGGGATCGGCTTCGGCGTAGCCCAGGCGCTGGGCTTCGGCCAGCACATCGGCGAACGGCAGGCCGCGCGAGCGCATTTCGGACAGGATGAAATTGGTGGTGCCGTTGATGATGCCGGCGACCCACTGGATGCGATTGGCGGTCAGGCCTTCGCGGATGGCCTTGATGATGGGGATGCCGCCGGCGACGGCGGCCTCGAAGGCCACCATCACGCCGCGCTCGGAAGCCGCGGCGAAAATCTCGTTGCCGTGCTTGGCCAGCAGCGCCTTGTTGGCGGTGACCACGTGCTTGCCGTTGGCGATGGCTTCGAGCACCAGCTCGCGCGCCAGCGTATCGCCGCCGATCAGCTCGACCACGATGTCGATCTCGGGATCGCGCACCAGCGCGTGCACGTCGGTGTCCACGGGCAGCGTGTCGCCAACGCGGGCGCGCGCCTTGGGCACGTCGCGCACGGCGGCGCGGGTCACTTCAATGCGACGACCGGCGCGGCGCGCGATCTCTTCCGCATTGCGCGACAGCACCGTCCAGGTGCCGCCACCGACCACGCCCAGGCCCAGCAGGCCCACTTTCATGGGATTCATCGCGGCGCCCTCGGCGGACGGGCGTTGAGGGGAATTCATTTCAGTTCTCCAAACACTCACGCAATAACGGCTACATACAGTCCACGGGTGCCCTCCCCGAGCGGGATGCCGCGGATCCGGCTCCGCCGGTCCGCAGGCATGCCCCCTCGAGGGGGAAGCGCCGCAGGCGCTTCGGGGGTGGACCTACAGCAAGCCGTCCTTGCGGAACATATCCTTGATGCCGCGCACCGCCTGGCGGGTGCGCTGCTCGTTTTCGATAAGAGCGAAGCGCACGTATTCGTCGCCATACTCGCCGAAGCCGATCCCGGGGGACACGGCCACTTTCGCATCCGACAGGACGCGCTTGGCAAACTCCAAAGAGCCCATTGCCCGGTAGGGTTCGGGGATCTGCGCCCAGATGTACATGGACGCCTTGGGAATTTCCACATTCCAACCTGCTTCGTGCAGACCGCGCGCGAGCACGTCGCGGCGGCTTTGGTACTGCGCCACGATCTCGTTCACGCAGTCCTGCGGGCCGTCCAGGGCGGCGATCGAGGCCACCTGGATCGGCGTGAACGTGCCGTAGTCGTGATAGCTCTTGATGCGCGCCAGCGCGCCGACCAGCTCGCGGTTGCCGACCATGTAGCCGATGCGCCAGCCCGCCATGTTGTAGCTCTTGCTCATGGTGAAGAACTCGACCGCGACATCGCGCGCGCCGGGCACCTGCATGATCGAGGGGGCGACATAGCCGTCGAAGGTGATGTCGGCGTAGGCCAGGTCGTGCACCACCAGGATGTCGTGTTCCTTGGCCAGGGCCACCACGCGCTCGAAGAACGACAGGTCGACGCACTGGGCGGTCGGGTTGCTCGGGAAGCCCAGCACCATCATCTTGGGCTTCGGGATCGATTCGCGCACGGCGCGCTCGAGTTCCTCGAAGAAGTCCACGCCCGGCGTCATGCGCACGGAGCGGATGTTGGCGCCGGCGATGACCGCGCCGTAGATGTGAATCGGGTAGCTGGGGTTGGGCACCAGCACGGTGTCGCCGCGGTCCAGGGTGGCCAGCATCAGGTGCGCCAGGCCTTCCTTGGAACCGATGGTGACGATGGCTTCGGAATCGGGGTCGAGCTCGACCGCGTAGCGGCGCTGGTACCAGTCACAGATGGCCTTGCGCAGGCGCGGGATGCCCTTGGACACCGAGTAGCCGTGGGTGGTCGGGCGGATGGTGGCCTCGACCATCTTGTCGACGATGTGCTTGGGGGTGGCGCCGTCCGGATTGCCCATCGACATGTCGATGATGTCCTCGCCGCGCCGACGGGCCGCCATCTTGAGCTCGCCGGTAATGTTGAAAACGTACGGGGGCAAACGCTCAATGCGAGAGAACTTCCTCATGATGGGAATCCTTAGGGGGCGAAGGGGCAAAAATCCAGGGCGCGAGGGCGCGAAGGGGAAACGGGCTCAAAAGCCGCGCCAGCACACGTTTGCGGCGCAGCAAAACCCTGTAATCTAGCGCAAGCACGCCTGGGCGGCAAATTGGGCGGAAAAGCCGCCAATTTCGCAGTGGAAACCATGCAACATACGGCCATCCTGATGCGCTATTATCGGAGCCATAAAGCCGGAGTATTTATTGAAGCTGCATACCGATCCTGCGACGGCCGCTCTGAATACCGTCACCGCCTACGGTGACGGTTATATCGAGGTCAACCAGGTACGTTTTTCCTCCTCGGTCGCTTTTGGCCCCGAAGGCGAAGTTACCCATTGGCCCGTTGAGTCGCCGGCCGACATCACCCCCACCCTCTTGCGTCAGGCGGCCGGATTGTCCGAACCCGTCCGCGACCCGTTGGCGTTCCTGGACGAACCCGAAGCCACCCCCAACCGCCCGGCCAATGCGCCGGAAGTGCTGCTGGTGGGCACGGGCGGCCGGCAACAGTTCCTGCACCCCGAAGTGCTGCGTCCCCTGCTGGCGGCGGGCATCGGCGTGGAAATCATGGACACCCACGCCGCCTCGCGCACCTACAACATCCTGATGGCGGAGGGCCGGCGCGTCGTCGTCGCCCTCATCCCCCCCAACGGAGACCCCCAGACATGATGATGCCCATCATCGGCAAGCCCGCCCCGCTGTTCACCGCTGAAAGCACCATTGGGCCGATCAGCCTGGAGCAATGCCAGGGCCGCGCCGTGATTCTGTACTTTTACCCCAAGGACAACACGCCTGGCTGCACCACCGAGAGCCAGGATTTCCGCGACCTGCACGCCGACTTCCTGTCGGCCAGCGCCGTGGTGGTCGGGATCTCGCGCGACTCGCTGAAGTCGCACGAGAACTTCAAGGCCAAGTACGAGCTTCCTTTCCCTCTCATCTCCGACGCCGACGAAACCGTGTGCAATCTGTACGGCGTCATCAAGCAGAAGAACATGTACGGCAAGCAGGTGCGCGGCATCGAGCGCAGCACCTTTCTGATCGACGCTTATGGCGTGCTGGTGCAGGAGTGGCGCGGGGTGAAGGTCCCGAACCACGCCAAGGAAGTCCTGCAGGCCGCCAAGAGCATCGGTTAAGCCGTGCACAGGAATACCCGTCAGGTGCCATAGCCGGCCCATACTGGAGAGTGACGCATATGCCGCTTCCGAAGTTGCCCACCCGCCCCGCAGCCATCCTGACCTTCCCCTCGGGCGATAACGCCCGGGCGCAGGCCCGCACGACCAAGACCGCCGCTGCGCGGTCCAATACCCAGGCCGCCCTGGCCGAAGACGACGAGGACGAGCTGCTGGTGCAGCCCGAACTCGACGGTATCGGCGCGCCGGGCCGCAAGGCGCAGATCCCGGCCCGCCAGGTTCCGCCCCCGCCGCCGGCCGCGCCGGCGCCCAGCGCCCCCGCGCGCCAGGCCAAGGCCACTCCGGCCCCGGCCAAGCGCGCCAAGACGCGCGCCCAGAACGCGCCGCGCAAGCTGTTCGTGCTGGACACCAACGTGCTGCTGCACGACCCCAGTTCGCTGTTCCGCTTCGAAGAGCACGACATCTTCTTGCCGATGATGACGCTCGAAGAGCTGGACCACCAGAAAAAGGGCATGTCGGAAGTGGCGCGCAACGCCCGCCAGGTCAGCCGTTCGCTCGACGCGCTGGTGCAGGACGCGACCCAGCTCGAAGACGGCCTGGAACTGGCCAAGCTGGGCAACAAGGACGCCACCGGGCGCCTGATGTTCCAGACCACCGCCATCCACAGCACCCTGCCGTCTGACCTGCCCATGGGCAAGGCCGACAACCAGATCCTGGGCGTGGTGCGGGCCCTGCAGGAAAAATACCCGCAGCGCGAAGTCGTGCTGGTGTCCAAGGACATCAACATGCGCCTGAAGGCGCGCGCGCTCGGCATGGCCGCGGAAGACTACTTCAACGACCACGTCCTGGAAGACTCGGACCTGATGTACTCGGGCGTGATGCAGCTGCCCGAGGACTTCTGGAACAAGCACGGCAAGGACGTCGAATCCTGGCAACAGGGCGGCACCACCTTCTACCGCATCCACGGCCCCTTGTGTTCGCAGTTCGTGGTCAACCAGTTCGTCTACTTCGAAGGCCAGATGCCCCTGTATGCCCAGGTGCGCGAGGTCAGCGGCAAGATGGCGGTGCTGGCGACGCTGCGCGACTACACCCACGGCAAGAACAACGTCTGGGGCATCACCGCCCGCAACCGCGAGCAGAACTTCGCCATGAACCTGCTGATGAACCCGGAATGCGACTTCGTGTCGCTGCTGGGCCAGGCGGGCACGGGCAAGACGCTGCTGGCGCTGGCGGCCGGCATCACCCAGGTGCTGGAGACCAAGCGCTACACCGAGATCATCATGACCCGCGTCACGGTGCCCGTCGGTGAAGACATCGGCTTCCTGCCCGGCACCGAGGAAGAAAAGATGCTGCCCTGGATGGGGGCGCTGGAAGACAACCTCGACGTGCTGAACATGGGCGAAGGCGAAGGCAACGGGGACTGGGGGCGCGCCGCCACCATGGACCTGATCCGCTCGCGCATCAAGGTCAAGTCGCTGAACTTCATGCGCGGCCGCACCTTCCTGAACAAGTACCTGATCATCGACGAGGCCCAGAACCTGACGCCCAAGCAGATGAAGACGCTGGTGACCCGCGCCGGCCCCGGCACCAAGGTGATCTGCCTGGGCAACATCGCCCAGATCGATACGCCCTACCTGACCGAAGGCAGTTCGGGCCTGACGTTCGTGGTCGACCGCTTCAAGGGCTGGCCGCATTCGGGCCACGTCACCTTGCAGCGCGGCGAACGCTCGCGCCTGGCGGACTACGCGGGGGATGTGCTGTAGGCCAGCCTCCCCGCCAAAGAAAAAGCCCCTTGATCGCTCAAGGGGCTTTTTTATCACCTGGGCCGGACGATCATTTGTCGGCGGCGTTGGTGATGGCGTTGCCGGCTCGCGACATGTCCTTGCCCATGCCCGCCACGGTATTGCAACCGGCGAGTACGAAGCCGAACACGACGAAGGCGGTCAGCACGATCTTGCTGCGCATGCTGCGCTCCTGAAGTGTGGGGAAACGATTCCGGGCCGTACTTTAAACGATCTGGACGCGAAGTTCGCCCAGGCCTTCCACGCCGCCGGTGATGACGTCGCCCTGCACCACGGCGCCCACGCCTTCCGGCGTGCCGGTGAAGATGATGTCGCCGGGCTGCAGTTCGAACAGGCCCGACAGGTAGGCAATGCTTTCCGGCACGTTCCAGATCATCTGCGAGATGTCGCTGGCCTGCTTGCGCTGGCCATTGACGTCGAGCCAGATGGCGCCCTTGTCGAGCGTGCCGACCACGCTGCGCGGATGGATCGGGCCCAGCGGCGCCGACAGGTCGAAGGCCTTGCCCACTTCCCAGGGACGGCCCTGCTTCTTCATCTCGCCCTGCAGGTCGCGGCGGGTCATGTCCAGGCCCAGGGCATAGCCCCAGACGCAGTCGTTGGCTTCTTCGACGGGGATGTCGCGGCCGCCCTTGCCCAGCACCACCACCAGCTCCATTTCGTAGTGCAGGTTGGAGGTCTTGGGCGGATACGGCATCTTGCCGGTTTCGCCGTCGGCCACGCTCAGCACCGCGTCGGCGGGCTTGCAGAAGAAGAACGGATCTTCACGGCCGGTGAAGCCCATTTCCTTGGCGTGCTCGGCATAGTTGCGGCCGACGCAATAGACGCGGCGCACCGGGAACAGCGCGGCGCTGCCGGCAACGGGAACCGCGGTCAGCGGCTGGGGAGGCAATACGTAGTCCATGATCTATCAACCTATGACGGGTGGAACGGTCCGATGGCAAAAATCATTCGCGAGTGTATCCCGTTCCGGGACGGCGGAAATATTCAGCAAATTGTAGGGATTTCTCCATCGAACACCACCAGGCGCTCGATGAAATCCGCCATGTAGGCCTTCATTTCCTGGTGGGCGGGCGACACCTGGTAGCGGTCGTGGGCGGCGGCGTCGCCGAACGCCGCCACCACCGCGTGGGTCAGGCCGTCCGAGCGGCTGGCCTGGTTGGGCCGGAAGGCGTAGCCGGCCACCCCGTCGCATTCGGCCAGGATGCGGTCGCAGTATCCCTGCACCCGATCATGGAAGCGCGCATCGGCGGCGCCGGACAATTGCAGCATGACGACGTGCAGGAACATCAGGACTCCTTTCTCGGACGGGCGACGGCGAGCCAGGCACGGGACACCAGCCCCATGATGCCGTCGCGGAACAGCAATACGCACAGCACGAAGATCGCGCCCTGCACGATCAGGACCCACGATCCCAGCGGCGCCAGGTAGTTCTGCAGCGACACGAAGGTGAAGGCGCCGGCCAGCGGGCCGAACACCGTGCCGATGCCGCCCAGCAGCGCCATCAGCACCACCTCGCCGTTGGCGTGCCAGTGCACGTCGGTCAGCGAGGCCACGCCGAACACCAGCACCTTGAGCCCGCCGGCCAGCCCCGCCACCGAGGCCGACAAGGTGAACGCCAGCAGCTTGTAGCGCGAGGTCGAATAGCCCAGCGACCGCGCGCGCTGCTCGTTGTCGCGCACCGAGCGGATCACCTCGCCGAAGGGCGAATTGAGCACCCGCAGCACGAAGGCATAGCCCAGTGCGAACACCGCCAGCGTGAAGTAGTACATCGGCATCACGCCATCCAGGTCGAACAGGCCGAACAGCTTGCCGCGCGGCACGCTCTGCAGGCCGTCCTCGCCGCCGGTGAAGCCCGCCTGCACCGCGATGAAGTACACCAGCTGCGACAGCGCCAGCGTGATCATGGCGAAATAGATGCCCTGGCGCCGGATGGCGATGGCGCCGAACGCCAGCCCCAGCAGGCCGCCGGTCAGCACCCCGGCCAGCAGGCCCAGTTCGGGCGTGGCGCCCAGCAGCTTCATGACGATGCCCGTGGCGTAAGCCGCCGCGCCGAAGAAGGCCGCATGGCCGAACGACAGCAGGCCGACATAGCCCACCAGCAGGTTGAAGGCCGCGGCGAACAGCGCGAAGCACAGCACCTTCATCAGGAACGTGGGATAGACGAACCAGGGCGCGGCCAGCGCCACCAGCGCCAGGATCGCCATGCACCCGCGCATGGCGCGGCGCCCCAGCTGCACCGGCTGGCGGGTGGCCTCGGCGGCCAGCACGTTCTGCACCTGCAGCGGCTTGCCGAACAGGCCCGCCGGCTTGCACAGCAGCACCAGCACCATGATGATGAAGATCGCCAGGTTGGCGGCCTCCGGGTAGAACACCTTGGTCAGCCCCTCGATGATGCCCAGCCCGAAGCCGCTGACGATGGCGCCCATGATGGAGCCCATGCCGCCGATCACCACCACCGCGAACACCACCACCACCAGGTTCGAGCCCATCATCGGGCTGACCTGGTAGATGGGCGCGGCGATCACGCCCGCCACCGACGCCAGGGCCACCCCCAGCGCGTAGGTCAGCGTGATCAGCAGCGGCACATTGATGCCGAACGACCGCACGATCGTCGGGTTCTCGGTGGCGGCGCGCAGCATGGCGCCGACCCGGGTCTTCTCGATCAGCACCCACACGGCCAGGCACAGCACCAGCGACACCAGCACCGCCCAGCCGCGGTACCACGGCAGGAACATGAAGCCGAGGTTGACGCCGCCGGTCAGCGCCTTGGGGATGGTGTACGGCAATCCCGACACGCCATACGCCTGGCGCAGCCCGCCCTCGATCAGCAGGGCGATGCCGAAGGTCAGCAACAGCCCGTAGAGGTGGTCCATGCGGTAGGTGCGCGAGATCAGCACGCGCTCGACCACGATGGCGAACGCCGCCATGATGAGCGGCACCAGCACCAGCGCGGCCCAGTAGTTCACCCCCAGGTAGTTCAGCAGCATCCAGGCCAGGAACGCGCCCGCCGTGTACTGCGCGCCATGGGCGAAGTTGATGATGTTCAACAGGCCGAAGATCACCGCCAGCCCGATCGAGAGCAAGGCGTAGAACGAGCCGTTGATCAGGCCGAGCAGGAGCTGGCCGAACAGTGCCGTGGACGGCACGCCAAAAATTTCGAACACAGGATTCTCCCCCTCAGACACCCAGGCGGCGCGCGATCCGCTCGGGATCATTGCGCGCCTCTTGCGCCGACAATTGGTCGACCACGCGGCCATGCTCCATCACGTAGTGGCGGTCGGCCACCTTGGTGGCGAAGCGGAAATTCTGCTCGACCAGCACGATGGTGAAACCGCGCTCCTTGAGCGTGCGGATGGCCTGCCCGATCTGCTGCACGATCACCGGCGCCAGCCCTTCGGTGGGTTCGTCCAGCAGAATCAGCTGGGCGCCGGTGCGCAGGATGCGGGCGATCGCCAGCATCTGCTGCTCGCCGCCCGACAGGTTGCCGCCGGAGCTGGCGCTGCGTTCGCGCAGGTTGGGAAACAGGGTGTAGATTTCTTCCAGTGACATGCCGCCGTCGGCCAGGCGCGGCGGCAGCATCAGGTTCTCGGTCACGTCCAGGCTGCGGAACACCGCCCGCTCCTCCGGGCAATACACCACGCCCAGCCGCGGAATGCGATGCGGCGCCATGCCCACGGTTTCCTGGCCGTTCAGCCGGATCGAGCCGCGGCGCTTGTCCAGGATGCCCATGACGGCGCGCAGCGTGGTGGTCTTGCCGGCGCCGTTGCGGCCCAGGATGGTGACCAGTTCGCCGCGCCGCACTTCGATGTCGACGCCGTGCAGCACATGCGATTCGCCGTACCAGGCATTGAGGTCCTTGATCGACAGCATCAGCCCTCTCCCTCTTCCGAGCCCATGTAGGCGGTGATAACGCGCTCGTCGCGCGACACCGTGGCGTAGTCGCCCTGCGCCAGCACCGCGCCGCGCGCCAGCACCGTGATGGTGTCGGACAGGTCGGCGACCACCGACAGGTTGTGCTCCACCATCAGGATGCTGCGGTTGGCCGACACGCGCCGGATCAGCGCCGCGATGCGCGCCACGTCTTCCTGGCCGAGCCCGGCCATCGGCTCGTCCAGCAGCATCACTTCCGGCTCCAGCGCCAGCGTCATGGCGATTTCCAGCGCGCGCTTGCGGCCATAGGGCAGCAGGGCCGCCGTGGTGTCGGCCATGCCGGCCAGGCCCACGGCCTCCAGCAGCGCCAGGCCCTGGTCGTTCAGGCGGTCGACGCTGCGGCGGCTGCGCCAGAAGCGCAGGCCGTCGCCATGCTGGCGCATCAGCGCCACGCGCATGTTCTGCAGCACGGTCAACCCCAGGAACACCGCCGAGATCTGGAACGAGCGCACGATGCCCAGGCGCGCGATCTGCTCCGGCGCCAGCGACGTGATGTCGCGGCCGCGGTAGTGGATCACGCCCTGGTCGGGCGTCAGGAATTTGGTCAGCAGGTTGAAGCAGGTGGTCTTGCCGGCGCCGTTGGGGCCGATCAAGGCATGGATGGAACCTTCCCGCAGGGACAGGGACACGCCGTCGACGGCATTGAAGCCGCCGAACCGCTTGACCAGCCCCTGGGCGGACAGAACCGCTTGGGTGCTCATGGCCGTCCTCCTACATGCGGGCCAGCAGGCCGCCGTCGATGGCCAGCACGTGGCCGTTGACGAACGAAGACCCCGGCGAGGCCAGGTAGACCACCGCCGGCGCGATGTCCTCGGGCGTGGCCCAGCGCCCCACCGGCACCGCGGTCGACAGGAACGACTGGAACTGCGGATTGTCCTGCAGCCCCTGGGTGAAGTCGGTGCGCACGAAGCCCGGCGCCAGCGCGTTGCAGGTGACGCCCTGGCCGCCGTATTCGACCGCCAGCGCGCGCGTGAACGCCGCGATCGCGCCCTTGGCGGTGGCGTAGGCGGCGATGTTCGGCATGGTGGCCTGGCCCGCGACCGACGACATCAGCACGATGCGGCCGAAGCCGCGCGCCGCCATGGCGGGCAGCACCGCGCGGGCGCAATGGAACGCGCCGTTCACATGGACGTTCTGCAACGCCTGCCATTCGGCCGGCGTCATCTCGACCACCGGCTTGCGGTTCTGGTTGCCGGCGTTGCTGACCAGCACGTCGATGGCCACGCCATCGGCCTGCAGCCGCGCCACGGCCTCGGCCACGGCGGCGCCGTCGGCCACGTCGAACACCGCGCTGCGCGCCGTGATGCCGGCCGCGGCCAGCTGTGCGCAAGCGGCGTCGCAGGCGGCCTGCGACAGATCGTTGATCACCACGCGCGCGCCCGCCCGGCCCAGGCCGGCGGCAATCGCATACCCCAGCCCGCGCGCGCCCCCCGTCACCAGCGCCGTGCGCCCGGCCAACCCGAAGGTCTGGCCCAGATAGTCCTGATTCAAGCTTGTCTCCTTGTCTTATAGGCGCCGGATCTCTCGGGACGGCGGGCATCGGGAAAGGCTTCCCGAGACCCGCGGCCCCTGGTCCGGCTCGTGTCTCGCCCGCTTTCCTTGGTCGAAAACAGGATTGACATTAATCTCAATATACGCGACTATTTTTAAACACTCAATAACAAGATTTTTAGTTTTTCTTCCATAACGAGTATTGGCTAGGAGACATCATGGCCCTCGAAACCCCTGGCTGCCCTGCGGCCAACGCGCTGCCGCCGCTGGCGTCGCGCTTCCTGAAAGTCGACGAGCTGCCCTGGAAACCCACGCAGGTCGAAGGCATCGACATGAAAGTGCTGATGCAGGACAAGGAGTCCGGCCTGCTGACCGCGCTGTTCCGCTGGCAGCCCGGCACCGAACTGCCGCTGCACGAGCACGTCGAGGTCGAGCAGACCTATGTGCTGGAAGGCTCCATCGTCGATGCCGAAGGCGAAGTGCGCGCGGGCGACTACGTCTGGCGGCCGCGCGGCAACCAGCACGTGGCGCGCGCCCCGCACGGCGCGCTGGTGCTGAGCTTCTTCCTGAAACCCAACCTGTTCATCGACGCCTACGCCGGCCAGACCCTGGAGTAGGCGCCGGCACAGGCGCCACCCCGGCAAGATCCGCGCGACCGCCCGGCACAGGGCGGCGCGCAAAGACACAAGCCCCCAAGGAGACAAACCCATGAGAACCCGTTTCAAGCTTTGCCTGGCCGCCTGCGCGCTGGGCGCCGTTTCGCTGTCGGCCAAGGCCCAGGTGTCCGACGACGTCGTCAAGATCGGCGTGCTGGGCGACCAGTCCGGCATGATGGCCGACCTGTCCGGCAAGTTCGGCGTCGAGGCGGTGAAGATGGCTGTCGAGGATTTCGGCGGCACCGTGCTGGGCAAGCCGATCGAGGTGGTGTCCGCCGACCACCAGAACAAGGTGGACATCGGCGTCTCCATCGCGCGCCGCTGGTACGAGAACGACAAGGTCGACCTGATCCTGGACGTGCCCAACTCCGCCATCGCCCTGGCGGTGCAGGACCTGACCCGCCAGATGAAGCGCGTGGTGATCTTCACCAGCGCCGGCTCGGCCGACCTGACCGGCAAGGCCTGCTCGCCCAACGGCATGCACTGGACCTACGACACCTACGCCTACGCCACCGGCGTGGCCAGCGGCGTCATGGAAGACGGTGGCAAGAGCTGGTTCTTCATCACCTCCGACTACGCCTTCGGCCACTCGCTCGAACGCGACGCCATGGCGGTGGTCAAGGCCAAGGGCGGCCAGGTGGTCGGCAGCGTTCGCCACCCCATCGCCAGCGCCGACTTCTCGTCGTTCCTGCTGCAGGCGCAGGCCTCCAAGGCGCAGGTGATCGGCCTGGCCAACGGCAGCGGCGACACCATCAACAGCATCAAGCAGGCGTTCGAATTCGGCATCATGGGCAGCAAGCAGCGCGTGGCGGCGCTCTTCATGAGCATCGTCGACGTGCGCAGCGTCGGGCTGGAATACGCGCAGGGGCTGAACCTGGTCGAGCCGTTCTACTGGGACCAGGACGACAAGGCGCGCCAATGGTCCGAACGCTACTTCAAGCGCACCGGTCGCATGCCGTCGATGGTGCAGGCCAGCAACTACAGCGCCACCATGCACTATCTGAACGCGGTCAAGGCGGCCGGCACCGACGCGTCCGAGGCGGTGATCAAGAAGATGCACGACACGCCCATCAACGACTTCATGACCGAGAACGGCCGCATCCGCGAAGATGGCCGCGTGATGCGCGACCTGTACCTGTTCCAGGTGAAGAAGCCGTCCGAATCGAAGCGCGACTGGGATTACTACAAGCTGGTGCGCAAGATTCCCGCCGAACAGGCGTTCCGTCCGCTGGACCAGGGCGGCTGCGCGCTGGTGAAGCAATGACGGGGGGCCCGCTCGGACTGTTGGCCGGCAAGCGGGCCGTCGTCACGGGGGGCGCCAACCCCCGTGGCATCGGCGCCGCCATCGTCGCGCAATTCCTGGCGCAGGGCGCCAGCGTGGCGGTGCTGGACCGCGACTATCCCGACAACGCCGACGCCGGGCTCGCTGGCGGCCGCGTCAACCTGCACTGCGATGTGTCGAGCAGCGCCTCCTGCGAGCAGGCCATGGCGCAGGCGGCGCAAGCGCTGGGCGGCATCGACGTGCTGGTGAACAACGCCGGCATCGTCGCCGCGACCCGCATCTGGGACCTGCCCGAGGACGAGTTCCGCCGCATGGTCGACGTCAACCTGACCGGCACCTACAACGTCACCCGCGCCGCCCTGCCGCGGCTGCTGGAAAGCGAGCGCCACCCGGCCATCGTCAACCTCGGCTCGACCGCCGCCCTGCGCGGCGGCGGCCTGCTGGGCGGATCGCACTACGCCGCCTCCAAGGGCGGCGTGATCAGCTTCACCAAGGCGCTGGCGCGCGAACTGGGGCCGCGCGGGGTGCGCGCCAACTGCGTGGCACCGGGCATCATCGAGACCGACATGACGCTCGGCAAATTCGGCGAAAATTGGGAACAAGAACTCAAACAAGGCATTCCACTGCAACGCTTCGGCTTCCCGGCCGAAGTCGCGCAAGCCATTCTCTTCCTGGCTTCGGACCTGTCCTCCTACTCAACCGGCATCGTGGTCGACGTCAACGGCGGCTTCCACATTCACTAGGCACGTCAGCAGCAATGAGCACTCCCGATCGCATGTTGTCCATTCTCGATCTCTTCCGCGACGACACCACCGCCGCCTTCCAGGAGGACGTCATGGCGCATCTGGAGTGCTCGCGCGCCACGGCCTACCGCTATCTCAAGTCGCTCACCGAAAGCGGCTTGCTGGCGCCCACCGCGGGCGGCGCCTACGTGCTCGGCTCGCGTATCATCGAGCTGGACCGGCACCTGCGCCAGCACGACCCGCTGATGCGCGCGGCGCGCGAGGTGATGCGCGCCACCGGCGACGAGCTCAACGCCAACCTGATGCTGTGCAGCTACTACGGCGACAAGGTCATGTGCGTGGACCGCTACTGGACCGACCATTCGATCGAATCCAGCTACGCGCGCGGCCGCCCCTTCCCGATGTTCCGCGGCGCCACCGCCAAGCCCATCCTGGCCAACCTGCCGCCCTACCAGCTGCGCAACCTGATGCTGTGGCACGCCGCCGAAATCCGCGAGGCCGGCCTGGGCGAGGATTGGGATGCGTTCCGCGCCAACATCAAGCAGCTGCGCGCGGCTGGCGTCTGCGTCTCGCACGGCGAGGTCGACCCGGGATTGATGGGGATCGGCTCGGCGATCTTCACGCCGGACCAGAAGGTGGTGGGCAGCCTGGTGTTCATCGCCGCCGAGGCGCGCACGCCCGCCAAGCGGCTGGCGCTGCTGCAGGAACGCATCCAGGCCGCCGCGGCGCAGGTGACGCAGAATCTGCAGGGCCTGCAAGACAACGGCGCGGCGGCGATCGGCATCATGCCGTCGCGGCCGCGCCGCCTGAAAGCGCCCGCCGGTGCGACACCGGCGCGGCGCAAGGCCTGATCGATCAGGCCTTGTTGTAGCGCTCGGCGCTCTTGACGATTTCCTCGTGGGCGGCGTCGACGCCCTTCCAGCCCTTGACCTTGACCCACTTGCCCTTTTCCAGGTCCTTGTAGTGCTCGAAGAAGTGCTGGATGCGGGCCGTGTCTTCGGCCGGCAGGTCTTCGTAGGACTTGATGTTGCGGTACGGGGGGTACAGCTTTTCGATCGGCACGGCCAGCAGCTTGGCGTCGCCACCCGACTCGTCGTCCATTTCCAGCACGCCGATGGCGCGGCAGCGCACCACGGCGCCGATCTGGATCGGGAACGGGGTCAGCACCAGCACGTCGGCGGGGTCGCCGTCTTCCGACAGGGTCTGCGGGATGTAGCCGTAGTTGCACGGGTAGTGCATGGCCGTCAGCATGAAGCGGTCGACGAAGATCGCGCCCGACTCCTTGTCGACCTCGTACTTCACCGGGTCGGCGTTCATGGGGATTTCAATGATCACATTGAAGTCTTCCGGCAGCTTCTTGCCGGGGGACACGCGGTCATAACTCATGATTGAACCTTGTTAGTCTGAAAGAGGATCAAAGCGAGCCGTCGTCCTTGAACGGCGGCTTGGTGGTCGGCGCCGGCGCGGCGGGCGCGGCCGGCTTGGGCGAAGCCGGCGCGGCCGGCGAATACGTCGGCACGGGATTGTCGAACGCGGCGGCCGGAATCGGCGCGCTGTCGAAATACTCGTCGATGTCGGACGTGCCGCCGACGACCGGCGCATCTTCCGGCGCCAGCGCGCGCGCCTGCTGTTCCTTGTTGGCGCGGGCGTCCGGATCCAGCACGTAATCCGAGGCCGACGCGGCCACCGAGGGCGGCAGCGCGGGATAGTCGCCGCCGATATCGGCGTCGACATCCGAGAGGCCCACCGCATAGCCGCCCTCGGCGTCCAGGCGATAGGGGTCCGAGCCGATATCCGCGGCCGGCAGCGCCGCGTCGGCGGCCAGCACCGGCAGCGCCATGCTGGCGGCGGTGGCGAGGCGCCAGTGGCGCACGGCGTCGGCGGGACGGTCGAGACGGTCGTACAGGCTGCCCAGCAGCGCGTGCGTCTGCGCATCGCCGCGGCGCGACAGGCTGCGCAGCAGGTAGCGTTCGGCCTGGCCCCACAGCTGGCCGTTCAGGCACAGCATGCCCAGCGCGGTCAGCAGGTCGGGATCGGTGGGACGCTGCTGCAGCCAGGTCTCGGCCTTGGCCAGGCGGCGCGACACCTGTTCGGCATCGCAACGCGCGTAGGCGGCCACCAGGGCGGGATTGAATTTCACGGCGATGGCGGCTTCGAGCACCTTGGCGGCCTCGTTGGCCTCGCCGGCCGCTTCGAAGGCGGCGGCGCCGGCCAGCGCGATTTCGGGCAGCAGGCGCTCCTCGGCCTTGAGGTCCTTCCAGATGGCGCGCCAGCCGTCGTTGGCGGCCGCCGCGCGCAAGCGCGCCGCGCCGGCCACGTCGATCAGGTGGTCCCCTTCGGTGCGCGCCAGCGCATTGCGGCGCAGCAGGCCGCGCGCCAGCGTGAAGACCTGTTCGTCATGGTGCAGGGCCGTGTGCGCGCGCAGCAGCAGGCGCATGGTGTGCAGGTGGCGGGCGCCGCCATCGGCCAGCGGCGCCAGCACGGCCAGCGCGCGCTCGGCGCGGCCCTGGTCCAGCAGCATGTCGGCCGAGACCGTCGCGGTGGCTTCCACCAGGCCGGGGTCGGCGCCGGCCTGTTCCTGCGCGGTCGCCAGCAGGCGGTCGCGGCGGTCGAATTCACCCAGGCCATGCGCGGCGCGGGCGGCCGACAAGGCGGCCAGCACGCGGCGGGTCTGCACCTTGGTCTGCTCGAGCAGCTTGGTCAGGTCTTTTTCGGCGTGCGAATAACGGCCTTCGAGCAGGCCGATCCAGCCGCGCTCGAGCAATTCGTGATCGCGCGCCTGGGCGCGCTTGCCGCGCCAGGCGCGGACGCGATCGGGAATGGCCAGCAGCCAGGCCAGCAGGCGCAGGCCCACATACAGCACCACGAAGGCCGCCACGATCAGCAGCACGGCCAGCGTCAGCGACATCGAGATGCGCCACGGCCAGACCAGCAGCAGCACATTGCCGGAATGGGAGCGCAGCACCACCGCCAGGGCGACGGCGATGACGGCGAGCAGCAGAGTCCAGAACCAGGTACGCATGGGCGTCAGTCCTGATCGCTGGTCTTGAAGCCGGCGGCGCGCAGCGCGGCCACGGCGTTCAGGCTGTCGGACACGTCGGGCATGCGCACCGCGATGTCGGTCTGCGCCAGTTCGCGGGCCAGGTTCTGGGCCGCGACCGTGTCGGGGGAACGGGTGTCGAAGTACTTGGCCAGCGTGGTGCCGACGTTGTCGAGCTCGCTCTTCCAGACCGCGGGCTGGCGCATCAGCATGGCCAGTTGCACGGTCAGGAGGCGCTGGCGCAGCGTGCCGCGCACCTGGTCGGCCTGTTCCGGCGACAGCAGCAGCGCCGCGGGTTCGTCGACGCGCTGGATGGTGATCAGGCCGCCGAGTTCATGGGCCAGCGCCGAGCCGGCGCGGCCGGGCCACGAGGCCACTTCGGCGCGCCAGCGTTGCCACCAGGCCGCGTCGGCCGGCAGGCCGGCCTGCGGATCGACCGCGGCCGGCGCCGGGGTCGCGGGGCGGGTCTCGCCGGCGGCGATGCCGGGCGCGGCGGCGTCCGGCACCAGCAGCGGCGCCTTGCCGACCAGGGCGGTCAGGCGCTCGATGCGGGCCGACTGGGCCGGGATGTCGACGGTGGAGACGGCGCGCAGGCGGTCCAGGTCGCCGTTGATGGCCTGTTGCAGGCTGGAGAAGCGCGGACGGTCGGCCCGCGCCAGGCGCGATTGCGCGGTTTCCAGCGCGACGATGGCGTTGGAGACGTTGCCGGCCAGGCGCAGCTGCTGGCTGCCGATGGTGATCAGGCGCTCGACGTCGTTGGCCAGCAGTTCGTCGCTGGCGCTGTCGTTGAAGTTCTGCCAGGCCTGTTGCAGGGCGTTGTATTGGCTCTGGGTCTCGCGCACGCTGTCTTCGAGATCACCCAGGCGGCCGGCCTGGGCTTGCGCCAGGGCCAGGGCTTCGCGGGTGTCCTTGCGCGCCTGCGCCACGTCGGCGGCCAGCGTGTCCAGGCGCGAGGCGACCTCGCGGCCGGCGGCGACGAACTGCGTGCGTTGCTGCCACAGGGCATAGCCCAGCCCGACGGCGAGCAGGATGACGATGATGAGGGCGGTGACCAGGGGGCCACTGCCGCGCTTGGCCGGACGGGCCTTGACGGAATCGGCCGGGGCCGATGCGGGCGCGCTGGCGCCCGGGGCGGCCGGGTGAACGGCCGGATCGGTAGCGGGAGTCTTGTCTGTCATGACGCGATTGTATTCGGTGTCAGTCCGAAGCAACGAATCAAGCAGCAACAAAAGCCTGGAAAATCGACTCGTCGCTGGGCAGGCAGATTTTTACCATTGCTTGCGCGCCCGCGTCAGCCGCCGGCGCCGGCACGCGCCGCGCCAGCGAGGGATGGGTCAGGACGAAGCGGCAGCCGCTCCACCAGGCGGCCAGTCCGGCCGCCCGCAACTGGTCGCGCACCGCGTCCGCGCCCTCGCCGCTGGTGATGAGCCAGGTGGCCGCCACGCCCTGCGCGGCCCAGCGCCGCAGGGGTAAAAGCTCGGACTCGTCCCATCGGGCCGGCTGGCGCCGGTAGGCCGCATGACGTGTCACGGCCACGCCATGTGACTGCAATTGTTCGCTCAGCCAGTCCCGGCCCTGCGTGCCGCGCACCAACAGCACGCGCGACGGCAGCCGCGGCTGGCCGCAAAGCACCTCCCAGAGCGCCTCGGAATCATGGCTGGCGGCCTGCTCGCCGGGATGCAGGACTGTTGTATTCGCGCCAAAACACGGCAGCTCGGCCAGTCCCGCCGCGCTGGCCGGTCCGACCGTGGCGATGGCCACGCCCGCGGGCCAGGCCGCCGGGCCGTCGGCGCGGGCCAGTTGATCCAGGTACTGCCGGGCGGCGTTGCCGCTGACGAACACCACCAGGTCGTAGTCCGCCGGCCGCGGCAGGTCCGCGGGGGCGACAGGCAGGGGATGGATATCGAGCGCGGGCAGGATGCAGGGCGTCCAGCCGGCGGCGCGCAGGCGGTCGGCCAGCGCCTCATTGCGGCCGGCGGGCCGTGTCAGCACGGCCACGCGCGGCGCCTGGGCGTTGGCCCCGTCCATCAGTCCTCGGGGGACGCGTCTTGCAGCAGCTCGTCGAGAATGGCCTGGGCGCCGGCATCGAACAGCTCGGCGGCGACCGCCTCGCCAATCGCCTGCGCCTGCTCCACCGGACCGCTGCGTTCGGCGCGCAGGGTGCGCGTGCCGTCGGGCGACGCCACCAGCGCGCGCAGCGTCAGGTTGCCGCCGTCGATTTCGGCGTAGGCCGCCAGCGGCACCTGACAGGAGCCGCCCAGCCGGCGCGACACCGCGCGTTCGGCCAGCGAGATCGAGGTGGCGGTGGCGTCGTTCAGCGGCGCCAGCCAGGCGCGCATGTCGTCGCGATCGTCGCGGATCTCGATGGTCAGCGCGCCCTGCCCGGCCGCCGGCAGGCAATCCGCCGGATCGAGCAGGCAACGGATGCGGTCGGTCAGGCCCAGCCGGTTCAGCCCGGCGGCGGCCAGCACGATGGCGTCGTATTCGCCGCGATCGAGCTTGCCCAGGCGGGTGTCGAGGTTGCCGCGCAGCGGCTTGACCACCAGCTGCGGGTAACGCGCGCGGATCTGTGATTCGCGCCGCAGGCTGGAGGTGCCGACGACGGCACCGGCCGGCAGGTCGGCCAGCGTGTCGTAGCGGTTGGAGACGAAGGCATCGCGCGGATCGGCGCGATCGAGCACGGCGCACAGCTCGAACGGCGCCTGCAGATCGACCGGCATGTCCTTCAGGCAATGCACGGCCAGATCGGCACGGCCGTCGAGCAGCGCGTTTTCGAGTTCCTTGACGAAGAGCCCCTTGCCGCCCACCTTGGAGAGCGTGCGGTCGAGGATCTGGTCGCCTCGGGTCGTCAGGGTGAGCAGTTCAACCGCGCACGCCGGGTACAGCGTGCGCAGCCGATCGCGCACATGCTCGGCTTGCCACAGGGCAAGCCGGCTGGCGCGGGTCGCGATGACCAAGCGTTGCGGCAGAGACACGAGGCGTCATCGAATGAAGTGGGAGACGATGACCGTCGCCACAACGCCGAGGATGGCCAGCACGAACAGGCCCTGCAGGAGGCTCAGGCCTGATTCGGTTTGCTGGGGATCGGCGGATCTACGCAGACTCATGTACGGATTCCTTGGAGGCGGTTTTGCGGCTTGCCAGCCACCGTCCAAGGACAACAACGAGCAAGGCGCCGAAAATTTCTACGCCGATTTTAACCGCAGTGGGCTGGACGCCGAATTGACCTTCGACAAACACGTCCGTAATCAGCATGCCGCCCGCGATCCAGCCCAGCAGCGCCGCGCCGAAAGTCACCACCAGCGGGTAGCGGTCGATCAGCTTCAGGACCAGCGTGCTGCCCCAGATGATGATGGGCACGCTCACGACCAGGCCGAAGATGACCAGACCGATCTGATGGTCGGCATGGGCGTTCTGGGCGGCGCCGGCGATAGCGATGACGTTGTCCAGGCTCATCACGAAGTCGGCGATGATGATGGTCTTGATGGCGGCCACGATGGATGTGCCGCCCTTCACGTTGCCGTGGGCGTCATCCTCGGGCACCAGCAGCTTGACGCCGATCCAGACGAGCAGCAGGCCGCCCACCACCTTCAGGAACGGGATCGACAGCAGGGTCAGCGCGAAGGCGATCAGGACCACGCGCAGCACGATGGCGCCGGCGGTGCCCCACAGGATGCCCTGCATGCGTTGCTTGGGCTCCAGGTTGCGGCAGGCCAGCGCGATCACCACCGCGTTGTCGCCGCCGAGCAGGATGTCGATGAGGATGATCTGGAATACCGCTGCCCAACTCAGCGTCTGGAAAAACTCAAGCAATTTGAACCCCCGAAGGCATTTATCAAAATATAAAGGCCGGCCCCGTGCCGGCCAACCCGCCGCCGCGTCAGGCGCGGCAGCGGGCTTGGTACAACCTATTATTGTAGTTCAGCTTTCAGTCAGCTTTCTGGCGCATCAGCAAAACTTTGCCGATCGCCAGCACCAGCACCGCGCCCAATACCCCGGTCATGAGGGCAAAGCTGTGCTGGGTCACGCCCAATGCCGCGTCGATGCGCGCCACCGGTTCCTGCAGGGCCGGATCTCCCACCAGCAATTCGCCGGCAATGAAACCCAGCAGCGCCGCGCCCACCCAGACGATGAGGGGGAAGCGCTCGATCACCTTGAGCAGCAGCGTGCTGCCGAAAATGACCAGCGGAATACTGATCGCCAGACCCAGCACCAGCAGGGTCGTGTCGCCCATCGCCGCGGCGGCCACGGCCACCACGTTGTCCAGGCTCATGACCAGGTCGGCGATCATGATCGTGCGGATTGCGGTCAGCAGGTTGCCATGATTCTTGCCGTCGCCCTCTTCCTCGCCTTCCGGCAGCAACAGGGTCACGCCGATGTAGACCAGCAGCAGCGCGCCGATGAGCTTGAGCCACGGCAGCATCAGCAGCTTGGCGGCGACCAGCGTCAGCACGATACGCATGATGATCGCGGCGGCCGAACCGACCACGATCGCTTTCTTTTGTTGCGCCGGAGGCAGCGAACGCGCCGCGAGCGCAATCACCACGGCGTTATCGCCCGACAGCAGAATGTTGACCCAAATGATCTGGAGCAACGCTAACCAGAATGCCGCTGAACTGAGTTCCATACCTCTCTTTCCTAGGACGTGATCCCCCTAGGACAAACCAAATGAATGGGTGAAAAAGACAAAAAGACGTACTGACCGTCTTGGTGCGAGCCCGACGGCATTCTTGCTGGGTACGTACAGAATTTCTTTCATTATAGTTTCGTTCAGCTTTCCGTATGTTTCACCGGCCGCATCATGGACACGGGATTTCCCTAGGGAAGAACGAAAAAAGGCCCGCCGAAGCGGGCCTTCTTCATGCAAACAACCTTACAGCACCGACTTGAGCAGCTTGCCCATTTCGGACGGGTTGCGCGTCGTGCGGATACCGCAAGCTTCCATGACTTCCAGCTTGGCGTCGGCCGTGTCGGCGCCGCCGGAGATCAGGGCGCCAGCGTGGCCCATGCGCTTGCCGGCGGGAGCCGTGACACCCGCGATGAAGCCGACGACCGGCTTCTTCATGTTGTCCTTGGCCCATTCGGCGGCGTTGACTTCGTCCGGACCGCCGATTTCGCCGATCATGATGACGGCGTCGGTGTCGGGATCGTCATTGAACAGCTTGAGCACGTCGACGTGCTTCAGGCCGTTGATGGGATCGCCACCGATGCCGACGGCGCTGGATTGACCCAGGCCCAGCTCGGTGACTTGCGCCACGGCTTCGTACGTCAGGGTGCCCGAGCGGCTGACGATGCCGATGCGGCCCTTGCGGTGGATGTGACCGGGCATGATGCCGATCTTGATTTCGTCCGGGGTGATCAGGCCGGGGCAGTTCGGGCCCAGCAGCAGCGTCTTGCTGCCCTTGGCCTTCATGCGGTTCTTGACTTCCAGCATGTCACGGACCGGGATGCCTTCGGTGATGCAGATCACCAGATCCAGTTCGGCCTCGACGGCTTCCCAGATGGCGGCGGCGGCGCCGGCGGGCGGCACGTAGATGACGGACACGGTGGCGCCGGTGTCGGCCTTGGCGTCCTTGACCGACGCGAAGATCGGCACGCCTTCGAAGTCCTCACCGGCCTTCTTGGGGTTCACGCCGGCCACGAAGGCCGCTTTGCCATTGGCGTACTCGCGGCACATGCGCGTGTGGAACTGACCGGTCTTGCCCGTGATGCCCTGGGTGATGACCTTGGTGTCCTTGTTGATCAGAATCGACATTTGTGAATCCTTGGATTTTCTTTGTACCGCCGGGCCGTCCCAAGGTGGAAAGCACCCCCTTGGGGGGCAGCAAGCCACGAAGGGGCGCGGCGTGGGGGCATATATTTACTTGACGGCGGCTACGACGCGGGTGGCGGCTTCGGCCATCGTGTCGGCGCTGATGATCGGCAGGCCCGAGTCGGCCAGCATCTTCTTGCCGAGTTCTTCGTTGGTGCCCTTCATGCGGACGACCAGCGGCACGTTCAGGTTGACGGCCTTGCAAGCAGCGATCACGCCTTCGGCGATGACGTCGCAGCGCATGATGCCGCCGAAAATGTTGACCAGAATGGCCTTCACGCTCTTGTTGGCGAGCATGATCTTGAAGGCTTCCGTGACCTTCTCGGCCGTGGCGCCGCCGCCGACGTCCAGGAAGTTGGCCGGTTCGCCGCCGAACAGCTTGATGGTGTCCATGGTGGCCATGGCCAGGCCGGCGCCGTTCACCAGGCAGCCGATGTTGCCGTCGAGCTGGATGTAGGCCAGGTCGAACTTCGAGGCTTCGATTTCAGCCGGATCTTCTTCGTCCAGGTCGCGGTAGGCGACGATTTCCGGGTGGCGGAACAGGGCGTTGGGATCGAAGTTGAACTTGGCGTCCAGGGCGATGATGTTGCCCTTGCTGTCGCGGTTCAGCGGGTTGATTTCAACCAGCGAGGCATCGGTTTCCATGTAGCACTGGTAGAGCTTCTGGAACACGTCCACGGCCTGGGCGGTCGAGTCGGCGGGCAGGCCGATCGCGTTGGCGATCTTGGTGGCTTGCTCGGCGGACAGGCCGGTCAGCGGGTCGATGTATTCGGTGATGATCTTCTCGGGAGTGGAGTGGGCCACTTCCTCGATGTCCATGCCGCCTTCGCTGGAGGCGATGAAGGCGACCTTCTGGGTGGCGCGGTCAGTGACCAGCGACACGTAGTATTCCTTCTGGATGTCGGCGCCGTCTTCGATGTACAGGCGACGAACCTTCTGGCCTTCCGGGCCGGTCTGGTGCGTGATCAGCTGCATGCCCAGGATTTCCGAGGCGAGCTTGCGCACGTCGTCCAGCGAGCGCGCCAGCTTCACGCCGCCGCCCTTGCCGCGGCCGCCCGCGTGGATCTGTGCCTTGACGACCCAAACCGGTCCACCCAGCTTTTCAGCGGCAGCCACGGCCTCGTCGACGGAAAGAGCGGGGATCCCGCGCGGCACCGGGATGCCAAATTGCTTCAGCAGTTCCTTGCCTTGATACTCGTGGATTTTCATGTGTTACCTGTCAGGACGTATGAGAAAGAGAAGGTGAATCGGAGGTCGAATCGGCCGATGCCTCAGCGCTACCCCCGGTGTACCACTTGGGATAGTGCTCAGCCACCACCGGGCCGTCGGTGCTCAGCGCATGACAGCCGTCCAGTTGGAATGGACGCCGGTTCGGGTTGCTTTCCTGCCGCCGGCGGTTGGCCATGGTCTGCACCGCCGCGGTGGGAAGCACCTGCGACAGCTCGGTCATGTGCGTACAGCCCTCGACATGGCCGAAGCGCTCCTTGACCTGGCGACGGAACCCCTTGAGCAGGTTCATGCCGATCAGGTCAGCGTAGGCGGATTCGATGGCCATGCAGTGCTCGCCGTAGGGAGCGGCATCATAGACGGCCTGCGCCGCCACGATGGTGAAATCGCCATCGATGGTGATGCGCAGGTGCATATGGTGGATGGGTTGCCCCGCCTTGAACATCACGCCGTCGCGCTTGGGGAAATCGTACGCCTTGACGTCGATGAGCTCGGCTTCCAGGTCCCACTTGCCGTCATCGCGCGCATACGACTGCACGCGTATGGAACGCGTGTGCAGCGGCTGGCGAGGACAATCCGGCGGTGGCAAGGGCATGCTTGGGGCCTGCGGGGCGAAGACGGCCGGCGAATGGTGCGCGGCAACAAAACCTTCAAAGTATAGCGCAGCCCGCCCTGCCCCGACCGTCAAAATGCGCGCCGCGAACGCCCGCCGCCCGGGCGGATCGCGCCGCGCCGCCTCAGCGTTGTGTCCACGGCGTGGCCGGACTGCCCATCCAGGCCTGCCCCGCCGGGATGCTTTCGCCCTTGAGCACCAGGGTCAGCGGCCCCAGGCGGGCCCCGTCCTCGACCCGGGTGTCGTACAGGATGGTGCTGCGCGGGCCGACATTGACGCCGTTGCCGATGCGGACCTGCCCGATCTTCATGACGCGGTCCTCGAACAGGTGCGTCTGCGGTCCCGACCAGGCATGCAGCACGGCATCGTCCCCAATTGATACACAGTCGTACTCGGTGATGTCGGTGGTGTCCATGAACACCCGCTTGCCGATGCGCGCCCCCATGCAGCGCAAGGCCAGCGGCAGCCAGGGCGTGGCACGCAGGAAGTTGAAGAAGTTCGGCACCGCGATCGACTCGTACAGGCTGGTCACCGCCTCGCTCTTCCACACGAACGGCGTCCACATCGGTTCGGCGTGCGGACGGTAGCGGCCGATCAGCAACCACTTGAGCGCCACCAGGAACAGGAAGGTGCCGACGCCATACAGCACGCCGGCCAGCATCAGTTCGTCGAACGCCGCCAGGAAACCGTCGCGCACCGCGATCGGGATGACCTTCATGACCGTCAGGTAGCCCACCGCGATCACCACCGCCAGCGGCAGGATCATGCGCATCAGTTCGACCGCGCCGCGCGCCACCTTGCGACCCACGCTGGGGCGGAAGGTCAGGTGATCGGGAAAGCCCGCCGCCTGCTCGCGCGCCGGCAGCGCCAGCGGCGGATTGCCCAGCCAGGTCTGGCCGCTGGCCATGCGGGCGTTGGCCGGCGCCCGGCTCTGCACCCCGATCAGCACGTCGTCGGGCAGGACCGAGCCATCCGGCACGTAGGCGCCATTGCCGACGAAGCTGCGGTTGCCGATGACGGTGGGCCGCATGGTCATCCAGCCGCGGTCGATCTCCTCGTCGCCCAGCATCACGCCGTCGGCGATGAAGCTGTCGCGGCCCAGCGTCAGCATGTCGGGCACGATGCCCATCGCGGTCGAGATCTCGGTGCCGGGCCCGACCTTGGCGCCCAGCAGCCGGTACCAGGTGCCGGCATAGATGGAGGCATACAGGCCGTGCAGCACGCTCAGGCTGGATTCCTGGATCTGGTTGGTCAGCCAGCGCCGCAGGTAGATCTGGCCATAGACCGGCCAGCGCCCGCTCGCCAGCCGCGGCAGCAGCGCCCAGCGCAGCATGGCGGACACCAGCACCGTCAGGAACAGCAGCAAGGCGCTGGCCGGCAGGGCCAGCAGCAGGTAGGCCAGGAAGGCGTTCGGCCACCAGACGCGCGAGCCCATCAGGTCGAGCCAGCGCGCGTCGATCCAGTCGATCAGGACGAAGCTGGGGAACACCGGCATGAAGAACAAGGCGGCGATCAGCGTGCCGCCAGCGGCGTAGGCCAGCATGTCCAGCCGCGCCCAGCGCCCTTCCCGCACCGGCCGCCCGGGCAGTTCGGGGGCGCGCGCCTGCGGATCGTGCCGCGCCGGCGCGCCGCTCCAGATCTGGCCGGCCGGAATGCGCGAGCCGGTCGCCAGCGACGACAGGCCGTCGAGCCGGCCGTCGTCCTCGATGGTCACGCCGCCCTGCACCACCGCGTACGAACCGACATAGGCGTTGCGGCCCAGCGTGATGGGCGCGACGTCCCAGTGCGCGCCGTGCACCTCGAAGTTCTCCAGGTTGACCGCCGCGCCGACGCTGGCGCCATCGCCCACCGTCAGCAGGTCCGGAGCCCGCACCGAAATGCGGCTGATGGCGGTGTCGCGGCCGATGCGCGCGCCCAGCGCGCGCAGGTACCAGGCCTGCAGCGGCGAGCCCGCCAGGAGGTGCGCCGGCGGAATGTCGAGGATGCGGTCGACCAGCCACCAGCGGTAGAAGGTCCAGCCGTAGAGCGCATAGCGGCCCGCCTTGAGGCGGCCCAGGATGCCCCACTTGCAAACCACCGCCACGCCGAAGCTGAGCAGGTTGCAGGCCAGGTAGCTGGCGATCGACAGCGCCACCGCGCGCCAGACCGAATCGCCCTCGTCGCCGGTGAAGTAGTGGTACGTAAAGAATGGCGTCAGCCAGATCAGCATGCGCACGCCGATCAGGAGCGGCAGCATCGCCAGTTGCGCCAGGCCGCAGGCCCAGCGGCGCCATTCCGGCGCGCGCTCGATCGGCGCCTGCTGGACCGGCGCCGCCGCGGCCGTCGATTCGGCCGCCAGCGCGTCGAGCCGCGCCGCCAGCGCGCCCAGCACCGAATGCTGGTAGAGCTCGTGCATGGTCAGCGCGGAAAACTGCGGATGCTTGCGCAGCGACGACACCAGCCGCGCCGCCAGCAGCGAATGGCCGCCCAGGTCGCGGAAGAAATCGCTGGCCAGCCGCAGCGGCTGGCCCGGGAACAACGGCCGCAGCGCCTCGAACAAGGCGTGCTCGGCGAGCGAGACCGGCGTGTCGTCCTCGCCGCTGGGCTCGGACGCGGTGGCCAGTTCGCGCGCCTTCAGCGCCTTGCGGTCGATCTTGCCCGAGGTCAGGCGCGGCACTTCGGCCACCAGCTCGAAGCGGGCCGGAATCATGTAGGCGGGCAGTTCCGCGGCCAGCGCGGCGCGCAGCGCGTGCGGATCGAGCCGCGCGTCGCCCTCCGGCGTCAGGAACGCCACCAGCTGGTCGATGCCGGCCAGGTCGCGCAGCACCACGGCGGCGGCGCCAACGCCGGCCTGCCGGTACAGCGCGGCCTCGATCTCGCCCAGCTCGACGCGAAAGCCACGCACCTTGACCTGGTCGTCGCTGCGGCCCAGGCACTGGATCTGGCCGTTCTCGTCGATGCGCGCCAGGTCGCCGCTGCGGTACATGCGGGTGTCGTGATCGCCGCTGGGACGCGGATTGGCCAGGAACTTCTCGGCCGTCAGTTCGGGACGCCCCAGGTAGCCGCCGGCGACGCCGGGGCCGGTGATACAGAGCTCGCCGGTCTGCCCCTGCGGCAGCACCGCGCCATCGTCGCCGCGGATCAGCATGCCGTAGTTGGGCAGCGGCGTGCCGATGGTCACCGGCTGGCCGGGCAGCAATTCCGCCAGGCTGGCCGACACCGTGGTCTCGGTCGGGCCGTAGGTATTGAACAGGCGGCGGCCAGGCGTGGCCCAGCGCTGCACCAGGAATTCCGGGCACATCTCGCCGCCCAGGTTGACGATGCGCAGGCCGGGCACGTCGCGCGCGAACAGCGCCAGCAGCGTCGGCACCGCGTGCAGCACGGTCACGCCCTCGCGCACCAGCGCGTCGGGCAATGCCTCGGGATCGGTGGTCAGCATCTTGGGCGCCACCCACAACGTGGCGCCGACCAGATAGCTGATCCAGATTTCCTCGAACGACATGTCGAAGGCCACCGAGAAGCCCTGGTAGACCTTGTCGCCGTGGCGCACGCCCAGCACTTCGTTCTCGCTGCGCAGGAAATGGCAGATGCTGGCCTGGCTGATCGGCACGCCCTTGGGCTTGCCGGTGGAGCCCGAGGTGTAGATCACGTAGGCCGGATGCTCGGGCAGCAGCCCGTCGCGCCGGCGCAGCGGCGCATCGACCGCCACCGACAGCTCCCAGGTGGTCCAGGTGATCATGCCATCCAGGCGCACGTCGCCGCTCGCGACCAGGCCGCGCGCGCCGGCGTCCTGCAGGCACACCAGCATGCGGTCCGGCGGCGTATCGGATTCGAACGGCAGCCAGGCCGCGCCCGCCTTGGCGATGGCAGCCTGCATGACCAGCAGGTCGTCGCCGCGCGGCAGGCACAGGCCGACGATGTCGCCCGGCCGCACGCCGGCCTCGATCAGGTGGTGCGCGGCCAGATCGGCACGCCGCCCGAGCGTTTCGTAGGTGAGGGTTTGATCCAGCCAATGAATGGCCGCGGCGGCGGGATACCGCAGGATCGTGGCTTCCAGAATATCGGGCAGCGTCTCCGCTTGCAGCAGATCCGGCCGATAGGGGCCTTGGAGAATCATAGGTACGGCGACAATCCAGCAGAAAGGATGTTGTCCCTATTGACCCACACGGCGCGATTTCGTTCAAGCGCCAATGAAAAAAACCCCTGTGGTGTGCATCCCGCGCACAACACAGGGGTTCCGGGCCGCCGGACCGGAAGGCCGGCCCGGACGCATCCGGGCCGAGGCCCGACCGGCCGCCGCCGCTCAGGCGGCGTCGCGCAGCGCGCGGGCGGCTTGCACCATGCCGATCAGCGCGGCTTCGGTTTCAGGCCAGGCGCGCGTCTTCAGGCCGCAATCCGGGTTGACCCACAGCCGCTCCTTCGGCAGGCGGGCGGCGGCCTTCTGCATCAGGCCGACCATCCAGTCCACCTCGGGCACGTTGGGCGAGTGGATGTCGTAGACGCCCGGGCCGATGTCGTTCGGGTAGCGGAAGTCCTCGAACGCCTTGAGCAGTTCCATGTTGGAGCGCGACGTCTCGATCGTGATCACGTCCGCGTCCATGGCGGCGATCGATTCGATGATGTCGTTGAACTCCGAATAGCACATGTGCGTGTGGATCTGCGTCTCGTCGCGCACGCCGGCGGTCGACAGGCGGAAGCAGTCCACCGCCCAGTCCAGGTACGCCTGCCAGTCGGCGCGGCGCAGCGGCAGGCCTTCGCGGATGGCCGGTTCGTCGATCTGGATGACGCTGATGCCGGCGGCTTCCAGGTCCACCACTTCGTCGCGCAGCGCCAGCGCCAGCTGGCGGCAGGTCTGTTCGCGCGGCTGGTCGTCGCGCACGAACGACCACTGCAGGATGGTGACCGGACCGGTCAGCATGCCCTTGACCGGCTTGTCGGTCAGCGACTGGGCGTACGAGGACCAGCCCACCGTCATCGGCGCGGGACGGGCCACGTCGCCGAAGATGATCGGCGGCTTGACGCAGCGCGAGCCGTAGCTCTGCACCCAGCCGTTCTTGGTAAAGGCGAAGCCGGCCAGCAGCTCGCCGAAGTACTCCACCATGTCGTTGCGCTCGGGCTCGCCATGCACCAGGACGTCCAGGCCGACCTTTTCCTGGAAGCGGATCACTTCCTCGATTTCCTTGCGGATGGCGGTCTCGTAGCCTGCGTCCGTCAACGCGCCCGACTTCCAGTCGCGGCGCAGCGCGCGGATCTCGGCGGTCTGGGGGAACGAACCGATGGTGGTGGTCGGATAGGCCGGCAGGCCCAGCTCTTCCTGCTGGCGGGCGATGCGGCCGGCGAACGGCGCGCGGTCGCGCGACACGCTGGCCGACGCGGCCATGCGCTGCGCCACGGCGGGATTGTGGATGCGGGTCGACGAGCGGCGCGCGGCCAGGGCGGCGCGCTGCTTGGCCAGGCCTTCCTGCACGCCGGCATCGGCGGCGCCGTCCAGCGCGCGGCCCAGCAGGCTCAGTTCATCCAGCTTCTGCGTGGCGAACGACAGCCAGCTCTTGAGTTCGGCGTCCAGTTCGGTTTCGTTGGCCAGGTCCACCGGCACGTGCAGCAGCGAGCACGACGGCGCCAGCCACAGGCGGTCGCCCAGCTGCTGCCTGACCGGCGCCAGCGTGGCAAAGGCGGCATCCAGGTCGGTGCGCCAGATGTTGCGGCCGTTGATGATGCCGGCGGACAGCACCTTGTCGGCGCCCAGGCCGGCCAGCACGTCGGCCAGTTGCTCGGGCGCTCGGACCAGGTCCACGTGCAAGCCGGCCACCGGCAGGTCCAGCGCCGTGCGCAGGTTGTCCTTGAGGCCATCGAAGTAGGTGGCGATCAGCAGCTTGACCGGGCCGGCCGACAGCGTGGCATACACCTGCTTGAAGGCGTCGCGCCAGGCCTGCGGCAGGTCCAGCACCAGGATCGGCTCGTCGATCTGGACCCACTCCACGCCCAGCTTGGCGAAACGCGCCAGCACTTCTTCATACACGGGCACCAGGTTGGCCAGCAGTTGCAGCTTGCCCGCGTCGGCCGCGCCGTCGGCGAAGGCATCGCCCTTGCCCTGGAACAGCCAGGTCAGCGGGCCCGGGATCGCCGGCTTGACGGCATGGCCCAGCGCCTGCGCTTCCTGGATCTGCTCGAACAGCGATTCACGGGCGATGCGGAAGGTCTGGCCCGGCACCAGCTCCGGCACGATGTAGTGGTAGTTGGTGTCGAACCACTTGGTCATTTCGCACGCGGCGGCGGGCTTGCCCGACGGGGCACGGCCGCGGCCCATGCGGAACAGCGTGTCCAGCGAGACCGGCTCGTTGTCCTTCTGGCCGAACCGCGCGGGCACGGCGCCCAGCAACGTGGTCCATTCCAGGATCTGGTCGTACCAGGCGAAATCGCCCACGGGCACGAACTTGACGCCGGCGGCGGCCTGCACCTTCCAGTGCTGGGCGCGCAGCTCGCGGCCCGTCTGCGCCAGCGCGTCGCCGGTCTGCTTGCCAGCCCAGTAGGCTTCGACAGCGCGCTTCAGTTCCCGCTGGGCACCAATGCGGGGGAACCCCAAATTATGAATCGTAGTCATGGCAATCCCGTCGTTAGACAAAATCTGTTCAAGTGCCAGCCATTCTGAGGCCAAACCAAAATGAATCAAAATCAATGTCTACATCCATAAGATGAAGAAATCTCATACAATATAAGTTCATTCCCTCCGGGGCCGGCCGCCCCGGCCGCTGGATCGCCGCGCCATCCTCATCCCATCCTCGCCGTTACCGCCCCATGCTGGAAATCCGCCATCTCGAAACGCTGACCGCCATCCGTGAAGGCGGCAGCCTGCAGGAAGCCGCCGACCGCCTGCACCTGACCCAGTCAGCCCTGTCACACCAACTGCGCGATCTGGAGACCCGGCTGGGCACGCCGCTGCTGAACCGCCGCACCCGTCCGGCGCGCCTGACCACCGCGGGCCTGCGCGTGCTGGCGCTGGCCGATGAAGTGCTGCCGCGCATCCGCGCCACCGAACGGGAACTGCAGCGGCTGGCCGCCGGCCGCACCGGCCGCCTGCACCTGGCCATCGACTGCCATTCCTGCTTCCAGTGGTTGATGCCGGCGCTGGACGCGTTTCGCGCGCAGTGGCCGGACGTGGCGCTGGACCTGTCGGCGGCGTTCTCGTTCGCCCCCCTGCCCGCGCTGGTGCGCGGCGACCTGGACCTGGTCATCACGTCCGATCCCCAGCAGCTGGACGCGGTCGAATACCTGCCGCTGTTCAAGTACGAACTGGTGCTGGCCGTGTCCGAATCGAATCCCCTGGCCGGCAGCAAGTTCGTCATGCCGGACCAGCTGGCCGACCAGACGCTCATCACCTATCCGGTGGACAAGCAGCGCCTGGACATCTTCACGGCATTCCTGGATCCCGCCGACGTGGAGCCGGCCGCCATCCGCAAGGCCGAACTGACGCCCATCATCGCGCAGCTGGTGGCCAGCAATCGCGGCGTCGCCGCCCTGCCCAACTGGGCCCTGACCGAATACATGAACCAGGGTTGGCTGCGCCTGTGCCGCCTCGGGCCGCAGGGCGTGTGGCGCACCCTGTACGCGACGGTGCGCAGCGAGGACACCGACGCCTCGTACATCGACGAATTCCTGACGCTGACGCGCGACGTCTGTTTCAAGACGCTCAGCGGCATCAAGTCGGCGAAATAAGCGCGGCGGAAAAATCGGCGTGGCGGAAAGGAATGCGGCGGCCGGCGCATGCCGCCGCGCGCCGCGCCAGGCACGCGGGCGACTCAGTCGTCGTCGCCCGCCCCCAGGATGCGGCGGATGACGTCGTGCGCGAAACCGCGGCTGGCCAGGAAGCGCGCCTGCTTGGCATAGGCGGCGCGATCCTCGGGTTTGGCGCCGAAGCGCTTCTGCCAGACCTCGAGCGCGCGTGGGTATTCGGTGGCGCGCAATTGCTCGCGCAATTCGGACACCTGGGTGTCATCGACGCCGTGCTGGCGCAATTCCTGCACGATGCGCGCCGCCCCCTGGCGCGAGGCGCGGCGATGCACCAGGCTTTGCGCGAAGCGCTCGGTCGACAGCCAGCCTTCCTTTTCCAGCGCATCCAGCACGCGCTCGACCTCGTCGGCGTCTTCGGCGTGGGGCGCGAGTTTTCGCGCCAGCTCGTCGCGGGCGTGCTCGCGCCGCGACAGATAACCGACCGCGCGCATCTTCAGCGATGGCCCCTTGGGCGGGGTGCGGGGCTTGTCTTCTGACGACGGCGCGCCCCCGTCTTGCGGCGCCGGACTGTCCGGGTCATGGCCGGAGGAGGCCGCGGATTCAGCGGCCCGCCGCAGGTCCGACGTGCGGCGCAAGCCCTCGGGCTTGGCCACGGTTTCGAACTCATCGTCCAGCTTGGCGCGCAGGCGGTCGGCGGACGTGACGGGCGGTTTCCAGCTCATGCGCTTCCTCTATGTGCCAGCGGCAGGCCTCCCGGAAAGGGAGCCTGCCGCTGACGACCGGGCTGGCGGGCCCGGTGCGATCCGATGATGGCGTGACGATTACTCGTCGCTGTCGTCTTCGGCGGTGGGCACGAATTCCGCGGCGCGGCTGACGATGCCCTGGTTCTCGCGGACCCGGTTCTCGATCTCGATCGCCAGTTCCTTGTGTTCCTTCAGGTATTCACGGACGTTGTCCTTGCCCTGGCCGATGCGGTTGCCGTTGTAGCTGTACCACGCGCCGGACTTGTCCACCACGTTGGCGGCCACGCCCAGGTCGATGATTTCGCCTTCGCGCGAGATGCCGGCGCCGTACATGATGTCGAACTCGGCCTGCTTGAACGGAGGCGCGACCTTGTTCTTGACCACCTTGACGCGGGTTTCGTTGCCGACGACCTCGTCGCCCTTCTTGATCGAGCCGATGCGGCGGATGTCCAGGCGCACCGAGGCGTAGAACTTGAGCGCGTTGCCGCCGGTGGTGGTTTCGGGGTTGCCGAACATCACGCCGATCTTCATGCGGATCTGGTTGATGAAGATGACCATGCAGTTGGTCTTCTTGATGGTGGCGGTCAGCTTGCGCAGCGCCTGGCTCATCAGGCGGGCCTGCAGGCCGGGCAGCGAATCGCCCATTTCGCCTTCGATTTCGGCCTTGGGCACCAGGGCCGCGACCGAGTCGACCACGATCAGGTCGACCGAACCCGAGCGCACCAGCGCGTCGGTGATTTCCAGCGCCTGCTCACCCGTGTCCGGCTGCGAGATCAGCAGGTCGGCCAGGTTGACGCCCAGCTTCGAGGCGTACTGCACGTCCAGCGCGTGTTCGGCGTCGACGAAGGCGCAGGTGCCGCCGATCTTTTGCATTTCAGCCACGACCTGCAGGGTCAGCGTGGTCTTGCCCGAGGATTCCGGACCGTAGATTTCCACCACGCGGCCGCGCGGCAGGCCGCCGACGCCCAGCGCGATGTCCAGACCCAGCGAGCCGGTCGACACCACCTGGA